>DASVRX010000039.1:0-3540 GCA_036388375.1 Pedobacter sp. | reverse complement strand
TTTTCTTTCAAAGCGATTTGCCTTCGAGGTTCAACTATTGTCGGCCGATTTTTCGTACTATAAATCGAAAAATGCTGGGAGTCAAACAAATAGTGAACAATCATCATTCAACCTCAGCACCAGAGGACTCATTAATAATTTAGGCTTCAATATTTACTTTCTCTTTTAAATCATTCCCCTGTCAGATTGTCTTGCAAAATTTGTGGTTGCATTTTTGTATAGTTAGTTTTGAAGTATAACGTAATACATAAATATCATGGCTTTAGAAATAACAGACGCAAATTTTGATGAATTAGTCTTAAAATCTGATAAACCTGTTCTAATCGATTTTTGGGCAGAATGGTGTGGCCCTTGCCGCATGGTTGGACCGTTAGTAGAAGAACTGGCTAAGGAATACGAAGGTAAGGCCGTTGTTGGTAAAGTAAATGTGGATCATAATCCGGCAATTTCAATGAAATTTGGAATTCGCAACATTCCGGCTTTATTGTTTTTCAAAAACGGAGAAATTGTAGATAAGCAAATAGGAGCAGTTCCTAAGTCGGTACTTGCCGAGAAATTAGGAAAGCAGATAGCTCAATAATTATATTCAGTATTTAAAAGGACCATTCGAAGCAATTCGGATGGTTTTTTTGTGGAGTAAATCCGCCTTATAACTTAGTAAATTGTAAATTGCTATATGCTTCCAGACCTGAATACTTATAAAGACCTGCAAGACTTTGGAAATCTTGAATTACTGGCCCGTCAGGTAGTGGAAGGCTTTATTACAGGGTTACATAAAAGTCCTTTTCACGGTTTTTCTGTCGAATTTGCGGAGCACCGCCAATACAATAGCGGTGAGTCTGTGAAAAATATCGATTGGAAGCTCTACGGCAGAACCGATAAGCTTTTTGTAAAGCGCTTTGAAGAAGAAACCAATTTGAGGTGCCAATTAGTCCTTGATATCTCTTCTTCGATGTATTTCCCTGGAAAGGAATTCAATAAGCTTCTTTTCTCGGTGTATTCCGCAGCTTCACTAATGTACCTTTTCAAAAAACAGCGTGATGCTTTTGGGTTGAGCTGTTTTTCTGATAAGTTGGAGATATCTACTCCGGCAAAGTCTACAGCTGTGCATCAGAAATTTTTGTTTTCAGAATTGGAAAAGCTGATGCAGGGAAATACGCAGCGATCTAAAACATCAGTTGCATCTGTTTTGCACGAAATTGCCGAGTTGGTGCACAAACGTTCCTTGATCATAATTTTCAGTGATATGTTTGAGGGTGGTGCAAATGAAGGAAGCCTGAATGAAATTTTCTCAGCACTACAGCATCTTAAATATAATAAGCATGAGGTAGTCATCTTCAATGCTCTTGATCACAAGAAAGAAATTGGTTTTGAGTTCGGAAATCGCCCTTATCATTTTATTGATATGGAAACTCAGGAAGAATTAAAAGTTCATCCATCTCAGATTAAAGAGACTTACACTACTAACGTGACAGGTTTTTTAGAAGAGCTTCAGCAAAGGTGCACTCAGTACAAAATTGATTTGGTTAATGCCGATATTCATGCGGGGTTTTATTCGGTGCTACATTCGTATCTGATTAAAAGGAATAAAATGATATAGTTTTATTTTGTAAATCATATGAGTAGTTTTTGGTGTTATACCAATACTATGAATAACACAATTCAAGCTATACACGGGCATGTTGCTACACATGTTTTTGAAGACGATGGTATATTCCCTAACAATCCTCATTTGCCTGTCTTGATTTATAAAGGTGCTTTATTTCTTCATCCAGGTGATGAACCAGAGTCGATAAAGGATCTTTTTGAGCAAAACGGCTGGACTAATAGCTGGAAAGACAGTGTTTTCGATTACGACCATTATCATAGCACAACGCACGAAGTTCTGGGTGTTTTTTCTGGCACTGCCGATATTTTTTTAGGCGGTACGCAGGGCACCTGTGTTGAATTAACTCGTGGCGACGTGGTTATAATACCGGCCGGCGTTGCTCATCGTAATATAAATGGAAGTACGGATTTTCTTTGCCTCGGCGCTTACCCCGAAGGGAAATCTTATGATATGAACTATGGCAAGGAGGGGGAGAGGGAAAGTGCTGTTAAGAATATCGCTGAAGTGCCTATTCCTCAAACAGATCCTGTATTTGGGCCAGAAGGCTCTTTGTTGAGTTACTGGAAAAAGTAGTATCAAAGCGCTAAGAAGAAATAGCGCTTTGATAAATTATTATTTACTTACCATGTCGCTAAGGGTTCCTAAAATTCCGTCGTTAGGCATCATTTGCTCAGTTTGAGCAAAACCTTCCGGAGCAGGAGCACCTAACTTAGGCTCTTCGCCTAGAGGCTGCGCCTTCACTATTTTAAATTCTCCTTTCCCATCCACAGAAGTGCCTTTAGTGAAGCGTGATCCTTCATATGATAATGGTTCTGTTCCGGTATAAGTAGACACAAACGAGTAATTAACCTCTTGGTTTTCTTCAGATTGAGGGAAGCTGTTAGGGATTGGATGGACTCCATTCAAGCCTCCAAGTTCTTCAATAACCGCCAGCCATTGATTCTGGTGCATTGTGTCTCTTGCTATGAGAAACGAAAGCATGTCTTTCATCCCGGCATCATCTGTCGATTTCCAAAGACGAGTAGCAAGCGCCCGACCTGTTGATTCTGCAGCAACATTTGAATACATATCTGCAGCAAGATTTCCGCTGGCTACAATCCAGGAACCATTAAATGGAACTCCGTTTGCGTCGGTTGCCAAGGCTGCTAACCCTGCAGAAAGATAATGTCGGGGATCCATGCCCCCCATAATTTCGCCAACCACCGGATTCTCTTTTACAACTTTATCAACCAGGCTTCCTGATGCTCCTTCGAGGTTTAGCGCCACTGCGGTCGATAGCATCTCAATATGAGAGATTTCTTCGGTGCCGGTTTCCATTAACATATCCCGATACTTTTGGGGGCCACGGTTACCCCAGGCCTGAAATAAATACTGGAGACAAACTCTTATCTCCCCTTCGATACCGCCAATAGCCTGTTGCAAAAGTCTTGCAAACTGCGGATTCGGTTTTTCTACCCGTACCTTGTACTGGAGTTTTTTGTCATGATAAAACATAGCGTAGATGATTAAGTGAAAAATTAAACTATTCAAGGGCTAACTCCTCGTTAGACGCTATGTTTGAGAAAGTTGAAACTGTAATTAAAGGAAACGAACTGCGGTCTGGAACCAAAACTTTAAACTTTTAAGAAAGGCTAAATCATCGTTTTCATATCAAGTGCATTATAAATCGCATACGTATGAATATCATTGTTGAAGAAGATATATGCTTCCTGTACGCTTTCGCGGATTTTAATTGTATCAACCAGGTTTTGTAACTGTTCCTTTTCATAATTTGATGCATACAGCTGACCTTCGCCGTGCATTCGATAATATAATAAAGGGGTGTTACTGATAAGATCTTTTGGCAACGTAGGATGACTCATCCCACAAAACGTAATGTTCTTGTTTGCCAGTTTTTGATATACATCATCAATCCACCAGCTTGAGTTTCT
>DASVRX010000038.1:0-2385 GCA_036388375.1 Pedobacter sp. | reverse complement strand
AAGGGGTTAAATGCCTATCACCTTACTACTTCTGCTAGCTATTCAAAAGGCAAATTTATGGTCGGGCCCGGATTTGATATTCTATCTGGAAGCTCTAAAACCACTCCCGCTGATAAAAGCAAAAGATTCGATCCGCTATATGGCACACCTCACAAATTTTGGGGATTGATGGACTTCTTTTATGCTCCTACCGGATCTCCGGAGGGCGGGTTAAGGGATTATTATTTCAAATCAAAGTTCACAGCCAACACATTCTCAATCGCCGCTGATTTACACCGGTTTGATACTTATCACACACCCAAAGTCGGAGGAAAACACCTCGCCCATGAATTAGACTTAACCACAAGTTATACCCTCAATAAATTTACTACGATTGATCTCGGCTATTCGCATGCCTGGGCAACACAAAATCTTGCAACTGCTAAGGGACTAACAATAGCTAGTCCGGATAAATCGCCAGATTTCGTTTACCTGATGATTAATATCAAACCAGATTTCCTGTTTACAAAACCAGTTGCAATCAAACAATAATTACAATCCATTTAAAATTTAATACTAGAAAAGATGAAGAGATTCGGTACCAAACTAAGGAACACTATAAGGCTGGCGGCTTTAACAGCTATCACTATTTGCAGTTTCAGCATCAATGCAGAAGCACAAAAGATAAAACTAGGATTTATACCACTAACAGACTGCGCACCACTAGTAGCAGCTAAAGAATTAGGGTTGTTTAAAAAATATGGTGTAGATGTAGAACTTTCCAAAGAATCATCTTGGGCAAATGTTCGTGATAAAATATTACTAGGAGAACTAGACGGTGCACATTGCCTTTACTCTATGCCGCTTTCGGTTTATACCGGAATTGGTGGCAAAGCAGGTTCTGAAATGAAAATTGCCATGATGTTAAACAACAACGGACAGGCTATTACGCTTTCAAAAGAATTTTGCGGCCTTTTAGGATACAAAGAAGTAAACAAGGCAGCAGCTGCGACAAAAAAAGTTCAGGGCCGCAAAGAAGTAACTTTCGCAATGACTTTCCCTGGAGGGACTCATGATATCTGGTTGAGATACTGGTTGGCATCTGCAGGAATTAATGCAAAGTCTGTGGGTATTATTACCATCCCTCCCCCTCAAATGGTTGCTAATATGCGTGTAGACAACATGGAAGGCTATTGCGTTGGCGAGCCTTGGGGTGGAGTAGCGGCTGCTCAAAACGTAGGCTTCACGCATATTGCTTCGCAAGACCTTTGGAGCGATCATCCTGAAAAAGCACTTGTTGTGAATTCGAAATTTGCTTCAACTGAGAGAGAGAATCTTAAAAAGGTAATGAAAGCGATTATTGAAGCTCAAAAATGGCTTGACGATCTGGGTAACCGTAAAAAAGCAGCCAGCTGGTTAACAAAACCATACTACGTAAATGCTCCGCTTCCAATTATCGAAGCCAGACTATTGGGCAGCAGCGATTTGGGTTGCGACCTAGGCGTACAAAAGTACAAAGGCAACTACATGACCTTTTACAAAAACGGAATAGTAGGAATGCCTAAAAAAGTTTACGCTTACTGGTTCCTGGCTCAATATGTTCGCTTCGGGCTTTTAAAATCTGAGCCAAATTACGCCGCTATTGCCGAGAAACTAACGCTCGATGATCTATACGCAGAAGTAGCTAAAGAAATGGGAGTACCTGCACAAACCGATATGCAGCCCATCAAAACCACCTATGATGTAGTGTTCAATCCAAAGGATATCGATACGTATCTAAAAACCACAAAAAAATAGATTACAAGTTGGGGAGAGCGAGTTGAGTTCTCCCCTTTTTAATAGCAAAAGCTAAACACTTTTAAAACCAGAAAAGATGAAGAAGATATTTACACTAGACACACTTTACACCATCCTTGCATTTTTCGGAAGCCTTATTATCCTTGGGCTTATTTGGCAAGCGGTTACGGTGGTAACGAAAAACGAAATTCCGGGACCAGTACCTACCTGGGCTGTATTTAAAGAATTGATGGCGGAGCCATTCTACGATCGTGGCCCTAACGACAAAGGAATCGGAAACCAATTGTTCAGTTCAATCTATCGTGTGTTTCTTGGATTTGGAATAGGTAGTTTAATTGCAATCCCTATGGGATTAGCAATGGGTTCTTCTAAAGTGATGATGCGTTTGTTTAATCCCATCGTACAAATCCTTCGTCCAGTTTCACCTCTTGCATGGTTCCCTTTGGGATTACTTGCATTTCAGGCAGCTGAGGGCGCAACTGTATTTATTATCGCCATTACCTCATTATGGCCAACTCTTATCAATACTTCTTTTGGAGTAGCCAGTATTCCCGCAGACCACAAAAACGTAGGAAAAGCCTTTGGTTTTTCTACCTGGAAATATATTAC
>DASVRX010000037.1:0-5059 GCA_036388375.1 Pedobacter sp. | reverse complement strand
TTTTTTCTACAGTTAACATATCAGTAGTAATTAACGTGGATAAATTGTGATATGAGGATCGGCGAAGCGAACTGGGCCTCGCAAAATATCTATATTGCTTGGAATATTATCTAATAAAGATCGGGCGCCTGGCAGCGAATTTTTAATCTTAGACCACTCTCTGCTTTTCAATCCTCCCTCTATCACATAGTCCCAATCCGAAAAAGCTCGTGCCTTACCACTTGCACGACTACCGACCACTGTAATCGGTTTATTAATTCTTGTAGCTGCATTTTCTATTCTTAGTAAGTCCCCTGCACTTAATAAACTTTTTCCGCTCAGAGCAAGATCATCCAGCTTTCCGACGATTTTCCCCCCCGGAATTATACTTACTACCGACAATGCAACGGCACCGTCGCCCATTTTATTACCATACAAATCTTGCCCGGTACTATAACCTGAGTACGAATTAATCGCTGCGACTGGTGGAAAAAAGTCAAGTCCAAACTGGAAAACGCCATGTGCATTCTCTTCTAGTACGTTGTCAGCTTTCTTAACAATTCCCAAGTAACCATATTTAAAATCAGACCAGCTTTGAGCTAAAGTAATATGAGGATGATTTTCAATTACTGGGTTTAATAAGGAAGTAGAAATATCTGGATGGATATTATAATTGTCAATATAGGAATTAGCAAAATTAGTTGCTGTAAGTGATGCAAATGCAGATATCGGCCCCATACCTGCAGCCATTGTAGCGTTTGCAAATTGGCCTGCATTCCATTGAAGAGGATTCGCGTTACCCGTAGCCTGCGCGCCATGCACATACGTAGACAATATAAAGCCCAAGAAAAACTGCCAATACTCCCCAGTAGGGTCTGTATACTTTGTTGGATTATTTAAACAGTAACCGTAACGATTATAATTCAGTGGATTGAAGGGATCCTGAATGTTATTGTCCGGCTGTAAAAACCTGTGAATCTTAGGATCATAAATCCTGCCGTTCATGTTAATTAATCCTATTCCTAACAGATGTTCGTGACCGGTGTAGCCTCTGTCTATGAAAAGGCCTGTTGATGAGGCAGGTAACACAGTATTGTTACCTGCTTTATATTTAATTAGTGCTCCCCAAACGTCAAATAGCCTTCGCTCTACAACCGCTCCATTACTGCTGCTAATTGCTGTGATGGTACCCTGATAATCTCTATGGAGGTAATAGTAGCCTTTCGTGGTACCGTCACTCTTGAAGATAATTGGAGCTGTGTAAGCATCCCCACCTATGTACATTACAAAATCATTGGTGATTACACCGCCGGAAGTGGTTCTTCGTTTTATTTCCATCTGTCCATCGGCAGAATAGAATTTTCGCAACATCCGATCTGTTTTTGCAGTTTGAAGGCCCCCGTAGTACATTACGGCCCTGCCATTAACACTATTGTATTCAAAATCTACGTTTTCTACCCCTGCTTCAGTAATTGATATTGGGCTATTAAATGCGTTATACAGTACATTTTGCTCCCTTGCGGAATAGTAGTTTAATACGCTGGATGTAATTAATTGATCCGCCGGAGTTATTGAAGATAGGGTGTAAGGTTGGTCGGCTAAATATGTAAAACTTCCTAAAGGCGTATTCGAAATAGTCCCATTCTGATTATATGATTGGCTTTGATAACCTGCTAAGTCTTTATAACTAGTTAATTGGTCTTTATCATAAGAAAGAGTTTCATGCCAAATATCGGAATTGAGACTGCCTCTGGTTTTTAAATTGGAATATACTGGATCAAAAGTTGTAGTAAGATTAATAATATTTACTAAACTTTTGCTGTGTTTAATGACCGTTGGCAGTCCTTTATTACTATAAGAATTTACAATATTAACGTTATTGCCCAGAGTAGCAAATAACAGACTTCCATGTGCATTTACCGCATTGGTCTGCCAAAGCTTTGTACTTACCGTCATACTATTGATCATATCAAACAATTGGTACTTAAAGCCATTTTTATAAACAGTTTTAATCCACTTATCGGTTACTTTATTTGTACGTAGGTCCTTCGCATAAAAATGTTCTTTTTCAGGGCGTCCCAAGCCATCATACTTATACTCGGTTAAGAAGGAAAAAAACATTTTCGATACGTCCGTAGACGATGTTCTAGCTTCTGTTTGTTTGGTCAGTCGCTGGAAAGGGTCATATTCGAACGCATACATAATGGTGTACCCATTAGTGTTATCACTAAAGAGGATATTATCTAATAAATTATTGCTGGTATATGTGTAGGTACTCGTAGAATTGGTTCCTGTACCAGTTATCACTTTCGATTGTAGTCTGCCGTAAGCATCTAGATTGTATGCTGTTGTTCCCTTGTTTACTATCTCTTCCGAAAGCAATTCACCGAGTATATTGTATACATATTTAAAAGTGCCAGCCGATGGATCTACCATAGTCTTTCTCCTCCCCCAAGCGTCTTGCTCAATGCTTATTGTTGCGCCGCTACTAACTATTGACTTCAAATTATCGTTTGCGAAGTAAGTATATGAGACACTAGAGCCGCCTGTTTCAGTTAAAGAAATTACATTGCCGAAAATATCTTTATTATATGCTTTATAAATATTACCGTCGTTTTCTGTTGTATTTAATCCTGAGTATGCAAATGTTGTAGTCTTTCCATTTGAGCTTAACGACCTCGACTCGTAACGCTTTAAAACTCTTCCGAACTTGTCATAATCGAATTCATCCCACACCGTAAAATTACCCAAGCCCGCAGTTACAAAGTAAGGCTTACTAGCTTTTCTAACATTATTATTAATGTCGTACTGCTTAGTAAGGCACACCATGTTACCGCTAATGTCTTTATACTGCTCATGAACTTTCCGGCCAAGGTCGTCTAGGATAGTAATTGTCATTGAGCCACTATTAGATCCGGTTGATCGCACGACGCCACCATCAGAAACTGTATAAGTGTCATTGAGGGTTTCCATGGGTATATTCCCTAATAAAGTCTCAGTGCTGATTATCTTGCCCCACGTATCGTACGAATATTTCTTCTTTCGTGGCATCCCGGGATTAGAAGGGGCTGTTTCTGAATGTATTAATCCAGTATTTAGATTATATGTAAAATCTGTAAATAATCCTAGTGGTCCTGTCTCGCGAGTTACAAAACGATGCGTGGTTGGATCATATTGATATGTCGTGGTTCGGTCGGCGACATTAAGACCCGCAAGTTTTTTCATTGTAATATTTCCATAACTATCAAACTGATTGGTTTCAGTTAAATATTCTGATGTTACACCTGAGTTAGTGGACCTTTTCTTTATTACGGTCAGTAAATTAGACGTGTAGGTATAATTTTCTTCCGAACTGGATACATCGTTAGATGGCATAAGCGTAACGGTCGAAATTTTAGACTTTGCGCGTCCAATAAAATAAGGGACGGAATTCGGTAAGTCATCATATACAAACTGCTCAACAGTTGTTTTAGCTGAAGTAGAAGCTGAACTGTGAACTAAAGTTGTACGTATCTTTAGATTGTAAGTGTCATAAAGACACGATACATCAGTTTTAGTACCAGTTAAGCCATCAATGTTTTCGGCAAAAGTGTTCCGCAATTTGTAAACTTTGTTAGGTAGCAGTGCAATGTCGACGCCATTATTATTATAGGTGTACAAATTTCTATCTACAAATGGGGTCGAGGGCAGAAGTACAGCCGAAGGTAACGTAGTTCCTTGTATTGTATAACTTTCCTTCACTGCACCGCGAAGCTGCATATCGGTAATTGTGACTGTTGAAAGTATCATTGCAGCGCTATCGAACCAATTGGTTTGAAGACGACCTCGAAAACCTTGAAATCCTAATCCTTCGCTGTTAGATGTAGCCCCATAATACTTAAATAACTGAGTTTTAATTTGGGAGCGGCTTATTTGAGATAGTTCGCTAACCACTTTTAGACCGGCAGCATTAGCTATGTCGTAATTTGGAAAAACGGAGAGCTGGCCAGCAGATTCATAGACGTTGTTTCCTGTAATCAAAGGCTTATATGAAATTAACTCCTGTACACTATTACCAAGAGTAATTTTTTTTAATAATTTACTGCTAGCAAATGTTTTATGATTTGTGTAGAAGCCAATTTTAAACTTAAACTCAAAACCTTGAGTGCCACCACAAGTATAGCTAGCATCTGCCTTATGCATCTCAAAGGAAACTAGTTGTGGTTTGTCCGGATATTGAGAACTGGATTTAACCATGATAGGCCAAAATCTTATTAACCCATACCCATACACGCCGCTTTCCTCAGTACTAGTAGAAGTAATATCATGGCTCCAATTGCCGGGAGATATTCGTGTATAATTATTTATCTCAAGTCGGGTTTGTGAGTTTGAGGGGTCAAATATCCGCTGATACCGCATAATATTTAATTTCCCATCGCCATCGAAATCTGTTGGCAATATAGGATGAAGAAGATAGGAGTTTATGTAATAAGAAGGCAGACCTTCTATTTCAAAAGAAATACCCGTGGACATTAATACTGATCTTTCTAAACCCGGCAGCACAATGTCAGCTTTACCGTCAGCATTTAAATCTCCTATAATCGGAGGAAACGTGAAAGTTCGCCCATCATCGAAATAGTTATAAAAAATATTCCAAACGTTTTGGGGACCTGCCTTATTTTTTTTTATAAATGGAATTGCTGTTTCCCAAAGTTGAACAAGGTTATTGTTAAAATCAAGTGAATACACTACCACCTTATTTATCGCACCGCTTTTAAAAACAATAATATCAGTTTTTCCATCCCCATTTACATCGGCGGTATAAATATGACTACCTTCAAATTTTCCATGATAGGCTTTAAGTGCCACATCAGAAATTACCCCAAGGTCACGATTATAAGTCGAAGCGTCTACGATCCTACTGTCGAAGTTAATAAATGACAAGGTACAACTATGGACATTAGCACTATTATCAGCGCCATAAGGCATCCAGGTATTCAATGGGAGTCCAGAATTTCCAGAAGCGGTGTTCCGGACTACTAATTTGTCCGTTATGCCGTCTCCATTAAAATCACCCGTGAACCTTTCAATAAATTTATAT
>DASVRX010000036.1:0-4295 GCA_036388375.1 Pedobacter sp. | reverse complement strand
TATTGTTTGCTATAAAGCTATCGTTACCTGTTGCTCCGTAACTTGCTCTTAGTTTCAAACTGTTAACAACGTTATTATCGCGAAGGAAATCTTCTTCAGATACGCTCCAAGCAGCAGATACCGCCGGGAAGAAACCCCATTTTTTGGATGGCGAAAATCCGCTTGAACCATCATTACGGCCTGTGAGCCCTAAATAATACTTATCTTTAAATACATAATTTATCCTTCCAAACTGAGACATTTTGGTACTGGCAAACCTATCGGAAAAGAATGAGTTTAAATCACTTTGAGCAGCCAGGCCGAGGTTATAATTCTCCACCGCATCTGACGGAATGTTAAAAACGGCTAATCCGAACTGGGTGCCAGAAGCTTTGTAATATCCAAGCCCCCCAACTACTGTTAATCGATGGTCGGAGCCAAGTTGCCTGTTGTAAGTAAGATAAGATTCAACACTAACGTTAGCGCTTTCATTCTCAGAAAATGCGCCATAGTTGTTTTGAGTTTGTTCAGGTAGTTTAGCCTTAGTAGGCGAATAGTTTTCTCTGCCTGCACTTGTGTTGTCATATCCACCAACAATGTTTGCAGTAAAGTCGGGGTTGATCTTAAATTGAAGATTAGGTGCCACAAATAACCTTCTGTTAAGCGACTGATCCTTCATATATAGCCATGCAGCCGGGTTCGGTGTTTTAGGCAGTTCATTAACAGACAAACTTCCATCGGCTTGCTCAAGCGGAAGCCGTGGAGAGAAAAATAAAGCGGCTTGCGTTTGTCTGGAGGAATTAATGTTAATCCTCTCGCCGCCAATGCTTGGGTTGGTTGAATTCAACTGAGAATATGCTGTACTTACCGAAAGCTTCAACCATTTGTTAAATGTTTGATCCAAATTGATACGTCCGCCCAATCTTCTAAAATCAGTCGTCCTCAATAAAGACTTTTGATCAATAAAATTAAAGGAAGAGAAATATTTAAGCTTTTCTGTTCCTCCCGAAATCGACAGGTTATTGTCAGTTATATTCCCATTGCGGTAGATTGCATCGTTATGGTTATAACTTTCCGTTGTTGACGCTATAACAGCGTCTGTATAATTTATCCCGAAGCCTGTTGCAGGGGCTGCAGTTGGCCCATAAGGTGCATAACGATTGTCAAATAACCAACGTTCTCTTCTGGCAGAATTAGCCATCGTCATAAAGTCCTGAGCGTTCAATCCGTCGATAACACCAGCCATTTTCTGAGTAGAATAAGAGGTAGAAAAATTTATAGTCGGCTTTCCTTCAACGCCCCTTTTTGTGGTAATTAATACTACCCCGTTGGCAGCAGCCGAACCATAAATTGCAGCGGCACTTGCATCTTTCAAAATGTCTATGGAGGCAATATCATTAGGATTCAAAGAAGCTAGTGGACTTCTATCCGCACCTTCGATGTTATAATCCCCGCCAGCAGTCTGTTTGGCGGCCATTGTAGCGCCAGTAGTAGTTAAGGGAACACCATCAATAACATATAAAGGTGCATTACTTCCTCTCGGAGATAATGCTCCGCGAATAACGATATCCAAGCCTCCACCAGGTTGCGCAGTCCGTTGTAAAACTTGAACGCCCGCAGCTTTTCCCTGAATCATGTTATCAATGCTTATCGCATTAACATTGTTTAAGTCCCTGGCCTTTATTGAAGTTATAGCACCTGTTGCATCCTTTTTTTGTTGGGTACCATAACCCACAACAACTACTTCATTTAACTTGCTTAGCTCTTCAACCATAGTAACGTTGATAGTACTTCTATCATTAATGGCTACTTCCTGGGTGGCAAAGCCGATGTAAGTAAAAACAATCGAATAGCTGCCGTCCGGAGCTGTAATGCTATAGTTACCTTTTTCATCAGTAACCGTTCTAACTGAAGTGTTTTTTATCTGCACTCCTACTCCGGGTAAAACCTCACCGTTTGCATCGCTAACAGTTCCCTTTACATCCAAAGCAACTAACTCTGCAGCCTGTGGCGAAGCTTGCTGACGTTTTAAAACAATTGTTTGCTGAAATACCCGGTAGGTTAAGGGCTGGTTTTTAAGACACTCCCTTAAAGCGTCTTCTACAGAAGCATTAACCACGCGCACACTAATTGATTTGTCTTTCGGCAAATCAGCTTTTTTATACAGAAAACTGTATCCGCTTTGTTCCCCTATCAGTTCGAGTGCTTTCTCGATAGAGGTGTTCTTAAGATTAAGATTTACATTTTGACCGAAGCTTTTGGCACTCACATTGGAGAGCGTTACGAGCATTATAATAGCGTATATCTTCATTGCCAATATAAGTCGAAAAAGATTAGGCGATACCCTGAGAGGCATGCCTTTAGAATTAAAATTCATAACTTTGAATTGTTTAGGTTTAAAACTTTAGCTGTCGAAATTTTGGTTTGAGTTAATGGTGCCTAAATACTGCCGGATTGTGCTACCAACACGTCCGGCTTAATTTTGCCACCATTTTTGAGAAATTAATGAGGTATTACTCGTTTCATATCATTTTAAGTTGGTTAGTTAATAATCAGGTTAGTTATTTAAGTTGGTTTATTTTTTAATTGTCGACGCCCAGCACAATGATTGTATTACCGGCTGTTTTAAATTTCAGGCCAGCAAACTCGAGCATATTCAATATTTGTGAAGCTTTAACATTTCTTGATATCTTTCCGGTAAATTGCTCGGTAGGAGTTTTTCCAACATAACTTACCTCTACATTATACCATCTCTCTATTTGTCGCATAATCACTTCAAGTTCTGTGTCTTTAAATTCGAAGTTTCCATTTTTCCAGGCTACTACTTCAGATAAGTTAACTTCAGAAGTGACCTTCAAACCACCACCGCTTTTGCTTACTTGAGCTTGCTCACCCGGAACAAGCATATTTGATTTACCTCCGCTGAATATTTTCACGGAGCCTTCAAGCAAAGTGGTTTTGATCGCATTTTCGTCTTCATATGCCATAATATTAAAGTGCGTACCATAAACCTTAACTTCTGTAGCATTTGCTGACACGATAAAAGGCATAGAAGCGTTTTTTGCGATTTCAAAGTAAGCTTCACCTTTTATTTGAACCCGCCGTTCTATTCCGGCAAATACGGTTGGGAAACTAATTGACGAAGCAGCATTTAACCATACTTTACTTCCATCAGGCAATACAACCTGATATTGTCCGCCCTTAGGTGTTGAAATAGTATTTATTGAAACTTCTTTTGAATTAGAATTTTTATTCACTGTGTACACCAACTGCCCATCCTTGGTTTTTTTTACAGAAATATTTCCCTGGTTTGCTAAGACTCCTTCATTGGTATCATCAAGAGTGATAACTGTTCCATCTCCAAGAGTAAGGATAGCTTTATTTCCTCCAGGCAATAAGTCTTTTACTTTTTCAATTCCCTTCTTTTTAGCTGTTGTTATCGTAGTGTTTTCAGTTTCCGATCTCCAGTAGTATCCCACAAAAAATAATACAAAAATTAATGATGCAGCCACCGAATACATCCATTTTGTATTTATGCGTCTAACCACATTTTCAGATTGGCTGCTCTCAGTTATCTTCTGGAAAATAGCTTCGGCTTTCAGCGGATTCAGATTTTTATCTGCAGGAGCATTAAGCCAATATTCATCAAGAAGTTGCTGGATTTCGTTTATAAAAACGCCTGTATTAACTAGTTCAAAAAACTCTTCTTTCTCCTCCTCACTACAACTTTCACTAACGAAACGGGCAAACAAAAATTTTAGGCGGTTGTCGGACATTAAATCAAGTTTAAATTATTAATATATTAATAGCAGGTACCTAGCACTGCCGAAACATCATACATTTAATAGAAAGACAAATGGCAAAACAAAGAGGGTTAGTGAGTAATCAAAAAAAAGTTTTATGTCAGAACTATAAAACTGCATGTAATATGAATATCCACGGGTGTGGTAGTATCATCCTCAAGAGGTACGAAAATAAAATTAAAGCAACTCTTGTAAAAGATTTTTTCTGTAACTTAGTCAGTACCAATTAAGGCCCGTATCAATTTTTTCGTGAAAGCAGATAGTTCATATAACGAGTCTTTTCTGTTGCAGCTTACCGCAACCGGAGATGAGAATGCCTTTCGGAAAATTTACGAAAATTACCTGAATAAACTTTATTCATACGCCTTTAGGCTGACTCAAAAGGAAGAGTTGGCCGAGGAAGTTGTGCAAGATGTCTTTCTTAAAATTTGGGTAAATCGAGGTGAACTAACTGAAATTCAAAAGTTCGATTCTTATCTTTATACTATAGTTCGCAATCAGTGCTTTAATTGT
>DASVRX010000035.1:0-4346 GCA_036388375.1 Pedobacter sp. | reverse complement strand
TTTACTGCTAACGGGAACACCATCTATAATAATCAATGCCTGATTGTTATCTAAATTAAGCGATGACTCTCCTCGTAAAGTAATTCTTGAAGAACCCATGGGTCCGGAACCGGTCCCTTGAACGGTCAAACCGGCTACTTTCCCAGATAATGAATTGACCCAGTTATTTGTCTTTGCGTCCTTAACAGCGTTTTCCTGTACGGTTTGAGCGGCATATCCTAAAGACTTTTCATGCCTTTTAATACCCAATGCAGTTACAACTACTCCTTCAAGCACAACACCGTCCTCAAGCAGCGTTATGTTAATGGTAGTTCGACCATTGATTTTTACTTCGGATGATTTATAGCCGATAATACTAAACTGAATAAAACTTTCAGGCTTTAATTCCGTTGGGCTTGAAAGTGTATAGCTCCCGTCAACAGTTGTAATTGCCCCTATTTTACTTCCCAGAATAACAACGCTTACGCCCGGAATTGGGTGCTTTAAACTATCCGAGACTACACCTCTAATTGTAGTCTGAGCATTTGTAATCATGGCGGTGCAACAAAACGCCGTTACATATAGAAATACTTTAAGTTGCTTTTTGATCTTTGTAAAATCCTTCATCATCAAACTAATATAATTTGATGCAAAACTCAATAAGCAACATTAGGTAAAGCCGAATTTTAGATGATTTTATTGTAAGGAACGTGTTAGGAAAATAATTTCAATAAATTTTCGATTTCTAACAGAGAAGATTTTTTTTTCCTTCATTAGAAATAAATGCGCTTTTAGCGATAAGAGTGTAGTATAAGCGATCTGTTGCTTATTATAAAGTTAACAAAGCCTTGAATGCTTAATAGGGAGACAAAGTTGCCGACATGTAAAGTTTTAAATAAATTAATGAAAGGGTAATGTTTTTTTTGAAACCCTGCAATTATGCAGGGGATTATTAGTCTTATGAGCTAGCGCAGAACTAAACATTGATTATAATGCCATAAGATTTAATGTTTAAATAACATCTAAGTGATGCAGATAATTGATATTTACGCGCATCAGTACTTTTATACAGATAAATGATGGTTTACACTTACTTATATGAAGATTCTTTACGCAATTCAAGGCACTGGTAATGGTCATCTAAGCAGGGCAATGGATATTATTCCCTGTCTTCAAAAACATGGCGAAGTTGATATCCTTGTAAGTGGTATTCAGGGAGATCTTGATTTGCCTTTTCCAATAACCTATCAGTTCAGAGGCTTAAGTTTTATTTTCGGCAAAAGCGGCGGTGTAAACCTTTGGAAAACCTTTGCCAAAACCAATCTCAGGAAATTTGTTAAAAACATAAATGATTTACCGATTGAGAGCTATAACCTGATAATTAATGATTTTGAACCTGTATCGGCATGGGCCTGTTACTTTAAAAATATTCCATGTATAAGTTTGAGTCACCAGGCTGCTGTATTAGCTAAAGGCCATGCGTTACCTGAATATATCGACAGAATTGGCAAACTCATCCTCGAACATTATTCACCAGCCGATATTAAATATGGTTTTCACTTTTCGGGCGATGGTGAAACGATTTTCACACCGGTAATCCGAAAACAGGTTAGAGAACATCAGGTTTCAGACGAGGGTCACTATACCGTTTATTTGCCTTCCTATGATGATAAACGTTTGATCAAACAATTATCAGTGTACAAGGATGCAAAATGGGAAGTTTTCTCCAAACACAATAAAAAGGAATACAAATCTAAGAATATAACCATTTATCCGATCGATAACAATCGGTTTACTGCAAGCATGGCCGCATCAACAGGTGTGTTATGTGGTGCAGGGTTTGAAACTCCTGCGGAAGCGTTGTTCCTGGGAAAGAAGTTGTTGGTTATACCAATGAAGAATCAGTATGAGCAGCATTTAAATGCTGCTGCCTTGAAAGCTTTAGGGGTTCAGGTAGTGAAAAATTTAAAGGAAAAGAGTGAGCCGGTTATCCGGGGATGGATGGAGCATGGAAAGATAATTTCGGTTAATTATCCGGATATCACACAGCAAATTATCGACAATATTGTTGCGAAGCATGTAAACTTCCCATATTCTAAAGAAATTAGCCCGGTTCTTTAATGCTTTGAAGCAAACTTTTGATATTGAGCATATCGTTTAAATTCTGAGAGTCATTGGTATCTAGGCTATCGCTTGTCTCAGACTCAAACTCTTTATGTTCGTGCTTAAATATCGTCCACTCACCCTCATGATATTCTAAAGATGTTAGGTTTTCAACCCAATCGCCGGAATTAAGATATAGTACAGAACCTTCGTCAGTATCTATTTTACGGATCTCCGGCTGGTGAATATGTCCGCACACTACATAACTGTACTCGCTTTCAATAGCCAGTTCAGCCGCCGTTATCTCAAACTTGTTAATGAATTTTACGGCGTCTTTAAATTGTGCTTTGATACGTTTGGAAAAGCTCATTTTTTCCCGACCCATCAGCGTGAGGCACCAATTCACAAAACTGTTAATTAAAATAAGGCTGTCGTAACCAACGGCTCCGAGTTTGGCCAGCCATTTTGAGTTTTGCATGGTTACATCAAAAACGTCGCCGTGAAAAATCCAGGCTTTTTTTCCGTCGAGATTTAATACCAGTTTATTTAGAAGTTTAAAGCTGCCAACTTCCATGTCGGCAAATTTTCTAAGCATCTCATCATGGTTTCCCGTAAGGTAATAAACCGGAGTGTTTTCGGTAACAAATTTCATTAGCCGCCTTACCACTTTCATGTGGCTTTCGGGCCAGTACGACTTACTAAACTGCCATATATCAATAATGTCGCCGTTCAAGACGATGGCTTTTGGGTTTATACTTTTTAGATACTGAAGTAACTCTTTGGCACGGCAGCCATAAGTTCCCAGATGTATATCAGATAGTATTACTAAATCAACATCTCTTTTAGGCATGGTTAAAGTACAGCATCTAACTTTACCTAGACGTTAATTAGTTGTTATGATAATAATGTATTCCCTAACACAAAAACCCGGTACTGCTACCGGGTCCTTTATTAACAACAACAGTTCAACTAAACCGTTCCCTTTATTCCGATATAGACCTTATCATCAATAACTCTAACCGGATATGTTTTGATCTCGTACTCTTCTCCGCTAAGACATTCGCCGGAGATTAACGAAAAAGTTTTTTTGTGAAATGGACAAGCTACTTTGGGTTCGCAATCTTCGCCCGTGCTTCCAATCATGCCCCTCGCTAAAGCCATCTGTTGTTTATGGGGACAAAGATTCTGGGTAGCATACCACTCGTTGCGACGGGTGAAGTTGAAAAGCGCGATTTGTTCATCGCCGTGTTTAACACAAGCTCCACCGTTTTCCGGCACATCCGAAGTGGTGCAAGCCAAAATCCATTTTAAAGTATCTATTGCTATATCCATATTGCTATCGTTTTGTAGACTAATTTCCATCTACCATTCTTTTGCTTTAACCTGCTCACGCATAGGGTCAAATATTACCGATGGGTCTTTATCTTCCGGAGCATTAACGAAATGAACAAATCTTTTGCGTAGCTCTTCGTTCTCAACAACCTCTTTCCATTCACAATGGAAGCTGTCAACTAATCCCTGCATTTCTTCTTCAAGTTGTGCACAGATGCCCAGACTATCGTTCAGGATTACATTTTTTAGATAACTAAGACCACCTTCCATCTTATTCAACCAAGTGGCAGTTCTTGCAAGTGGATCAGCCGTTTTGATATAGAACATCAGGAATCGGTCTAGGTATTTTACCAAAGTTTCCTTGTCAATATCGCTGGCAAGAAGCAAAGCATGCTGAGGTTTTGAACCACCATTTCCGCACACATAAAGGTTCCAACCCTTGTCCGTTGCTATAATTCCAAAATCTTTTGCTTGTGCTTCTGCGCATTCGCGGATACATCCGCTTACACCGCCTTTAAGCTTATGTGGAGAGCGTATGCCTTTGTATCGTTCTTCGACTTCAATAGCAAACGATACACTATCGTGCAATCCGAAACGACACCAAGTACTTCCAACGCAGCTTTTAACAGTTCTTAAAGATTTTCCATAAGCATGTCCGCTTTCAAATCCTGCCTCAATCAGTTCTTCCCAAATATTAGGCAGATCATTTACATGAGCGCCAAATAAGTCAATCCGCTGGCCGCCGGTAATTTTGGTGTATAAATTGTATTTTTTAGCAACTTGACCAATTACTATCAATTTCTCAGGTGTTATTTCGCCGCCCGGAATTCGTGGTACAACTGAGTATGTTCCACCTTTTTGGATATTAGCAAGGTACCGGTCGTTACTGTCCTGAATCGGTGCTTGTTTTACAATCAAATCGTTCCATAATC
>DASVRX010000034.1:0-4108 GCA_036388375.1 Pedobacter sp. | reverse complement strand
GCTTTGTGCATCCAATGTTTAAAATTTTTATACTCCGGACCTTTTAGATCACTTTGTTTTACTGCGCTTTTTTCTTGGGCCAATGCACCAAATGAAACGACAAACAACCCTAAAATTACTATTGCTTTTTTCATGACTGTTTTTTTTATTGTTCATAACAAATTTACAGTCGATGAAAGGGGTTTAGTATTATGTGAATTCACCCTATTTCTATCCGTATTTATACGGATGGTGTTGGATTGATAACTTAGATCAAATTTATTTCAGTGGCTTTTTTTATAAGCTCGGCAGTGTTTTTCACTTCAAATTTTTTAAGAATATTAGTGCGATGGGTTTCTATTGTGCGCGAACTCACAAATAATTTAGCAGCAATTTCTTTTGTGGTCAAGCCCTTGGA
This sequence comes from Pedobacter sp., assembly GCA_036388375.1. Classification (GTDB taxonomy): domain Bacteria; phylum Bacteroidota; class Bacteroidia; order Sphingobacteriales; family Sphingobacteriaceae; genus Paradesertivirga. The sequence goes on along the minus strand of DASVRX010000034.1, from coordinate 3,711 downwards.
AATGAGTCCCAAAACCTCGGTCTCTTTTTTTGATAAAACGTTTTCGCTGACGCTTTGAGCAGACATGAAGTTTATCATTTTCTCAGAGATTTCAGAACTAAAATACTTCTTTCCTTTGTGAACAGTCCTGATGGCCAAGATCAGTTCAGATTCATCAGTGTTTTTTAAAAGGTAACCGTAAGCACCCATTTTGGCACATTTTGCGATGTAGTTACCAGCACTATGCATAGAAATTACAATAGGTTTTATTTTAACGTCTAAGCTTTTTAATTCCTTTAAAACTTCAAAACCGTCCATTTCTGGCATAGTAAGATCCAGCAAAACTATGTCCGCCTCAAACTCCTGTTTTATTACATTCATAAGCTCAAAACCATCAGCAATACTTTTAACAATTTTAATATCGTCATGCTTTTTAAGTAACTCTACAAGCCCGTTTCTAAAAAGCTCATGGTCATCAGCAATTATTAATTTGATCTCATTCATAATTCAACGGGTAGTTCAATTTCGAAAGTTGTATTTCCGGGTAACGCATTGATCGTAATTTTACCATTGCAAATATCTACACGCTCTTTAATGTTTGTGATTCCAGAGCCTAGTTTAACAGTGCTAATATTAAAACCAGAACCATCATCAAAATAGAAAAGCGAAATAAACTCATCAAATTCTGAAAGTGTAATTCGTATGTTTTTGGCTTTAGAATGTTTTAATGAGTTATTTATCAGCTCCTGGCTTATTCTAAAAAGGTTGATTGCTTGATGGTTAGTAATATTTGAGTTTTCTTGTTTGGTAAGATCCTCATATTCAATGTTGATACTGGTTGATCTGTTTAAGTTGTCGATGTAATTTGTTAGTGTTACGCCAATTCCAAAATCATCAATTGAAGCAGGCATCAATGCGTTCGACATTGATCTGACCTCGGAAATGGCTTCATCCACTATTTTCTTCATTTCAGTTTTCTTCAACTCATTTTGAACGTTATTTTCAATATAGTACTTTAAAGAAGTTAAATAAGGGCCCAAACCATCATGAAGCTCTCTCGAAAGTCGACGCCTTTCGTTTTCCAAACCGTTCACCAACAGCCGCTTTGCCATTATTCTGGTATTATCTTCCTGGTTTTTAAAGTCAATTAGCTTATTTCTCATTGTTAAAAGACTTTTCCCCAGGACATCATTAGCACTATTAGGATTATAATTTGTATTTAAATTTATATTGCCGATCGCTTCAGAAAATGTTACGGCACCTTGTAAAGAAGCTTTTAGGTTCGATAGCGCATCGAACATTTCTTTTATTTCATTTGAACTTCTTTTGTATTCGATGGTTTCATCATAGTCGCCTTTAGCCATAACCCTTAGGCTATTTCGCATATTCTTTATCGGGTCAACAATAATTCGTGTCAGGAAAAGAGATAGGGTAACAGCAACTAAAAAAATGACGAGAGTTAAGGTCATAAGCTTTAACTTCAATCTCTCTAAAGGCTTCGTAACCTCACTTACATCAATTTCGGAGAGAATAACCAATTTCAAATTTGAAATTTTAATTAGACTGGAGACACTATAAACCGGAACACCTCTGTAATCCTCAAGAATGCCTCTTCCATTGATCCCTTTTAACGCACTAATTACTCCCTGCGTTTTTACAGAAATATCATAAGGTTTTTTATCCGAAAAAAAACGAGATTCAGAACGCATTCGAAAATCTTCGCCAACAAGATAGGTCTCTCCACTCTCGCCCATACCGGTTCGTTCCAAAAGAATGTTTTGTATGTTGCTATAATCGATAACTTTGATTTTTCTGCCTTTTTCGGTACTTGAAACAAAGCCTATGGTTGCTTTTTTATCTTTATGATAAGGGGTAAGATCGTGGATGCCATCAATCATTTTTATACTATCTGGAAGCACGAAAGTGGTACTATCACTATTTTCGCTATCCACTTCAGATGATTCAAAATTTTCCCATTCTGTATTGATTAGATTTTCTATCTGAATACTTTCAAGGGTTTCAATTGAATTCAACTGCATTAAAATACGATCGTTCAAAACACTTGAAAACTCTTTATAAAACGAGAAAGACAACAAAGCGATCACCAATACGATCAAACTATTGATCATAATTAGTATCAGTGTTTTTATGTTCATTAAAATTTTATTAAAAAACCTGTGACTGGTCGAGTTATTATAATGATCTTTTCGAACGTATAATGATACGGATTTGCAGTCTGTAAAACGACATCGTTGTGCCCAAATTCTCCTCGTTATAACGAGGATGCAGGGAGGTCAGCGACTGTGTCGCCATTATAAATCGATATAAGGTAAGTGATGTATTTGAATTTTATGATGCCAGGAGACAGTAAAAGGTCCGAGCTGCAAGCTCCAACCAGCAAGCGCCTTTTGCAAAATGCTTATGCTCGCGGAGCCGGGGTAAATGGAAGTTACAAACTTCCTTTATTGGCAAAGCTTAAGGTACCTGAGCTAAGGCAGCCCCTGAAACTTAAGCCAGGGACAGCAAACTTAAGCCAGTGAGGAAGACTTTGCAGCGAAGAAAAAAACTTTAAAAGATAAAGCCGCATCAATCGTCTTAAGAATAGGGTTGCAGAAGATGAAATTGAATATATTAATGGAGGCTGAAATCAGAGGATTTAACAAGGGCAGCAGAAACAATGAAAAGAACATTTAGAATTTTAAAATACGCTATGATCACCATATTTTCCCTACTGGCTCTAATCAGCTTCGGCACCATCATATACCTCCAACAGCCTTTATTCGGACAGGCAGCGTCGGGCGAGCGTCTGGAACGTATGAAGCAGTCTAAAAATTACCGCGACGGAGCCTTCGTTAACCGCAGCCATACTCTTCCACTCACGGAAGGGTATTCCATGCCGGGCGTCCTGTTCGACTTTATCTTTAAAGGAAGCCCTCGCAGCAAACCTGCAAAGCCTCTTCCTCATGTCCAAACGAATCTGAAAGAACTTCCTGCCGACAGTAATCTGCTAGTATGGTTTGGCCACTCCTCCTACTATATACAGCTAAATGGCCTTAAAATTCTCGTCGACCCGGTATTCAGCGGTAACGCTTCCCCAATTCCCCGCACTACCAGGGCGTTTGAAGGTACAAATACTTACGGTGCCGATGATTTCCCGCAAATTGATTACCTGCTCATCAGCCACGACCATTATGATCATCTTGACTATCAAACCATCAAGGCACTCCAGGGAAAAGTTAAAAAGGTGGTCTGCGGATTAGGCGTAGGTGCTCACTTCGAGCATTGGGGATATGCCCCTCAAACAATTTCTGAGCACGACTGGGATGAAAGCCTTTTGGTAAATGATGATTTCAAGATACATGCGCTTCCTGCCCGTCATTTCAGTGGCCGTACTTTTAAGCGCAACACTACCCTTTGGATGTCGTACCTGCTGGAGACCCCAAGCCAGAAAATCTTCATTGGCGGCGACAGTGGTTATGATTCACATTTTGCCGAGATAGGTAAACGCTTTGGTAGCATCGACCTGGCCATACTCGAAAACGGACAGTACAATATTGCCTGGCATGCTATCCACTGTCTGCCGCAAGAGGTAGCCCAGGCCGGGAAAGACTTAAGAGCTAAACGCATCATGCCGGTTCATTCGGCCAAGTTCTCCCTGGCTCTGCACAGCTGGGATGAGCCGCTGAACGAGGTTTCCCGCTTTAGTAAAAAACTGAATATTCCACTGGTCAC
>DASVRX010000033.1:0-4027 GCA_036388375.1 Pedobacter sp. | reverse complement strand
AATTATGGCGCACCGTTTCAAAGCTTATGAGCCTTGGAAAGGAACTATTCCTGGTCGTTTAAGTGGTGTGTTAGTTTCTATGGAAAAAGGCCAGACTACGGCTTATTCAATTGACAAGCTTCAGGACAGAGGACGTTTCTTTGTAGATCCGGGTGTGGATGTTTATGAAGGACAGATTTGCGGTGAACATATACGTGACAACGATTTAGTGGTTAATTTGGTGAAGGGTAAAGCCTTAACTAACATGCGTGCTTCTGGTACTGATGATAATACACGTATTGCTCCAGCAATTAAGTTTTCACTTGAAGAAGCTATGGAGTATATTCAGGCTGATGAATATATTGAAGTTACGCCGTTGAGTATGCGCTTGCGTAAGATTTATCTTACTGAGAGTGACAGGAAGAACAACGCGAGGAAGTTTGTGTAAAAGTATTAATGAATAATTCGAAGGCCTGTCAGTAATGATGGGCCTTTTGTTTTTTTTAGTGCTATAAGCAGGCGAATCACATAACTGCTGCATTTTGGTGATAATTAGGCCTCTATAAACAATCCAAAATCTTTCTTTCAAATCATACACAATTTACTACATTTGCGCCATCATAAGGGGTGCCTTGTTTGTCAAGATGATGGTTGTTGCTAGCTTAAACCATTTCTCAAACACAAAAACAGGCTGAGATTATACCCATTGGTAAATTGAAGAGTAACAGTTTAGAATAAAACTGCCTACCTGGAATTTAGCCAAGCACCTGATCCGGATAATGCCGGCGTAGGGAGGTAAAAAGTTAAGAATGCGCGTACCCCTCCGTGCATATGGTTTAACTTGTTAAATATTCAAATTGAAAAGGATTTACGTATTAGCCGTCATGGCAATGCTATTGCCTAACCTGGTTCTAGCACAATTTACTATTAGCGGAAAAATTATTGATCAGTCAACCAATCAACCACTTGCAGGAGCAAGCGTTGTTGTTGGAAATTCCTCAACTCAAACAGACGACCTGGGAGAATATCGTTTCTCAGATTTAAAAACTGCGGGGTACAAAATAAGAGTGAGCCATCTTGGCTATGCAACGGTGTCTAAACAGATTCAACTAAGTTCCAATCAAACTATCAATTTCTTGCTTATATCAGCTTCGATTATAACTGATGAAATTACGGTAAGTGCTACCAGAGCAAGTGCAAATTCAGCGACTACCTATCGGAACATCAGTAAGGAGGAATTGCAAAAGAACAATTTGGGTCAGGATTTACCTTATTTGTTAAACCAAACTCCTTCGGTTGTAGTGACTTCAGATGCAGGTGCAGGAATTGGCTATACCGGTATTCGCATCCGCGGAAGCGATCCAACCCGGATTAATGTTACCATAAATGGCATTCCTTATAACGATACCGAAAGCCAGGGAACTTATTGGGTTAACTTGCCCGACTTCGCCTCGTCTGTCGACAACATCCAAATTCAGCGGGGTGTAGGAACTTCAACAAATGGCGCAGGCGCTTTTGGCGGAAGTTTAAACATTCAAACCACTACCCGAAGAGATACGGCTTATGCTGAATTAAGTAATTCTGTAGGATCTTTCGCATCGCGGAAGCATACCCTGAATTTAGGGTCTGGATTGATTGCCGATAAGTTTATGTTCGATGCGCGCTTATCGAATATTACATCAAGCGGCTATGTAGATCGCGGAGCATCTAAGTTGAAATCGTATTTCCTGAGTGGCGCTTTTTATGGAAAAAAGGATATGCTACGGGCCAACGTGTTTGGAGGTGGCGAAAAAACTTACCAGGTGTGGAACGGTGTGCCGGAAGCAAAACTTAATAAAGATGACAACGGACTTCTTAATCACTATTACAATAATCAGGGTTATTTGTATAATACACCGCAGGATTCAGTCAATTTGTGGAATTCGAACAGTCGCACCTATTCACAGTTTTTGTACGATAACCAGACGGACAACTACAAGCAAACCCATTATCAGTTATTATATAATCACATATTTTCAAGTGTATTAAGCTGGAATTCTGCTTTGCATTACACCAAAGGAAAAGGGTATTTCGAAGAATCTAAAGAAAAGCAAAAGTTTGAGGATTATGGTTTGACCGGTACTGAATTTGGCGCAGCGCCAGATCAGGAGACGTCTTTAATTCGGCGCCGCTGGCTTGATAATGGTTTTTATGGACTTACCTATTCATTAAATTACAAACCTACAACGCAGCAGAATTTAATTATCGGTGGTGCTTATAATGAGTATGACGGTGACCATTTTGGCGAAGTAATCGCAGCCCCTCAACTTAGTAAATCTGGCGTAAAGCAGCGTTATTATGATGGAAATGGCTTTAAAAAAGACTTCAACGTTTTTGCAAAAATGGATTTTGGAGTGGGCAAATTGAGATTTTTTTATGATGCCCAGTTCAGGTATCTGGATTATGCTATCAGGGGAACCGATAAAACGCTTACTAATCACGATAAAAGATATTACACCTGGTTTTTTAATCCAAAAATTGGGACAACTTATCAGATTAACAAAACCTCAAATTTCTATACCTCATTCGCTGTTGCGAATAAAGAACCAAATCGTGATGATTACCTCAATGCCATTGCCGGCTCGCTGCCTGCTAATGAAACACTACGTAATGTGGAAGCTGGTTACCGCTTAAGTGGCAACCGTTTCCAGGCAGGCGCAAATTTCTATGGCATGTTTTATAAAAATCAACTCATCGCTACCGGAAAGATAAACGATGTGGGAGAATATATTCGCCAAAATGTGCCGGGTAGTTATAGGGCAGGTGTGGAGTTTGATGGTGGCTTGCGAGTATCGAATAAGTTGGTATGGTCTGCTACAGCAGCATTTAGTCGTAACAGGATTAAAGATTTTACTGAATTTATGGATGATTATGACAATGGTGGTCAGATAGTTAAATCGTATTCAAACACAGATATCGCTTTTTCACCATCTGCTATACTGTCAAGCGAAATTGCTTATAAACCGATTCAGCGACTTGAAGTTGCTTTGTTGTCTAAATATGTAGGTAGGCAGTTTTTAGATAATACATCTAATAATAACCGGATGCTTGATAAATTTTTTGTGAATGATGTCCGCATTATTTATAATGCCCCAATAAGACAGATTAAAAAGGTGGGAGTATCCTTATTAATCAATAATATATTTAATGAAAAGTACGAATCTAACGGCTACTCTTATACTTATGTGTACGGGGAACCTATTACGGAGAACTTTTATTTTCCGCAAGCGGGAACAAACTTCCTCCTTGCTTTAAGCTTAAAGTTTTAACAAAAAACCTGGCGCCAGTCGTCAGGTTTTATTTTTCAAATTCTTATTAAATTACGCTTATTAAATCTTGATAGACGAGATTTGTGAAAATTGATTAATAGCAGATGAAGCTTAGATATTTCCTTTTAGTTCTTTTTACCTCTTTTCTTGCAAATACTCAAGCACAACCAACTACTGGGAAAATACCGCGGCCCAAATTAGTAGTAGGATTGGTAATTGACCAAATGCGTTGGGATTATCTTTATCGCTATTACGAACGTTATGGCTCAAGGGGCTTTAAACGTTTACTTAATGAAGGATTCAGTTGTGAAAATACCCAGATTTCATATGTTCCTACTGTCACTGCTTGCGGGCATGCCAGTCTTTATACAGGTTCAGTGCCATCAATTAATGGCATAGCCGGGAACGATTGGATCATCCAATCTACAGGAAAATCGATGTATTGTACCGCAGATTCAACTGTGCAGTCTGTCGGGACAACATCTGAAATGGGCAAAATGTCTCCCCGTAATCTACTCTCAAATACAATTTCCGACGAACTAAAACTCGCTACCAATATGCGATCTAAGGTTATTGGAATTTCTTTGAAAGACCGTGGAGCAATATTGCCGGCAGGGCATTCCGCTGACGGCGCTTACTGGTTCGACGACCTTACCGGAAACTGGATCTCAAGTACCTTCTACCGCGCAAATTTGCCTGCATGGGTAGAAAAATTTAATAGCGGGCGCCTGGCAGATAAA
>DASVRX010000032.1:0-13039 GCA_036388375.1 Pedobacter sp. | reverse complement strand
TTTCCTGTATGAGTAATTCAGGCGGAATAGTACGCGACACTACCTCCTCAAAGCGCTGCTGAAAAGCTGGAATGTTTTCAGGTTTCATGGTCAAGCCGGCTGCATATTTGTGGCCGCCAAACTGTTCAAGCAAATCGCTGCAGGAACATAATGCTTCATACAAATCAAAACCAATAACCGAGCGTGCAGAACCTGCTGCATGTCCGTTCGATTTCGTTAATACGATGGTTGGCCGATAATATTTCTCCGTAAGTCGCGATGCTACAATTCCAATCACTCCCTTGTGCCAATCTTCCTGATAAACTACCGTAGTTTTCCGCTCAACTTGGGTGGGATCGTTATCAAGCATCGCCAAAGCTTGCTCTGTAATTGAGCTATCAAACTCTTTTCGCTCGGTGTTTTTTATATTGATGGCAAGGCTTTGCGTTCTAGCAGTCACTTCATCATCAGCGATAAGCAAACTAACCGAATGCTTCGCATCATCAATCCGCCCTGCGGCATTGATCCGCGGACCGATCATAAAAACCACATCGGTAATGGTATACTGCTTCTTACCCGATAATTCAATAAGTGCAGATAGTCCGCTGCATGGCGAATCGTTTAATTTCTTTAAACCATACCATGCCAAAACCCGGTTTTCGCCCGTAAGAGGCACAATATCAGAAGCAATACTTACAGCCACCAGATCAAGGTAGCAGCAAATTTCTTCAAACGGAATGTCGTTTTTTTGTGCGTATGCCTGTATCAGCTTAAAGCCAATACCGCAGCCAGAAAGTTCTTTGTAAGGATAATCACAATCGTTCCGTTTGGGGTCAAGCACTGCTACAGCCTCGGGCAAAATGCTTCCTGGCGTATGGTGATCGCAAATTATGAAATCAATATTCAGGCTGTTCGCGTAATCAACTTTGTCTACGGATTTTATCCCGCAGTCGAGGGCAATGATTAAACTAAACCCTTTTTCCTTCGCATAATCAACTCCCTGGAAAGAAATGCCGTAGCCTTCTTTGTACCTATCGGGAATATAATAATCGAGGTGCTTGTGGTATTTGCGTAAGAAACTATAAACCAGCGCCACCGATGTAGTGCCATCAACATCGTAATCGCCGTATATTAGAATTTTCTCTTCATTAAGGATGGCTTGCTCGATACGGAGGATAGCTTTCTCCATATCCGTCATGAGAAACGGATCGTGCAGATGGCACAAATCTGGCCTGAAAAAGCAGCGTGCATCTTCAAAAGTTGTAATGCCTCGCCTCACCAAAAGGGAAGCTAATACTTCCTCAACCTGAAGCGATTGCATGAGTTCCTCAATAGCTTTTTGGTTAGTTACTTCCTGCTCTGCCCACCTTTTTTGCATATCTTTGTTAAGGTCTAACGGGTAAATATACTATATAAATAGAAATTTATCCGGCATCTGTTTGTAAGTAATTCATACTCAAAATACTCATTTTTGTGAAGGTACACGCGCTTTACGAGGGCTCTTATTCTGTAGATACTTCGAAGAAATTTTTGCCTTTTGATCCGGCCATTCATCAGGCGAAAGACCGGCCAGCATCTTTATTTGTCTACGTTCAACCTTTCTTGCTGGAGACATCAGCGGGATTGATGGTGCTCGATACCGGGCTTGGTTTTAAGAATGCTCAAGGCGAATTAGTCATCCATGAAAATATCCGAAAAGCGGGATTTGATTATCGTGATGTGAACTATGTGCTTATGTCGCATTTGCATTACGACCACTCGGGTGGGATGATCTACGAAAACAATGGCACATGGGAGCTTAGTTTTCCAAACGCCGAATATGTTATCCAAAGAGGGGAGTGGGAAGCCGCTTACAGTTCAAGTTCAAAATCATATCGAACTGAAATATTCGATGTGGTACAGCGCAGCGGAAGCATTCACTTTATCGAAGGAAATGGAAACTTGACAGATGCAGTCAGCTATGAATTAACCGGTGGCCACTGCGAATTTCATCAGGTATTTTTAATTGAAGAGCAAGGCGAAAGCATTTTTTTTGGTGCCGATGTTTTACCCGAACCCGAACAACTGCTTAGAAAGTTTAAAGCCAAATACGATTTCGACGGTGCCCGTTCTATGGAACTGCGTGAAAGTTTCGGTCAACTAGCTGCACAGCACAACTGGACTTGCTTGTATTATCACGCTAAGAGCCAGCCCATTTCAAAAGTTGCAGAACAAGATGGTGCTTTTAAAATACTGCCTGTTTAATATTTGAGATTATTTCTTGGCAATTAGGTTGAAGGAGATTTCGAAATCATCGTCAATTGCCTTATCTCCAATATCTCCAAAAAAGTTCTTCGAGCGATATTTGATTCCATATTTCGTACGGTCAACTTTTACGTTTTTGGCGACGGCAACCACGATATTTTTTTGCCTTTTTATAGTTGCAGGAAAAGTTATAGTATTTGTAATGCCTTTTATAGTAAGATTGCCAGTTACGTTTGCCCGTTCTGTACCTGTTGGCGTAACGCTGGTGATTTGAAAGGTTGATGCCGGGTGATTAGCCACTGAAAAAAAATCATCACTTTTCAGGTGACCTAACAACCTGTCGTATGAATTTCCCTTCAGGTCGCTTATGTCAATGCTCGTCATGTCGATGTTTACCGAGCCGCTATTCAAATTTTTACCGTCAAACACAAGGCTTCCGGATGCTACTTTTATAGTGCCATTATGGCTCCCGCCAATTTTACTCGCAACCCATTCTATCGAGGAGTTTTTATTGTCAACAACAAAGGTGTCTGTGGCAGCGGGTTTAAAAGAGAAAAATAATACAACAAGAAAAGCAGGGAGGATAAATTTGTATTTCATAATTGATTAACGATTAAAATGTAAATATAATATCACAAGGGTTATTCTTCCTCAAGGAATGTGTAGCGATAGTCTTTTGCAGGATCAAAAGTTTCTTTTATAGTTCTTGGAGATACCCAGCGAAGCAGATTAATCATCGAACCTGCTTTATCATTTGTGCCTGAACCACGCGCCCCTCCAAATGGTTGCTGACCTACAACAGCGCCCGTGCATTTATCATTAATATAAAAGTTGCCGGCCGAGTTGCGTAAAGCGATCGTTGCTTGTTCAATAGCATACCTGTCTTGTGCAATAAAGGCCCCTGTTAATCCATAAATTGAGGTACTATCAATGATTTTAAGTGTTTTCTCAAACTCCTCATCAGGATAAACATGAATGGTAAGTACTGGCCCAAATAACTCCTCGCACATGGTTTGATAATATGGATCCTTAGTAACAATTACCGTTGGTTGTATGAAATACCCTTCCGATTTATCATAAGTACCTCCAGCGATTACTTCCAAGGCTGGGTCGCTTTTTGCCGCATCTATGGCTTTACTCAATTTATCAAACGATTGTTCGTTTATAACCGCGTTAATAAAATTGCTGAAGTCTTCTACCGGGCCCACCTTAATAGAAGCTAAATCGGCTAACATAAATTCCTTCACCTGCGGCCAAACAGATTGCGCGACATATACCCTTGAAGCTGCAGAGCATTTCTGTCCCTGGTATTCAAAAGCTCCACGGACAATTGCAGTACTGGCCGCTTTTGCATCTGCCGAGCCGTGCACCATTATAAAGTCTTTGCCACCGGTTTCCCCTACAATGCGGGGATAGGTTTTATATTTATGGATATTGGTGCCAATGGTTTTCCAAATTTCCTGAAAAACCTTAGTGGAACCAGTGAAATGAATGCCCGCAAAATCTTTGTGATTAAAGATTACTTCACCGGTAGCTGGCCCGTCGACATATATTAAATTGATAACCCCATCCGGAACACCAGCCTCTTTGAAGATCTGCATAATAACGTTTGCAGAATAAACTTGCACATCAGCCGGTTTCCAAACAACTACGTTTCCCATTAAGGCAGCAGATGCCGGCAGGTTTGCGGCAATGGCTGTAAAGTTGAACGGCGTAAGAGCAAATACAAAGCCTTCAAGCGGGCGCTGCTCAACCCGATTCCAAACGCCTTTTGGAGATACAGGTGGCTGCTGCGAATAAATTTCGGTTAAGTATTGAACATTAAAGCGCAAAAAATCTACCAATTCACAGGCGGCATCAATTTCCGCCTGATAGGCATTCTTTGACTGCGCCATCATGGTTGCAGCATTCAATTTATAGCGGTAGGGACCGGAGGCTAGTTCAGCAGCTTTTAAAAAAATGGCTGCCCGCTGTTCCCAAGTTAAGCCTTCCCATTTGGCTTTCGCCGATAAGGCAGCATTTATTGCATCTTCAACATGGCTTTTGTTTCCTTCATGGTAATAGCCAATAACCTTGCGGTGATTATGCGGCGGGCGGATTTCTTTTTTTACTCCTGTTCGCACCTCCTCAGCTCCAATGTACATTGGAATATCTGCTTCATCCGCATAAGCGGTATTTAATGCTTCTTTTAAAAGTTTGCGCTCACTGCTGCCCGGAGCATAATTTAGAACGGGCTCATTAGCTACTGCCGGTACCTTAAAAAATCCCTTAGTCATACTGCAATTTATAAAATTATTAGGCCAAACGGTACAATAAGAACTGTAGGGCTTGTCATTTTAGTATGAATATTAGGGTAGGCTATTATCAAACTTTAACCAAAGAATGTAATTGTTATCTTTACCCCCATGCAGTTTTTGCGCCTTCTTTTACTTCCATTCTCTCTTATTTATGGATCAATAATCTGGCTCAGAAACGCAATGTATGATTCAGGAATATTCCACTCAGAAAGATTTTCGGTTCCGGTAATTTGTATTGGTAATCTTGTTGTGGGTGGTGCTGGAAAAAGCCCAATGGTTGAGTACATTATACGCTTGCTAAAGGATAAGGCACGAGTGGCGGTATTAAGCAGGGGTTATGGGCGTCAGACTAAGGGATTCAGAATGGTGGAACCTGATGATCAAGTAGCGAATACAGGTGATGAACCCTTACAGTTTAAAAAAAAATTTGATGATGTAACTGTTGCCGTTGCCGAGAAAAGGGTTGAAGGAATTAATGAGTTGAAAGATAAGCATGATGTTATTGTGCTTGATGATGCATTCCAGCATCGAGCGGTACAAGCAGGTTTAACTATTCTTCTTTTTGATTATAACCGTCTAAATGATTTTTTTTTGATGCTTCCGGCGGGCAATTTGCGCGAACCGTTTTCGAATCGAAAACGATCAAATATCATGGTGATTTCGAAATGTCCCACGCAATTGTCAGCTAATGAAAGGGAGAAGATAATAAAGCGGGTTAAACCCCTTTCAAATCAAAGTCTGTTTTTCTCCTATCTTGATTATGGGAATTTGATCTCTCTTGATACAAAAAAGGAGAAGCAGTTGTCTAAAATAACCAACGATACAACGATCTTTTTGCTGACCGGCATCGCTAATCCTCAGCCTTTACGAGATAAGCTTGAAGGCTTTTCAGATGCGATCATTCACCACGATTATCCAGATCATCACAACTTCAGCAAGAGAAATATTACTAAACTTGCAGATGAGTTTAAATCCTGCACATCAAATAAAAAGTTAATCATCACCACCGAAAAAGATTCCCAGCGTTTGCACTCTGGTACTTCATCGGAACTTTTAAAAGATTTGCCGGTTTATTACCTGCCGATATCAACGAAAATTCATCAACCGGATGAGGCCAGGTTTAATGCATTAATCGAAAATTATGTTGCAGAATATATACAGCACAACAGCATACATTAAAAGTAAGATCGCCGATTTCGTTCCTGAAATTGGGATTATCCTGGGAACAGGCCTTGGAGGACTTGTTAACGAAATTGAGGCTCAGCATAAGCTGATGTATTCCAATATTCCCAACTTCCCGATATCTACGCTGGAGTTTCATTCCGGCAGGTTAATATTTGGAATGCTTCAAGGCAAAAAAGTGGTGGCAATGCAGGGCAGGCTTCATTTTTATGAGGGATATGATATGCGCCAGATCACCTTTCCAGTAAGGGTGATGAAAATGCTTGGGATTACTCAACTGTTTGTTTCGAACGCCAGCGGTTCTTTAAATCCTGATTATAAAACAGGCGATCTGATGATAATTGAAGATCACATTAATCTCCAGCATGATAACCCTTTGAGGGGCAGAAACTTCGAAGAACTTGGTCCACGTTTTCCCGACATGAGCGAACCTTACAATCGGGATTTAGTTAAAAAAGGGATGGAAATCGCCGTTACACATAACATAAAATGCCATAAAGGCGTTTACATTTCTGTGCCAGGTCCTAATCTTGAAACTAAAGCAGAATACAGATATTTAAGGATTATTGGTGGCGATGCCGTTGGAATGAGTACGGTGCCTGAGGTGATTGTGGCTAATCACATGGGCCTACCGGTTTTTGCCATATCAGTGCTTACCGACGAGGGATTCCTGGAAGATCTGAAACCAGTTTCTGTCGAAGATATTATCAAGGTAGCCGAAACTGCAGAACCAAAACTAACTACAATCTTAAAAGAATTGATCGCATCTCTGTAATGAAACGTATCCTCCTGGTCGTATTTTCATGGGCATATATTCTTTACGGAGAAACAACTTATGCGCAAACTGAAGACCCACGGATGCGAGAGCCAAGAGGTGTTATTAAACCAGCGAAGCCAAAGCCTGTACAAGATGTAAATGCGGAACTCGATTCTTTAAGGAAGATCGAAGACGAAGGCCGTGATACACTTATCATTACCGCTAAATTTATACGGTATACAACTCTTGGTTTATTGCAGGATAGCACCCAAACACTGACACTGGACACCACATTTAGGAACTTTCATAATTACAATCCATTAAATCAGCCGCAAAGGCCGACTGTTAATCTTGGCAACTTTGGACTTGCTTACCGGGAAATGTTGTATTCGCCATCGGCGACTATTGGATTCGATCCGGGCTTTCATTCACTGGATGTGTACCGCTTAACCCAAGATTCGGTCCGGTATTATCGCGCCAGAAGTCCCTTTACATCGCTAAGCTATATCAATGGGAATTTAAAGGAACAAGTATTCAGAGTCACACATTCCCAAAATATTAAGCCTAACTGGAACATTGGAGGAAATTATTTCCGGGTAGGATCGGAAGGGTTTTACCGCAATCAACAAGGAGATCATTTAAATGCAGCTGTGTTTACCTGGTACGAATCCAAAAACAAGCGTTACAATTTGCTTGCAAACGCACTTTTTAATACCCTACGAGCGGCTGAAAATGGTTCAATAGTCAATGATTCAATCTTTATTGCTACAAATTCTAATCGGAGGGAAACTGAGATAGTGAGATTGGGGAACAGATTTACAAGGTTTGATAAGCAGGAATCTCCCCATCAAGAATGGAAGCATAAGGAATACTTTTTTAAGCAGTTTTATTACATCGGAAGGCTGGATAGTGCAGCAGCAAATTCTAATATTCTTCCAACTCAGCGAATCTCACACGCTTTTAATTACTCTAATCGAAGCTATAAGTTCTTTAAAAATGAACTTCAAGACGCCGTCAATATCGCTTTGCCAAGATTTAAGAATGATACAGTCCCACGTACAAACGATTCTACAAATGTTAAAAATCTGAGAAATGAGTTTATGTACAGTTTCTATTTGCGGGGACGATCGGTAAGCTTTATCAAAAATGAGTTAAAGCTCGATGTGGGTCTGCAGCACGATTTATACTGGTTTACTCAGCGAAGTGATACTGTAAGATTTCGGAATACGCTAAAATCAAATACTGAATACAGTACAACAAACTTTCAAAATATTACGCTTAAAGCCAATGTCGGGTACCAGTTTAGTGACCGAGTATCGATAACAGGAAACCTACAGCAAATTGCGCAAGGAAGAAACGCGGGCGATTTTATGTACGATGCACAGACGCAAATTTTGTTAAGCCGATCTGTCGGGAGAATTGTGCTAGGAGCCTTTCTTCAAAATAAATCTCCGGAAAGAATATATGAGCGGGTTAATTATACTTATCATCAGTGGGAAGAGAACTTTCAAAATACCAAAACAAGTAATCTGTCTTTCGCTTATATCAATCCGAAGTTCGGATTTAGTGCAAAGGCGGATTATTATTTAATTGCGAATCACCTATATTTTGAGGCTGCCAAAGATTCCTTTCAGATTAAACCGGCTCAATTTGATAAGAACATAAACTTAATTAAGCTAACGCTTTCCAAACGTTCACGACTTGGTAAATTTAATCTCGAAAATTTCTTAGTGTATCAAAAGACGGATTTTACCAGCATATTAAGAACGCCTGAGTTGTACACTTACAATAGTTTTTATTTTGGAAGTCGCATTTTCAAAAGCATTACTGCTAACTTGGGTATAGATGCCCGATGGAATAGTCCGTTCCCGGCACCGTCTTACGCGATAAATGTTAGTCAGTTTTACAACGGCGATCCTGTTGAGTTTGAATCCTACCCAATAGTTGATGTGTGGGCAAAATTTGCATTAAAAAGAGCTAATATCTTTTTACGATACGACTATGTTAATCAGGGGCTGTTATCC
The DNA here is from genome assembly GCA_036388375.1 of Pedobacter sp. Lineage (GTDB taxonomy): Bacteria > Bacteroidota > Bacteroidia > Sphingobacteriales > Sphingobacteriaceae > Paradesertivirga. The sequence goes on along the minus strand of DASVRX010000032.1, from coordinate 4,556 downwards.
AAAGGATATTATACGGTTAATCGATATCCCATGCCCAATAAGCTCTTAAAGTTTGGTGTTACCTGGAATTTTTATGATTAGCATTTCCAAGCTTCCGCCAAAACCGAAATTTCATTAAGTTTTTATGACAGGCTTTCAGTCGTTAGCCTTTTGATTTTCACTTTTGAATTTTGACTTAGCCTTACGTCTTTTGCTTCTTTTTCTTTGCTGCCGGAAATAGTACGTTGTTTAAAATGAGTCGATAGCCCGGTGAATTAGGATGCAACTTTAGCTCAGTAGGCGGATCGCCAACTGTATGTTGATAATCTTCAGGATCATGACCGCCATAAAAAGTAAACTGTCCTTTTCCAAGTTCACCATGAATATAACGCGCTTCATTAACAGATTTAGTCTGCCCCATTACTAAAACATCCGGTTTTATCTGCTCCTTTTTAAAAGCAGTAGTTTGTCCCATAAATCCTTTTACAACTTTATCATGGTTCTGTGTTAGCATGGTAGGAACCACATCCCATTTAGCAGAGAAATCAAAAAGCGTAAAATAATCATTTGTCCTATCCAGCATTCTCGATTCGGTAGCATCAATAGACGAAAACTCGTAATGGTAAGGATTGAGGTCAAGCCTGAAATCTTTAAATGCGAAGGTCTTGCTAAAGTCGAGCTTCGATTGAGCATCCGGATCGGCACCATCGCCATCAAACATACTTTCGCAAATATCAACACCTTCAGCTGCAAGCGCTATATCGTAACTATCCGTTCCCGAACACATGGCGAAAAGGAAGCCGCCGCCGGCGCAAAATTCTTTTATAGTCTTAGCAACAGCCAGTTTCATCTGGGAAACTTTCTTAAATCCTAATTTATTAGCCGTCGCCTCTTGTTGTTTTACGTCTTCAATATACCAGCTTGCCGTGCGGTAAGCTGACCAGAAGCGCCCAAATTGACCTGTAAAATCTTCATGGTGCATATGCAGCCAGTCGTACTTTGGAAGGTTGCCTTTCAAAACTTCTTCGTCATAAACGATGTCGTATGGAATCTCCGCATAAGTCAATACCAGCGTTACAGCATCGTCCCATGGTAATTTATTTTTCGGAGAATAGACCGCGATTTTCGGCGCCTTTTCAAGCTTCACCAGTTCCATATTAACCGAGGGTTCCGATATTTCGGTTAAGATTGCTGTTACTTTAGAATCTGTAATTACCTGGTACGTAACTCCTCTTAATTTACATTCGTTCTCTAAAGGCTGAGCATATTTGAAAAGGAAACTTCCTCCCTTGTAATTAAGTAACCAATCAGCTTCAAAGCCGTTTTTTAAAGTCCAGAAAGTGATGCCATACGCTTTTAAGTGATCCTTTTGTTCTTCATCCATCGGGATGAGGATTGAGGCCGCTTTTGTATTAAGCGATATGATTATAATAAGTAAAACCCCGAACCATTTTAACATGTATGCAATAACGGTATTTACACCTGAAAAGATATAATTTCAAGCAATTATTGATTTTAAAAATTGCTTAGTCAATGTATTTAAATAATTACCTTTGCCCACTTGTTAAATAATGAACGTATGAGCAAAGCGATAATAAAGACTGAAAAAGGCGACATGACCGTAGAATTCTACGACAAAGATGCGCCTAACACTGTGGCTAACTTTTTAGGCCTCGCTAAAGAAGGATTTTATAACGGCGTGACGTTTCATCGCGTTATTCCTGATTTTGTAATTCAGGGCGGTGATCCAACCGGAACCGGTGCAGGAGGTTCTAAAACCAAAATCAAATGTGAGCTAACCGGCGACAATCAATATCATGACAGAGGTGTATTATCAATGGCACATGCAGGCCGTGATACAGGCAGTTCCCAGTTTTTTATCTGCCATAGCCGCACCAATACTTCACACCTTGATCGTAATCATACTTGTTTCGGTAAAGTGATTGAGAATGTTGATGTAGTAGATTCGATCAAAGCAGGTGATAAAATTTTAGGAGTTGACGTTATTGAAGAATAGAATTGATCTGAGATTTAGTATGAATAGAAACTATACTAATCTCATATCTAAAATCTCACATCTCATATCTCACGAAGAATGAATTTAAAAGGCTTAGTTGCAGTTTCCGGGAAACCGGGTTTGTATAAAATCATCGGACAGAACAAGACAGGTTTTGTTCTTGAAAGCTTAGACGAGCAGAAAGTAAAGCTGATTGTTAACCTTACTACTGCGAAGCTCGCATCTTTAGAAGACATTACCATTTTTGGTGAAGAGGGTGATTTGAAGCTAATTGACGTGTTAGAAAACATGAAAAGTGCAGCGTCTATGCCCGATCCAAAAAGCGATGGTTCTACTTTAAGAAAGTTTTTTAGAGAAGTGGCCCCTGCGCATGATGAGGATAGGGTTTACGCTTCAGACATGAAGAAAATTATTACATGGTTTAACCTGATTAAAGATCTTCCATTGTTTACAGAGGAGGTTGGAGCTTCTCAGGATGAGAAGGATAATCCGTCAGAGCCTGTTGAAGAAGCGGAAGTAATTCCGGAAGATACTAAGCCGGTGAAGAAACCAAAAAGTAAAACAAAAAAGGCTGAGTAATCAGCTTTTTTTGTTTATATATAATATATTATAGCCCCAAGCAGCAAGCCGACTACAATCATCAACCAAAATCTCTTTTGCTCCTTATCAGGATCAATACCTTTATATCGATAATTTCTTTGTTTCATATTTATTCGTGATGGTAGGGCTCACCCTTTAAAATGGTGAAGGCTCTATAAAGTTGCTCTACAAAAAACAATCGTACCATTTGGTGTGAAAAAGTCATTTTGGAAAGCGATAGTTTTTCATTAGCCCGTATTAATAAGCTGTTGTCAAAACCATATGGCCCGCCAACTATAAAAACAAGATGCTGAATACTTGAAAGCATTTTCTTATTGAGTGAATCCGCAAATCTGGTCGATGAAAGTTCAGTTCCTCTTTCATCAAGTAAGATAATATAATCGGTGTTGATTATGTTTTTGGAAATTATTTCAGCTTCCTTAACTTTTTGTTGTTCTTCACTTAAGCTTTTTGTGTTTTTCAACTCAGGTATTTCTACCATCTCAAACTTAATATAATGTTTTAAGCGTTTAAGGTATTTTTCAATGCCCTCCTTCAGGTAATTGTCTTCAGTCTTCCCAATGGTAAGGAATGTAATCTTCATCGCATCTAATGAAATTTATCAAATGTACCTCTATATTTGAATTGCTTTGGCAATAAATCTGGCTTAGAAAAACTAAATACTACGTTGTGAACGTATATAAGTTTATAAACACAACAAGATGAAAAAAACTTTGTATGTTCTGGGATGTCTGTTAAGCATTGCTTTTTACTCTTGCGGTCAAGAAAGAAAGTCAGCTAAGGCCAGTACGGTAAAAAATGAAAAAAAGATGGAATACAATAAATTAACACCCGAAGAGGAACGCGTAATAGTTCATAAAGGAACCGAATACCCGGGCACGGGTAAGCTTTTAAATAACAAGGAAAAAGGAACGTACACCTGCAAACGTTGTAATAATCCGCTTTATCTATCAGATACTAAATTTGATTCGCATTGTGGATGGCCTAGTTTTGATGATGAGATTAAAGGAGCGGTAAGACATATTCCTGACCCTGACGGGATGCGTACCGAAATTGTGTGTGCAAAGTGTAACGGCCATTTAGGCCATGTTTTTAAAGGCGAAGGTTTTACGGCTAAAAATACACGCCATTGTGTGAATTCGGTTTCGATGAATTTTGTGCCTGCAGGTAAATAGAAAAACTAAATCTTGTTTTTTGAATCCTAAAAGTGGAAAACTTTTAGGATTTTCTTTTTGGAAGAAAGGCTATTTTAGATATCCAAAGTTAAATTAACTATTGTTAGTCTTTCAAACATCAAGATGTCCAAACACGAAATCATCCCTTGTGAGCGATGCAAATCACGTATCGAATGCAAGGCAAATGCCTACACTAAATGTCAATGTTCCTCTGTTAAGCTAGACTTAAATGAGGTGCAATATGTAAGCGAAAACTTCGATGGTTGTTTATGTGCTGCGTGCTTACTAGCCCTCAAGGATGAGTATCAGAATTTAATTTTAGCCCGCTGATTAGCACCCCAACTTGATTATCCATTTTAGCTTTCTTCAAAAAATTTTAACTTCACGCTCAAATTTAGATTATGAAATTACTTGAAGGAAAAGTCGCATTAATTACAGGTGCTTCAAAAGGAATTGGTCGTAAAATTGCCCAAAAATTCGCCGAGCACGGTGCTAATGTTGCCTTTACATATTTGTCCTCTGTAGAAAAAGGATTGGCTTTAGAACAGGAGTTACAACAATCAGGAACAAAAATTAAAGGATATCAGTCGGACGCTTCAAAATTCGATCAGGCGGAAAAATTAATTACGGATGTTGTGGCTGATTTTGGGACAATTGATATTGTAGTTAATAATGCCGGCATCACTAAAGATGGTTTGCTGATGCGGATGAGCGAGCAGCAGTGGGATGAAGTACTTGAGGTGAATTTGAAATCAATTTTCAACATAACTAAATCTGCATCGAAA
>DASVRX010000031.1:0-6662 GCA_036388375.1 Pedobacter sp. | reverse complement strand
GCAGCCATAATCTTTTAATTACTACCGATCTGGCTTCGCGTGGTTTAGATATTCCAGAAATCGAATACATTATTCACTATCAACTACCTCACAATAAAGAAGCTTTTATACATCGAAACGGACGAACTGCCAGGATGAATGCAAAAGGAACAGCTTACTTGATCCTTACGGAAGATGAAAGTCTACCTTACTTAGAGCGACAACCCGAAATCGAAAAGCTATCCGATGAAGTACGACTCCCAAAACGTCCTGATTGGGCTACCCTTTATTTTGCTGCCGGACGAAAAGATAAAATCAACAAAATAGACATTGTGGGATTGTTAATTCAAAAAGGAAAGCTAGCGAAAGAAGATCTGGGTTTGATCGAAGTGCTTGATCATACTGCCTATGCTGCAGTGAAAGTTTCCAAAATAGACAAAGCACTCAATTTGCTTAAAGGCGAAAAGATAAAAAATAAGAAGGTAAAAATAGAAATCGCGAGGTGAACTTTATGGTGCTGGGAATCAAAAAAGGATAATTCCGGTTTTCTTATACACCAGGACGTTTATAACGTAAAGAACAATTTCAATTGGAATCCCAAAGAAATAAAGCAATCTGCGAATGGTTTGTTTTTGAATCATTTCATGTTGTGCGTTTACCACAACATTTATTACATCAGCAGATACTTCAATAGTAGCAAGCCCAAATAGCAGGCTGAATAAAATTAATTTCAAATTTGATAAACCCCTCTTCTTGCTCTAAAAGAGCACCATACATTAAACTAAAACTCTTCAATGGCTTCTGGCAAAGCCTGTTACAAATATAATAGTTTAAATATTATTTCAAATTAATTAAAATTAAAACTTATAAAAAGTGTGCTTAGCGGTTGTGTTCAACAAAGATATCCAGGATAGTTCTCACGGTTTGTTCGTGATCATTCTTTATTAAGGGAAGATTTTTACTGCGCAGATCCCAATATCCTTCGAGCTGTAAAAATTCAATTTGTGAAACTGATCTGTAACCCATAGACCAATCTTCAAAGCTGCGGGTAAACGAAGGCGTATCCTGTAATATGATACAGCCGTAATGCCTGCGATCTTGCGTTATTTTACCATAAAGCTGATGAATTGTTCTTTTTTCACCTTCGAGTACCTGTAAAATATTACCCTCATTATAAATCAGAATTCCCGTTATCCCTTTTTTTGAATTGTTTTCCCTGCTTTTTGTTAGTATCTCATCTAATTCGGCTTGTGTATATAATTCTATAGAAGTGCTTACATATACAAGTCTGTGGATTTGTTGGCTATCGTTCATCCTGAAGTCTTTAGTAATTAAAGAATTGAACGGACTTCCATACTTAAAAGTTACAAAAAAAGCTTTAAGTTTTCCACTTTACGTTAAAAGTTGTTGTATAACTTTATAAAATTTCTTGTTTTTAACATAATTGCTTAGATTGAAAAATATTTGAAATCTAAGTTTGTCTGCACTTAAATAAAGACAATACTTTTTTTTGAAAAACACAGCCTGACCTCTGATAAATTATTAGTAACCAAGAAACTGGTCATTCGTATAAACGCTTTCTTAAGCTCTCATTTATGAATGAATTTTCTGAATATCAACGTAGATATTTCTACAAATTTGCCGCCATTATTGTCTTTTCTTCAATAGTGATTATCGGTTTAAATTACTATTCCATAAAAATCCTTTCGTCAATTCGCGCCTATGTAAATGGCGAATCAGAGTACTCAAAAGCACAAAAGGACGCAACGAGGTATCTTATAGATTTTATTGAGACTTCAGATATCAGATCTTACAAACTATTTAAGAGTGAACTTTCGGTTCCAATAGGAGATAGTTTAGCAAGAGTTATGCTAAGAGAGGATAAACCTGCTAAAGAGATAACCAGGGTTGCATTAAAAGGAAGAAATCATCCGGATGATATTGAAAACATGATTTGGATGTATAAAACCTTTGAAGATTTTTCATTTTTTAAAAAGGTAACAACGAAATGGGCCGCAGGTGATAGAGATATTGCGGAGCTGGATAAAATTGGCCGTTTTATATTCGATCTTAAAAGTGCCAAGCTTAATCATGCTGTAAAAACAACCCTTACTTTAAGAGTTAATACCATTAATCGTCGACTAACCTTTAATCAGCAAGCGTTCTGCGTACAGCTCGGGGAAGCTTCGAGAATTATTGCGAGATCGCTATTTTTTATCAATATCTTCTTTATACTATTGATTCTCTTTATGGTTGGGCTGTTTGCCCGAATCACTTTCAAGGAATTAATGGAGTCGAGAAGATTAATTCTAGCTCAGAATAGGGCAAAAGACGAATTTATGAGTATTGCTTCTCACGAACTGAAAACGCCTATAACCAGTATGAAAGCTTCACTGCAAATATTGGAGCGATTCACCAGAGACTCTGATGAGGGGCGGCAGATGCATCCTTTTATATTTAACGCAAATAAGCAGGTTAATCGTCTTACAGAGTTGGTTAAAGATCTTTTAGATGTTACGAAAATTCAAAGCGGCAAACTTCAGATAAAGAAACAACCTTTTTTATTGGATGAACTCATTAAGGAAGTTGTTGCTGAAAATTCTCTATCATTACCCCATCAGTATGAAATTGAAAGTCTTCCAAAAACTTATGTTAACGCAGATTCATCTCGCGTATATCAAGTGATCGAAAACTTTCTATCTAATGCAGCAAAGTATTCAACAAACGCCGATCGTATTGTGATATGGTCGGAAACAGATGACAAAAACGTAAAAGTTTGCGTGAAGGACTTCGGTTCGGGGATACCTTCAAATAAAATTCCGTTCTTATTCGATCGCTTTTATCGGATAGAGGAAACCAGACATACGGTACAAGGCCTAGGCTTAGGTCTGTATATTTGTAAAGAGATTATCGAAAATCATGGCGGTAAAATTGGTGCAGAGAGTGAAATGGGAAAAGGAAGTGTTTTTTGGTTTAGTCTGCCGATGCTTAAAATCTTAAATATAAAGGAAAACTTAAAATCTCGTCCGGATGCGGTTGAAGAAGTAGTGAAAGAAATTAATGCGTGATAGCGGTTTTCGCATGGTGTAAGTTGCGTTTCTCAGTACATAAGACATCGAATCTGCCCTGTTCAATTGAATAATTAAGCCACAAATCCCAAATCTCCTGTTAACTTTGCAAGCTCAAAATTCTTGCAATGACCACTAACGAGATAAGAAAAGCATTTTTAGATTTTTTTGCAAGCAAAGGGCATCAAATTGTTCCTTCTGCACCTATTGTGGTGAAGAACGACCCAACCCTGATGTTTACCAATGCCGGAATGAATCAATTTAAAGATATCTTTCTTGGCGAGGCACCAGTTAAACATTCCCGCGTAGCTGATACTCAGCGTTGCCTTCGCGTATCTGGAAAACATAACGATTTAGAGGAAGTAGGTATTGATACTTATCATCATACCATGTTCGAGATGCTAGGTAACTGGAGTTTTGGCGATTACTTTAAAGAAGAAGCCATAGCCTGGAGCTGGGAATTATTGACTGAGGTTTTGGGTATTCCTAAAGACAGGCTGTATGTTACCGTTTTTGAAGGAGATAGTAAAGAAGGGCTTCCCAAAGATCAGGAAGCATATGATTTTTGGAAAAAGTGGATTGCAGAAGATCGCATCCTTTTGGGAAACAAAAAGGATAACTTTTGGGAAATGGGTGATACAGGTCCCTGCGGGCCATGCTCCGAAATTCATGTTGATTGCCGAACTGATGAGCAACGCAAAACCGTAGATGGTAAAACGCTTGTCAACAACGATGATCCACAGGTGATTGAAATCTGGAACAACGTGTTCATGCAGTTTAATCGCTTAAAAGATGGATCATTACAGCCCTTACCAGCTCAGCATGTAGATACCGGAATGGGGCATGAGCGTCTTGTCAGGGTACTTCAGGGAAAAGCTTCAAATTACGATACCGATACATTCCAACCCTTAATTCAATTCATCTCTAAAGAGTGCGGTATCCCATATAATTTGGGAGAAAGCGATGGGAAGACAGATATTGCAATGCGCGTAATGTCTGATCATATTCGGGCTATTGCTTTCGCGATAGCTGATGGTCAGTTGCCATCTAATAATAAGGCTGGATATGTAATAAGACGAATTTTACGCCGGGCAGTTCGTTATGCCTACACTTTTTTAAACTTCAAAGAACCTTTCTTTAATAAGCTGGTGCCTGTGTTGGCAGATCAGTTCGACGGCGTTTTTCCCGAGTTAAAAGCGCAGCAGGATTTTGTTCAAAAGGTGATCTTGGAGGAGGAGATTTCTTTCTTAAGGACTCTGGCAACTGGTATTCAACGATTTGAGCGCTATGCAGCAGAAACTAAGGCAGTGGATGGCGCCTTTGCTTTTGAATTGTACGACACCTTCGGTTTTCCAATAGATTTGACCGAACTCATGGCCCGGGAAAAAGGTCTTGTAGTGGATATGGAGGGCTTTAATAAAGCACTCGAGGAACAGAAGAATCGCTCCCGGGCAGCAACAGCCGTAGATACAGGCGATTGGATCGTCGTAAACGAGGGAGAAGAAAATGAGTTTGTGGGTTACGATGATTTGGAAACCCAATCACGGATTTTGAAATACCGTAAGGTGACTGCCAAGAATAAAGAGCAATTTCAATTGGTGCTGGACAGCACTCCTTTTTATGCGGAGAGTGGTGGTCAGGTGGGCGATACAGGATTGCTAATTGGTAGCGACGAATCAATCAGGATAACAGATACCAAGAAAGAAAACGCATTAATAGTTCATTTTACTGATGAAATTCCGGAAGGCTTTAACTTCCAACAGCCGATTAAAAGTGTAGTTGATAAACAGCGTCGTGGGCAAACGGAAAACAATCACTCGGTAACGCATTTATTGCAAGCGGCTTTACGGCAAGTTGTTGGTACCCATGTGCAACAGAAAGGATCATTAGTCAACTCCGATTATTTGCGATTCGACTTTTCTCACTTTTCTAAATTAACAGATGAAGAGATATCCAAAGTAGAAACGATTGTTAATCGTAAAATAAGAGAAAATATCCAGCTTAAAGAGGAGCGAAAAGTGCCTTATCAGGAAGCGATTAGTCGCGGGGTAACCGCACTTTTTGGTGAAAAATATGGAGACGTGGTTCGGGTAATAACCTTTGATGAAAACTTCTCAGTTGAACTTTGCGGAGGTACGCATGTTAAATCGACCGGCCAAATTGGTTACTTTAAGATTATTTCTGAAAGCGCAGTTGCGGCAGGAGTGAGGCGTATCGAAGCGATAACCGGTGAAGCGGCTGAAGCATATATAAACAAGCAAAATCAGCTGGTAAGCGAACTAAAGTGCTTGTTAAAAAACCCTAAGGATGTTGTTAAGTCTGTAGAGGCTCTGCTTGAGGAAAATAGTAAACTTAAAAAAGAGCTTGAAAAATCTGTGCTTGAAAAGGCATCAGGGTTGAAAGATGAGCTTGCTGCTAAAGTTGATCAAATCAATGGTATAAATTTTATAGCTGCCAAAGTAGATCTCGCTTCCGTGGAAGCGATAAAAAACCTTGCATATTCTTTAAAAAATATGCTTGATGACCTTTTCCTTGTACTTGCTACGGATACCGAAGGCAAACCGGGACTTACGGTCATGATTTCTGAAAGCTTAGTTGAACAAAAGGATTTACATGCCGGAAATATTATAAGGATACTTGCTAAAGAAATAAACGGTGGCGGTGGTGGACAGCCTTTCTATGCTACCGCTGGCGGAAAGGATAGTTCTGGTATTGAGAGAGCTTTAGAAAAAGCTCGGGAGTTTGTATCATAGTCAACCAAGCGGGATGATAGTCCTCAACTTACTAAAAACGTACAAATCACTATTATTCGCTTCAGTACTTCTGGTAGTGACGAATGCGAATACATATGCTCAATTTAAAGTAAAAGGACGTTTCCTGTATGATAATTGCGGCGAGAAGGTGGTGTTGCGAGGTGTAAACGAAATGTTCATTTATAGTCCTGATCGTACCGGCGCAATAACCTATCCCGAAATTGCGAAAACCGGAGCCAACACCGTACGATTCTTATGGTTGATAGATCCAAAAGTTCCGGTTAGTGCCTTTGAAGAGAATATCGAGAATTGTATTGCTAACAAAATGATTCCTATACCCGGACTATGGAATTCGACAGGTAAATGGGGAAATTATTTTGAAGCTTGTGTACAATGGTGGCTTAAGCCGGAAGTTGTTAAGGTTTGCAGAAAGTATCCCTATCTCATTCTTAATATTGCTAACGAAGCTGGCGGAATCGCTATGGAGGATTACACTCCGGTTTATATTAATGCTATCAAAAGATTGCGTAAAGCTGGCATCAAGAACGTGATAATGGTTGACGCAGACCGATATGGAAGGAGTTGGGAAACTATCCGGGATAAAGGTGCCGCAGTTCTGGCGGGAGATCCTAAAAAAAACGTCCTCTTCTCCTGGCACCCTTGGGATGTTAATATGGACTATGCCTCACCGATTAAAGCGATAGTTGAAAAAAATATTTGCCTGGTAGTGGGAGAGTATTCTTACAAAAGCGTTGGTTGTGAGTGCTGCATTAATTACAAACAAATTATGGCTACAGCTCAGGCTGAAAGCGTTGGGTCACTTACCTGGAGTTGGGGCTTAAATAAAAATGGCGACTGCACC
>DASVRX010000030.1:0-9167 GCA_036388375.1 Pedobacter sp. | reverse complement strand
AACCTCTACAATCATCAACGACGGGGATTTAACCAATACTGAAGTTATAAATGATAACACTATTAATTTTTCTTTCCAGGCCGCCGGTTTGATCTGGCCAGATGCACAATCTAATATCAGTTCGGTAAAGTTCTATAACGGCACCATGAATAATGACGGCGGATGTTTCATATCAAATCTAGTTGATCCTAGTCTTACAGTTGTCCCTCGGGTTCAATTTACCCTTGACGGCACAACCTGGTCAGATGCACCAGGCTGGTCTATTTCGCCAACCTATATTTATGATGCTAATCCAAATAGACCGGGTCATACTGGTCCATCATCGTCGGGTCAAATGTATACATTCAGTGGTACGGCAATACCCACTTGCAAAGGGATCAGAGTTATTGGGCAGGTAAGACGCGACTATTATATAGATAACTATGATCCATGGGCTGTTTATGTAACCGAAATTGTAGCACTTGCGCCGCCTACGCCTATGCGTTTAATGTCGGCACCAAAGGAGGCGCCTTTGTTCACAACCTCTAACACAAAGTCTAATAAAATAAATACACCATTAAATAAGGAGTTACGAATAACGCTGCAGAATGATCAGCATATTGAAGAAGCTGTCGCAGTATTTAAAGCGGGAAGCGATTCTCTTGCAAAAGAAGAAGATGCTGTTTTATTTGGAGGGACTAGTGTAACTCTAAGCACCCTTTCCAGTGATAAGGTTAGGCTGACTATCAATTTTATGCCAGAACTTAGTAAAGTTAAAGAGCTTAAGTTGAGTGTCAATGCTTCTAATACAGGTCCCGTTAAATTGGGTTTTACCGATCTGGCAGCTATTGAAAACTATGATGTGCTTTTGGAGGATAGCTATTTGAAATCAACGTCTGATGTGAGGGCGAATCCCACTTACGATTTCGCCATTGATAAGACGGAACCAGCTTCATTTGGCAACGGACGGTTTAAATTAATTTTTAAGCCTCATATCCGACTTTTAAATCTGATTGCGAATAAAGCTGCCAAAGGTGCAGAATTGGTTTGGTCTATAGATGGGGATCTTGACAATGGTGTTTTTGAGCTTGAACGCTCCGATGATGGAGTCAACTTTACATCCATCGGAAGCACGGCTGTTATACCTTTTAATAGCTCTTATGCATTTTTAGATAGCAAACCTGTAATCGGAACTAATTATTACAGATTGAAGCAGGTGGATAATGCCGGGAATTTAATTGCATTAAGTTCAGCATCGCTTGAATACCTCGATGCGGATAATTTGACTTTCACTGTCTATCCTAATCCGGCTTCAGACATCATTAAAGTAGATATTAACAAGCGTAAAACATTTTCGGTTCTAAGCATAAATGATTTGCAAGGGCGGGAGGTTTATAATAAAGTGTTTTCAAAAGATCAGGCTATAGAAGCGAATGTATCTTCATTGGCCACTGGAATGTATATTCTTCAGCTCCGTGTCGAGTCTAGTAAAGAGATAATTGGCACCGCAAAATTCATAAAACAATAGGTTAATGAAGAATAAGTTTCTGTGGGTATTGTTTATCTTGTTCTTATTTGTGGCTTCGGCTTCAGCTGACCCATGTTTGGATAGTACTGATCCACTTTATAATCCATTTTGTGAGGATTTGGATATGCCCTTAGACAGCGGTGTCGGTTTGCTTATAGGAGCCACAGCATTTTATACAGTATCGAGAATTCGTAAGAAGAAACAATGATTTTGAACCCTGACAAACTAAAAATGCTACTTCTTAAGGTGGCATTTTTAGTTTGATACAATACAAGTTTTCTACGTTTCAGATATTAAATCAACACCTTATTTAAAGTATATAGTAAGAATTGGCGAAATATCGGTTACTGCCCCTTCAACTTTTTACGGAAGATGTCAATTAAGGTGAAATTTGCTTGCGTAGTATCTATAGGCTTTCCTTTAAGGTAATAAAAGCCGAAGCTATCTTCATGATAAACATGATAGGTGAAGTTAACGTGATTCTTCTTTAACAAATCTACCATATCCGAGACCCATATCTCTCCGCCTTTTCCGGGTTCGAAGCAGTGCTTTATAACGCCAAATTCGCCCAGATATAAAGGCACATTATGTTTTTTACCGAAAGCCAGGTACTTATTTAATTGCGTTTCTAAATAGGCTTTATTGCGTACCTGACCATCTCCTTCCTGAATCGTTTCGTCCGGATACTTCCCGCCATCTCCCATTTTACTATTAACATTTTGATGAGTGTACTTAAACGGCGAGTAGAAGTGAAACGTGTACATCGTATTCCTGTCGTTAATGAGAAACAAGTTCATATCCTCATTGAAATTTTTATAAGTTTTCTTGATGGCATTTAACCGTTCGACAATTAAAACATGTTTCTTATCCGCTTTACGTATAGTGTCGGCAAGCTGTTGGGCTAAAGTTTTCCATTGATCCATCGATTCTGATACAACCGGTTCATTCACCAAATCGTATCCGGCAATCCCGGGTTCTTTTGCGTAGCGTTTCGCTATATTATGCCAAAGTGATTTTAATCGTTTCTGATTTTCCTTAACATCCCAAAGTGCCATTCCTTCGCCGTTCGACTGAAATCCGCCTTGCGGCACATGAATGTTTAAAATCAAATAAACGTTATTCTTCTTGGCCCAGGCTATGTTTTTATCAACCCAATCCCATCCTTCTTGCTTGTAGGTATAAGGCTGTTGATCATCTTCAAATGTTTTATAGTTCAGGTAAAAACGAACTACATTCATCCCCATTTTTGATACTCTTTCAAAATCTTTTTCTGTATGATGATTCACCGGAAGCGTTTTATTGGACCATACCTCATTTCCAAAACTCACACCCTTTAGCCATACTTCTTTACCTTTATTGTCAACTATTAAATTTCCTTTTCTACGCAAAATACCCGATTTGTCGATTCGGGATTCATCCTTAATAAAAGAAAGACAAATAATTACAATGAAGGGGATTGAAAAAAATAGAGGTTTGAATTTCATGATATAAACTTAGGTTTAAAAACCATAAAACCCTATAAATCGATTATAGGGTTTTATGTAAAGATATTTTTATTGGCTGCCTTAAAGTCCTTGATCTAAAAGTGTTATGTCCGTAGAGCTAGGGATTGGTTTAAGTCCCTAAAATCGCCGTTTAAATATCGTAAAGTGGTTTTGCTTTTCGTGCTGGCCAATTACTCACCACCAACATAGTTGTATTTAGCTGCAAATGCCGCACGCAATTTCTGAAAATTTATTTTAGGAAAGAAAAATAAAATAATAATTAAGTGCCCCGGTTTTAGGTAGCATAGCTTTACTGCTGTTTGGAAGAAAATCTTCCTCTTTCGCCGCGCTCCAGAGTGTATTTCTTTCGCAAAGTCTTGCCTTACAAAGGCATTGTGTTCAGGTGAGGGGCTTAACAAAAGATGAGAGGTCCTAGCACCAGGATACTGACATGATCTACGCAGCTAATTAAGAAACTATTACTTCGTCGAAGTGAAAATAGAAGGTAGATCCGACTCCTACCTCGCTTTGTACCTCTATCTGACTACCGTGATGTTTCAAAATTTCGGAGACAATAAAAAGCCCGATCCCAAAGCCAGATACTGTTTTGGTCTTTTCGTCTTTAACCCGGTAAAATCGGTTAAACAATTTCTTCTGATCTTTTAAGCTGATTCCGACACCTTCATCTTTTACAAAAATTCTAATTCGATTCTCATGCCTTTCACAACCGACGGTAATCGTACTTCCAACCGGCGAATACTTTCCAGCGTTACTTATAAGATTGATTATTATCTGACCGATTTTATCTTTATCCGCAAGTATTTTCGGATCTTCACAAAAGTCGGATTTTATAGGATGTGAGCTGCTCAACAGTTCGGCTTCAGACACTAATTCGCTTAAAAGGCTATTTAAGTTGATGATTTCCTTATCTAATTTAAATTCGCCAGCCTCCAAGCGAGCTAGATTTAGAAAGTCTTTAAGCATAGACGACATTTTGTTTGCCTGGGACTCCGCTCTCGTCAATGCATTAATAATGAAGCTGTCGGAGTCTTTTTTTGCATTTCTAAGTAATATCTGAAGATAAGATTTTATGGTTGTGAGCGGGGTTTTAAGTTCGTGGCTGATTATGGCGATAAAGTCGTTCTTACGCTGTTCATCGTGCTTTTGCCTGGTTATGTCCAAAACAGAACCTATAAACCGTACCGGAACATCGTTTTGGCCAAAGAATACTTTCCCTTTGGCTTTTACCCAACGCAATTTTTTATCTGTCTCGCCGATGGTTCTATATTCAACGTCATAATTTCCATTGCTCAGGTTCTTGTTAAAAGCATTTTCTATTGTTTGAGTGATACGTGGACGATCATCATCGTGCAAACCTGTCAGGAAGTCGCCTTCATAAGTCACAGGGTTATCATGGTATATCCCAAAAAGTTCCCTGCATCGGGGATCCCACATCATGGTACCAGCAAGCAAATCCAAATCAAACGTTCCCAATTCCGCTGATTGGGTAGCCAGGCGCAGGTGTTCTTCATTCTGGATAATCTGCTGTTCCTTCTTTTTGTGTTCGGTAATGTCCCTGGCAATTTGGGAGCTACCTATTACTTTACCGTCGGAGTCTCGCAACGGAGAAACTGTCAAAGAAATATCTAAAATCTTACCGTCTTTATTTATAAACTGAGTTTCAAATGGAAGAATGTGTTGTTCCGTTTCCATTCGCTGAAACACCGCTGATGCATCCTCTTTGGATGCAAAAATTACCGAGACTGGCTGCCCGATCATTTCTGTGTCCGAATATCCTAACATGTGTGCAGCCGATTTATTCCAGCTGTTTATAACCTTATTTATCGTGCTGCCAATAATCGCATCGCCCGACGATTCAACAATGGCCGCTAATTTCGAGCTTTCTTGATTGGCTTTTAATATCAGCGTGTTCTGTGTTTCTATCTGACTAAGCATGTGATTAAATGCATCAGTAAGAGAACCAAGTTCATCGTTCCCTGATTTGATAGCCCTAATCGAGTAGTTTTGGTTCTCGGAAATACTTTTGGCAGTCCTTTCCAGGGAAATGATTGGGTCAGATATTGTTTTTTGAAAAATAACTGTCAGAAAATAACCGGCCACCAAGGTTAGTCCGATTAAGAAAAGAGCGACGGCAATGTTAAAACGAATTTGTTTGTTCAGCCCTTCCAAACTGGACTTTAAATATAATGTTCCGAGTTTAAGTCCCTGTTGATGTACGGTCTCGAACCCTTCTATAAATCCTCCGTTAAAAGAATACCCCTTGGTACCGGGCAGGGCAGGGAGCAGCTTGGGTGCCAGGTTCTTCGGATATTTGGCAAATAGTTTACCATTGTTATCATACAGGCATGCCGCCGTGACGTAGCTATCGGCCCCTAAGGCATTTAATGTTTCAGCGGCATCTTCAGGACTATTGAATGCCAATGCTCCGGAACTATTAGAGGCAATGACCAGCGCCAGGGTAGCGACCTTATTTTTCTCTGCCTCCCTGGTACTATAATATTCAAAAAGTATGTAGGCGCCTGACATTAAAACAAGTGCGACAGAGCAGGTGACAAGTATTAGCCGGATTAATTTTTGCTGAATAGGCTGGTCTCGGAAAGTCATCCCTTAATTAGCTTTGTAAACGTTAGAAAGGCTCAATAGCTTAGAACTGATCGTTAATTCCGAAATTTTAACCTCATCAACATTTATCTGCAGCCGCAGTTTATTAGCTTCCTTATAAAACCGTACTATTCCTCCCAGTTTAGCAAAATCGGGCGCGTCGCTTACCGTCAGGACGCCCCTTCGATTCATCGCATTTAGAAGGCCTTTCATTTCAGGTACGTCTTTGCCGCCGATAAATAAAATTTGACATTGAGTTATCTCTGCCGGATTACTAAATCTCCGAACTACGATCTGCCGGTTGCCCAACTTCTCGCCTTTAACGAGTTCGTTGATATATGCGCTGATCCCGTCATCGCCCAGGATACCTATAACAAATGGAGAGTCGGTACTGCCAAAGGAAGCCGGAGGCCAATCGATGAACCTGGTGAAATTGTATATAAAGGCCGCCTTCAACTGATACTCACTCGTAGGCCGGGGTTGTGTATTTCCGTTTGCAGTAAAAAAAAGAAAAAACAAGCTTACTGTCGCATATCCCCTTAAACGAGATAGATAAAGCAGCTTGATTAATTCTCTATTTAGTGTCAAGTGGAATGATGTCTAATTACCGTTTATCTTACCTTTCGGTATGTTTTAAAAAGTACCAAATTTAAGGCAAAAAATATTAAACTATTAGGAAAGTAACGGAGAGTTTAGCACATTTGTTGAATTTTCGGGTACTCTGGGCGAAATTGTCCTGCAATATTCAACACTAAGAGAGTTTCTCAATCCTTTTTATGAGTATAAACCAATTTTGCAAGAAGATTTTAGTGGTTACACTTCTTATCCTTCCTATCCTGGTCTTTGCTCAACAAGAAAAAATATCCGCTGAAGATCTTAAAAAGCTGACCTTGGAAGAGTTAATGGATGTTGAAGTCACGTCAGTTTCTAAACGCTCCGAGAAGCTAAGGGAGGTGGCGTCGGCCATCCAAATCATCACTCAAAAAGATATTCATAACTCTGGAGTAAAAACACTTCCTGAAGCGTTGCGACTGGCCAACAACTTACAGGTAGCCCAGGTAAACGCCAGCGAATGGGCTATTAGTGCCCGGGGATTTAATAACGTCCTTGCCAATAAGCTCCTGGTTCTGATTGATGGTAGAACAATTTATACCCCGTTATATTCTGGTGTGTACTGGGATATACAAAACCTTATTTTAGAAGACATCGAGCGTATAGAAGTGATTAGCGGCCCGGGCGGTACGTTATGGGGCGCCAATGCGGTAAACGGCGTAATCAATATAATCACCAAAACCTCCAGGGATACGAAAGGGGTGTTTGCCGAAGCTGTTGCCGGTACAAGCATGGAGGGAATCGGCAGTTTGCGCTACGGTGGTCAGGTTAAAGAAAACCTTACCTATAGGGTGTTTGGAACCGGGTTCAAAATGGGCAATACTATAGACTCTAAAACTGGTTCAAAAACAAAAGAAGATTGGTCAACCATTAGAGGGGGCCTGCAGTTCGATTGGAATCCGTCTGAAAAAACCACCTTAAGCTTACAGCAAAACGCATACAAAGGGAATCCTAATCCATATGAAGAGACCCCTGCCGATAAAGCATGGGGAGACCATATACTAGTACGATTGAATCAAAAAGCGTCTGAAAAGTTTGATTT
The DNA here is from genome assembly GCA_036388375.1 of Pedobacter sp. Classification (GTDB taxonomy): domain Bacteria; phylum Bacteroidota; class Bacteroidia; order Sphingobacteriales; family Sphingobacteriaceae; genus Paradesertivirga. The sequence goes on along the minus strand of DASVRX010000030.1, from coordinate 1,900 downwards.
CCAAATTCAAGGGTACTACGATAATGCAGTGCGTCATTCCCGAATAGATAGGATTGAACATTTAAAAACCTACGACCTCGACTGGCACAGTAGGTTAGAGGCAGGAAAAAGGCACACCTTTTCGTTCGGGACAAACCTAAGGGTGATGGATCATAAATTTAATAACTCTCCGTCTTTACAATTTGCGCCTGCCAACAAAATACTATATCTATACAGTTTATTTGTACAGGATGAGGCAAGGTTAATGGGAGATCGGCTAAAGCTTACCCTGGGTTCCAAAATTGAGCATAATAGTTATACCGGCTTTGAGTTTCAACCAAATGCCAGGCTCTCTCTTACTTTGGCACGTCATCAAACTTTGTGGACCGCGGTATCAAGGGCAGTCAAAACGCCATCAAGGCTTGATGAGGATATCAGGTTATATCTTGATCCCACTACTTTGTTTTTTACGGGTGGAAGCAACTTTAAATCGGAAACTGTTTTAGCTTACGAACTTGGATGGAGAAGTCAGCCCGCCGAAAATGTTTCCTTTTCACTATCGTCGTTTTATAATGTATACGACAACATACGAACTGCGGAACCTCCGGTTCCGCCAGCCACCCTTCCAGCTGTTACTTTGGGCAACGGGGTAAAAGGTACCAGTTATGGAGCAGAGCTTTCCGCCACTTACCAGGTTAATAACTGGTGGAACCTCCGGGCGGGATACACTTACTTAGAAAAAAACCTGGTTCTAAAACCCAATAGTAAAGACCTGAACAATGCAACGGCAGAAAGTAACGATCCTTCGAATCAGATACTTTTTCAGTCGAATATAAAGTTCCCTGCAAAGTTTGAACTAGGTACCACCATTCGCTACATTGATAAACTGCCAAAGCCATATGTGCCAGACTATTGCGGATTAGATTTGCGGCTCGGATGGCATTTAAATAAAGCTTTGGAGTTTAATTTGGTCGGACAAAATCTGTTGGATAATCGTCACTTAGAATTTATTCCATCCACCCCGGGCCCGCGACAAATTGAACGAAGTGTATACGGAAGAATTACATTGAGGTATTAGATTACTGTAGGCTTGTAAGCTCGTGTTAGATCCTTTGGTTTTACAGGTTAGTTACTTTTAAACATTTATAATCTACAGCGGGCCTGTTTACCACTTCGGTTAATCAACGCTTTATAATAGTCTGGAAGGAACCTTCTTCTCCGCTTAACTCGTTACGAGTAATAAGAGTATTCTCCTCTCCGTTACAAGAGCTTGATGTTTTATTAGGTTAGATAAGCATTCATCTTCTGATTTGAAGTGACCGGCAATGCCTTGTTTTTATTGTGGCAAACCGGGTAACCTTCGAACCTATTCAGTAATGCCAGTGCTGAGGGCAATAATGGTATATTCGTAGGAGTGCAGGTCTTTTGTCGTTTGTTTAGATCCACATCCGCCCATCTCCAGCTTTTACAATCTCGGATCTTTTGAACTTTTTAACATCTACATAACCTGGTCCTGTAAATTACTGAAAGATAAAGATGTCTGTTGCTGGTTCATTCTATCGGTGGCGAAAACTTGATTAGATATGGTTGCAGTTCTTCCTCACTCAAAAACATCCGCTCACCGGCTTAACCTTAGATTTATAAATGACAAACGGTTCTCTGCTTATCCATCCGCATGTAAGACAAATCCCGACGATTTTTTTGAAGTCTTAATGTACTTAACTGCTGAGTTGTTGGCGCACTTCCGCTGAGAGAGTAAATAGAATTCATAACTCGTAATGAAGTAATGATCACTCTCTTAATGCTGATATCTTGCAGCTTATATTTCCATTCCACGAAACTTTGGTGTGCTTTCTGGAGGTCCGGTAACGTTCCAATATACCCGCGCAAATCCATTGCTTACTAAAGCTTCCACCTTTCG
>DASVRX010000029.1:0-13992 GCA_036388375.1 Pedobacter sp. | reverse complement strand
TCTGCTGGGAAATTTCATAATGCTCTTCTTCGTAACCAAAGGAACCAGCCATTCCACAACAGCCCGAGGGGATGAGTTGAGTGCTATAGTTTTCGGGAATACTCAACATGGTTTTTAGGTGTTCTTGAGAGGATAATGCCTTTTGATAGCAATGTCCGTGTATTAAAACCTGTTTCTTTTCAGTTGTAAACTGGCTTGGATTAATGTTCCCTTTTCTAATTTCCTTAGCCAAAAACTCTTCGATTGTAAATGTATTCTTGGCGATGTTTAAAGCTTCCACAACATTTCCTTTTTCAGCCAGGTCAATATATTCATCCCGGAAGGTTAGAATTGCTGACGGTTCGATTCCAATTAAAGGAATTTCGTCCGAAATTAAACCGGAGAAGATCTTTATATTTTTATTCGCGATTATGGCCGCTTTTGTTACCAGGCCTTTCGAAAGATAGGTTCTTCCGCTTTCCAAATGCTCCGGAATAATTACTTCGAAACCTAAAGCTTCGAGCAATATGATAGCTTTTTTACCTACTTCGAGATCATTATAATTAGTAAACTCGTCGCAAAAAAGATATACCTTTCGCTGAAGCGATTGCTGTTTTTTACGGTGCTTTTTATACCAGGCTAGAAGGGTGATCGAATTCAATTCCGGCATGCTGCGATCCGGATGGAAACCTACCAGCTTATTCGCCGTACGACGCAGAGCCTCGGTCTTAAAAATCAAATTGTAAGCAGGCGGAAAAATCGATGCCATTTTCATCTGCTGACTAAAATTCCCGATTAACTTGCTCCGGAAGGGAACACCATTTTTGTCATAATAATTTTGAAGAAATTCAGCCTTCATTTTGGCAACATCGACGCCCGAGGGGCATTCCGTTTTGCAGCCCTTACAACTAAGGCAAAGATCCATTACATCCTGTATCTCTTTGTGATTAAAGGGATGTTCATCGTGTTCATTACTTAAAAATTGCCTTAATACATTTGCTCTGGCTCTTGTGGTGTCTTTTTCCTGGCGTGTGGCCATATAACTTGGACACATTACCCCTCCAGATATAGCGCTTTTTCGACAATCGCCCGAACCTGAGCATTTTTCGGCCAGTCCAAGAATTCCCCCGTTTAACGAAAAATCAAAATTTGTTCCGGTATCTCTATTTTCAACACCTTGCTTTACCCGTAAATGAGTATCCATTTTCGGAGTTTTCGTAATCTTTCCCGCGTTAAAAATATTATTTGGATCAAAAATGGCTTTAACCTGTTCAAATAGCTGGTAAGTTTCATTTCCAAGCATGGCTGGTATAAATTCTCCACGCAAACGCCCGTCTCCGTGTTCACCGGATAATGATCCTTTATATGTTTTTACAAGCTCTACAGTATCAGCTAAAATATTCCGGAACACCGAAACCCCTTCAATAGTCTTCAAATTTACAAGCGGTTCCACATGTAATTCGCCTGCACCGGCATGAGCATAATAAGATGCCTTTACATCATATTTATCTAAAATAAGTTGCAGATCATGAATGTATTCGGGTAATTCTTCCGGCGAAACAGCACAATCTTCAATCAGGTTTACCGGTTGAAAATCTCCACGAAGATTACGTAATAGACCTAAACCTGCCTTCCGAACCTCCCATGCGTATTTCGATTGCTCATTATGTAAAACCGGGAATGCGTAACCGTAACCTGTTTGTTTTAAGTCGCTTATTAATGTTTGAACTTCTGATTTGAGCGTGCTGAGGTCATCAGCCATAAATTCAACCATCAAAATGGCTGCGGGATCTCCCTCTATAAAAAATCTGTTTTTTTCGTATTCAGGATGGCCAATAGTAAAATCCAGAATGTATTTATCCACCAATTCAGAAGCCATTGGCTTATGGCTTAATGCAACAATGTTTGCACGTAAAGCTTCCTCAATCGAATTACAATGAATGCAAATTACTGCGGTTTCTTTTGGTGGTAAGTTTATTAAATTTAGTTTCACTTCCGTGATGAAGGCAAGCGTACCTTCAGAACCCGCTAATAAACTGCAAAGATTAAATTCACTACCCTGCTCGTTAAACGGTTTCATCGCCAAAAGGGCATCCAAAGCATAACCTGTGTTTCTCCTCAATACAGATGCTTTCGGGAAGTTATTTTTTATCAGATTCTGATTCCTTTCGTTGCTTAGTATTTCAACTAGTGAAGCATCAATCTTCCCTCTGAAACTGGTTTGAACGGTAGCGTTTAAATCTCCCGATGTTAATGTAACTTCCGACCCATCGCTAAGAATAACTTTAGCTTCCAATAAATGATCTCGTACTGCTCCCCAAACAATGCTATGCAAGCCACAAGAGTTGTTTCCAACCATTCCCCCAATCATTGCCCTGTTCGCTGTTGACGTCTCAGGGCCAAACATCAGCCCGTGTGATCTAAGGTAATAGTTCAGGTCATCGCGAATAACTCCCGGTTGGACCTTAACCCATTTTTCATTTGTATTGATTTCCAAAATTTGATTAAAGTGTTTCGAAATATCAACCACAATACCGTTTCCAACAACCTGACCTGCAAGTGAAGTGCCTGCCGCACGCGGTATAAGAGTTAGTTTAAACCGGCTTGCGAAATCGATCAGTAACTTTATATCATGATCGTTTATTGGAAGTGATACGGCTAAAGGTTTTTCCTGATATACGGAAGCATCGGTTGAATAAGCTAATAATTGAGTTTGGTGAAGAGATGAATTATCAAAGTATAATTCTCCATTAAAGTACTTTGACAGCTCTTCGAAATTTTTCTGCATTATTTTCCTTAAACTGAATGTTTTTTGATATTAACTTATATATACAACTTCAAAGATTCAAAAATAATATAATAATTTCCGATTGATACATCGTTAGCTGTTTCTGTTTTGCTTGAATTATAAAATTTAAAGAGGTAATCATGTTTACTGTGGTGTAAGCGTTCTAATTCTTATTTTGGCCGTCATGATCGCTTTTAATTCTAAACTTCCTCAAGTTGGCACAACTATTTTTACGCTGATGTCAAAACTGGCTGCTGATAACAATGCTATTAACTTATCCCAAGGCTTTCCTGATTTTGACGGGCCCTCCGAGCTGGTGGAGTTAACTCATAAGTATATGAAGGAGGGTAGAAACCAATACGCACCAATGAGCGGTGTTCCGGTTTTAAATGAAAGAATATCAGAAAAGGTGCATGGACTTTATGGAGCGGAATATCATCCGGAAACGGAAATAACGATTACCGCCGGAGGTACGCAAGCTATTTTTACAGTTTTAGCTTGTGTGGTTCATCCCGGAGATGAGGTTATTATTTTTGAGCCGGCATATGATTCTTACGCGCCGACTATAAAGGTGCTTGGTGGCCTGGTAAAATCGTTAGAACTCTCGCCGCCCGACTACAGAATTGATTGGAACATGGTTAAAAAGCTCATCACCAATCGAACAAAAATGATCATCCTGAACTCACCTCAAAATCCGACAGGAACCATTTTGAAACAAGAAGATATAAATGAGCTCATAAAACTTACAAGAGGTACGGATGTATTGATTTTAAGTGATGAAGTTTACGAACATATGGTATACGATGATCTTGAGCATTTAAGTATGGCCAAGTTCCCTGAGTTACGCGAAAGGAGTTTTATCATAGCCTCATTCGGCAAACTTTTTCATAATACAGGCTGGAAGGTTGGTTATTGTCTTGCGCCTCAGCAATTAATGAAAGAATTCAGGAAAATTCATCAGTATCTTGTTTTTAGTGTTAACGCTCCTGTACAATATGCTATCGCGGATATGTTCTTAGAAAAGGAGTATTATGCTACATTAAAAAGTTTTTTTACTCAAAAGCGAAATTATTTCAGGGATTTGTTGCAGCAAACACGTTTTCAACTACTACCTTGTGAGGGATCTTATTTTCAATGTGCTTCAATTGAAAACATCACAGATGAAAAAGATGTTGATTTTGCAAAACGACTAACTTTAGATTTCGGAGTGGCAGTAATTCCCACTTCGGCATTTTATTTAAAATCATCAGACTTTAGAGTTATTAGATTTTGCTTTGCTAAAAAGCAAGAAACTTTAGAGAAAGCCGTTATGAGATTAACCAAGGTTTAAATAATATTCATTAAGCAAAATTTAATGAGCGTTTTAAAAATAACCACATTCCAAGCCTATCTCTTTTGGGAAAATACGGCGAAAAATCTACAAAATCTGGGCCTCAGATTATCGGGCATCCGCGAAAAAACTGATCTGATTGTTTTACCTGAAATGTTCAATACCGGATTTTCGATGAATACGGCGGAATTGGCGGAGGATATGAACGGTACCACAATGAAATGGATGCTGCAACAGGCCAAGAGATTTGATTGTGTGGTTACCGGTAGTCTGATTATCGAAGAAAATAAAAAGTATTATAATCGGTTAATTTGGATGCGTCCGGATGGATCGTTTGAGAAGTATGACAAACGCCACCTTTTTGCAATGGGTAAAGAAGACGATTATTATACTCCGGGTAAAAACAAGCTGATTGTGGATTTGAATGGCTGGAAAATTTGTCCCGTTATATGTTACGATTTGCGTTTCCCGGTTTGGCTGCGAAATAAAGATCCTGAATATGATCTCTTGTTAATTGTTGCCAATTGGCCCGAGAAACGTTCCTTACACTGGCGAACGCTCATTCCCGCAAGAGCGGTAGAGAATCTTTCATATGTAGTTGGCGTTAACCGTGTTGGCCACGATGGAAATGAGATTTATCATTCCGGAGATTCAATGTGTATAGATCCTAACGGGAAAACTGTTTATTATAAACCTAATGATGAAGATTTATATACTTTCTCTATTTCAAAAGAAGAAGTTGTAAAAGCCCGCAGGCTTTACCCATTCTTAAAAGATGCCGATAATTTTAAATTACTCGATTAATTATCGTTGTTTATCAGATAATATTAATTTCACACCTTACAATCTTTTACCTCTATATGTTGTTTAAGATTTTCAACGTTTATATAGTTTAAACTGCAATTTCGCTCATTTTATGTTTAAGGAAATCGGGAATAAACCCCTCAGATACTTAGTAATACTTCTCTATTCAGTCATAATTCTTTTTTGCGCTATCGAAATAAACTTTTTGTGGTTGTTTGGTTATTCTCCCAGTTATAAGGATATACAAACTCCCAATATGCGAATTGCCTCCGAATTGTATACCGCAGACGGCAAGTTGATTGGACGATATTATAAAGAGAATCGAACCCCAATTGAGTTTAAACAAATTACACAAGGAACTATAAATGCGCTTATCGCGACAGAAGATGTTCGATTTTTTAAGCATAACGGAATAGATATTTTTTCGGTTTTTTCAAGTGCAGCTTCAACCGTTTCCGGGGATAAGCGTGGTGCCAGCACCATTACCCAGCAATTAGCCAAAAATCTTTATCGAACCCGCAATAACAAACAGCAGGGTTTGATCAAACGAATTCCTGTTGCCAGAACTATTGTTTACAAGCTTAAGGAATGGACTACTGCATTGAAGATTGAACATCAGTATTCAAAAAACGAAATTCTTACCATGTATTTCAACACCGTAACATTTGGCAGCAATACATATGGATTGAAAACAGCGGCGAAAAAATATTTTAATAGGGAACCGGAAAAGCTCGATATACATCATTCGGCTATGCTGGTTGGAATGCTAAAGGCAACTACCACTTACAATCCCGAAAACAATCCTGAAAAATCGCTTGAAAGGCGAAATGTGGTTTTGTCGCAGATGGAGAAATACAACTTCATTCCAAAACCAGATTTTGAGCGTTACAGCAAAAAGCCATTAGATATTTTTAAGGTTGATTTAGTTGAAGATAACCAGGGAGATTCGTATTTACGCTCGGCAGTTTCGAGATACCTTGAAGACTGGTGCGAAGACAATGGTTATGACCTGTATGAATCGGGCTTAAAGATCTACACAACCATTGACTCAAAGCTTCAGAAATACGCCGAAGAAGCGATGAAAGAGCAAATGAAGATCCTTCAGCAACGACTAAATAATGCCTGGGGAAATCAAAATCCATGGAGAGATTCTAACGGGGATGAAATTAAAGACTTCCCCGAAAAGGCAGCACAGCGGCTACCTGTTTATTCCTCTCTTAAGAAAAGATATGGTAGCAATCAGGATTCAATAGACTACTATCTCAATAAGCCTAAGAAAATGAAAGTATTTTCATGGTCTGGTGATAAAGAGGTGGAGTACTCGACCATCGACTCCATCAAATATTATGCGAAGATCTTAAATACTGGTATGATGACCATGGATCCGTTCAACGGCCATATCAAGGTTTGGGTAGGAGGAGTGGATTTCAATCATTTCAACTTCGATCACGTGAACCAGGCTAAGAGACAGGCTGGGTCTACTTTTAAACCTTTTGCATATTTGGCAGCGCTTGAAAGTGGGCTGAGCCCTTGCGATAAATTTGTAGATAAACCCGTTAAAATTCCTTTCGACGAAGATAATCAGACAAAATATTGGGAGCCCAAAAATGCTGATTATTCTTTTTCCGGAAGAGAAATGACGCTTAGACATGCCATGGGCCGATCAGTGAACTCCGTAACAGCTCAAATTACAGAGCAGGTTGGTTGGGGAAATGTGGTTAAATACGCTCAGGAGTGTGGTATAGAAAGCGATCTAAAGTCCGTTCCATCAGTAAGTTTAGGGTCAAATGATGTTTCAGTTTATGAAATGGTTAAAGCATATAGCACTTTTCTGAACAACGGCAAGCGTACCGAACCCATTTTAGTGCATAAGATTACTGACATCGATGGAAATCTTATTGAAGAATTTAAAACTAAGCAGAAAAAGGTTCTAAGTGAGGAGATAGCCTGGCTGATGCTTTATATGTTTAGAGGTGGTATGGACGAACCGGGAGGCACGTCACAATCTTTATGGGAATGGGATCTTTGGAAAAAAGGCAATCAGATAGGAGGGAAGACCGGCACATCTTCTGACTATGTTGATGGCTGGTATATGGGTATTACCAAAGACTTGGTTACCGGTGTATGGGTTGGTTGTGATGAGAGAAGTGTTCATTTTCGTACTTCGGGTACCGGTGAGGGCTCGCATACGGCATTGCCTATTTTTGGCAGGTTTATGGAAAAGGTTTATCGCGACCCTTCAACAGGTTATACTTACGGCCCGTTCCCCAAAGCTACGGTCGAAATTACGCGGCAATACAATTGCCCCACTGCAGAAATCCCGAGAGATACTTTTAGCGTAGATACAACTACTGTTGACTCTTTGATTGAAACCGACGAGCCCGGTTTAGAAGAGACAGCTGATACTTCAACACAGCAGCAGGTGTCGTCAAGACCAGGAGATAATAAGCCCATTGCATCGCCTCAAACCGAGAATGATGATGTTATAGAGCCTAAAACAAACCGGGAAAAAAGGCAGGAGGCACGGCGGAAAAGAAGAGAAGAACAATAAAAACAAATAGTAGCTTTAGTAATTATATATTAATTAGTTAGCCTGAATTATAAACTTCAAACGGTCTTATATGGATAACATAGACGCTTCAAAAAGGAGAATATTTAAATTATTTATCGCCTTTTTTCTACTCATATTTATTGCCGGGCTACTTCCGGCTAACGCACAATATTTTGGCCAGAACCTGGTTCGGTACAAAAACCATAAGTTTAAAGTTAATCAGTCCCAGCACTTTGAGCTGTATGACTATCTGAAAAACGACAGCATTTCCAAATGGTTCCTTCAAGAATCCGAGGTTTGGTATGATTTGCATCAGCAGGTTTTCAGAGATACGTTTAGCCGTAGAAATCCCGTAATCTTATATGCGAATCACCCTGATTTTCAGGCTACAACAGCAATTTCAGGAGGTGTAGGAGTTGGAACCGGTGGTGTTACAGAAGGTTTGAAAAATCGCGTGGTTATGCCACTAATGCCACTTAATCATCAAACGCGCCACGTATTAGGACATGAGTTGGTCCATGCTTTTCAATACCATTCCTTAATTGAAGGAGATTCAACCAATCTTGAAAATATTGGGAATCTTCCATTATGGATGGTTGAAGGGATGGCTGAATATTTGTCTATTGGCAAAGTGGATGCTTTTACAGCAATGTGGATGCGCGATGCCTATTTGAATAAAGATATTCCAACCTTACGGCAGCTAACTACAACAAATCGATATTTTCCGTATCGATATGGACAGGCATTTTGGACTTATATCGGCTCAACATATGGTGATACAGTTATTGTTCCGTTATTTAAAGCCACTGCAAAATATGGTTATGAAATGGCCATACGAAGAACATTTGGATATGATGAAAGAACGCTATCAAATCTTTGGAGAACGAGTATAGAAAATGCTTATAAGCCGCTACTGAAAGATACAGCTCAAGTCCCGATAGGTAAAAGTGTTATCAATAATAAAACCGCAGGAGAGATGAATGTTGCTCCCGCCATATCGCCAAATGGCAAATACATTGCATTTTTATCCGAAAAGGAGTTACTAAGTATAGATCTGTTTTTGGCCGATGCACAAACGGGGCAGGTAATTCGAAAGCTCACGAGCAAGGCCACCAACACTCACATTGATGAATTCAGTTTTATCGAATCAGCTGGTGCATGGTCGCCGGATAGTAGAAGATTTGCGTTTAGTGCTTTTAGTGCCGGGCGTACAAAGCTTTTTGTTGTAGATGTAAATAATGGTAGGAATTTGGTTACTGAAAGCATGGGCGATGTTGCTGAATTTAGTAATCTAAGCTTTTCTCCTAACGGGGATGACATTGCTTTTACCGGATTGAAGGATGGATACAGCGACTTGTTTATTTATAATCTTCGTACTAAAAAGTTAACTCAGCTTACAAAAGACAAGTATTCGGACTATGCGCCTAATTTTTCGCCGGATGGCCGGTCATTAGTTTTTACAAGTGATAGAACCACTTTGGATGCCGCGAACAGTAAAAGTGTAGACATATCACATTCATTGGCAGTAATGGATTTAGCAAGCAAAACGATTACAAATATTCCGGTATTTGTAGGTGCTAATAACATGAACCCGCAATTTTCTGGCAACAGTCAGCAGATTTATTTCCTGTCGAACCGCGATGGATTCAGAAACCTTTACCGATATTCTTTAACCGGTGGAAGAGTAGAACAGTTAACAGATTACTTTACTGGGATAAGTGGTATTACAGAGTTTTCGCCAGCCTTAAGTGTATCAACCCAAGATGATATTGTTTATTCTTATTATCGTGCTCAAAAGTATACTATCTACAATGCTAAAGCATCAGAATTCAAACCAGTTGAAGTTTCTCCAACAGCTTTAAACTTTGAGGCCGCAACATTGCCTCCTTCTAAAAGTTCTGGTGTAGATTTAATCAATGCTAACTTAAACAACTTCGAGCGTTTCGAAACGATTAGTCATGAAGATATTAAACCTGTTCCATATCGCCCGCAATTTAAACTGGATTACCTTTCAAGTAATGGAGTAGGCGCACAGGTTGGCGGTAGAATGGGAAGTGGTTTGTCAAGCGGTGTACAAGGAATTTTTAGTGATATATTAGGCAGAAATCAAATTCAGGCTGCATTAGCTATTAACGGTGAGATTTATGATTTTGGTGGTCAGGTTGCTTATATAAATCAAAAGGGAAGAATTGATATTGGAGCGGCTGTTTCGCATATTCCCTATGTTTCGGGTTTTTCCAATTTTGAAAGAGACGGAGATCTAATAAGAGAGAATTATGATATATTCAGAACTTTTGAAGATCAAATCCAAATATTTGGCTCTTATCCGTTTTCGAGAATCTCACGTTTTGAACTTGGATCGGCAGTTGCAAGGTATAGCTATCGCATCGATCGATTTTCTAATGCTTACGACAGTTTCGGACGCTTTGCCGGGGCCGAAAGAAATAAGCTTTCAAGAGAAGATGCAACGGCTTCGTACGGCATAGATTTTAAACCGTTTACCATATATCAACTTAATTCAGCTTTAGTAGGAGATAATTCCCTTATGGGAATAACAGCACCGTTAAATGGTTTTCGTTATCGGTTAGGAGTTGAAGCATATCAGGGTGATTATAGTTTTACTGCACTCACTGCGGATTTTAGAAAATATCAACGAGTAAAACCTGTAACATTTGCTGTAAGAGCTTATAGTTATTCAAGGATGGGTAGAGATGAACAAGCACTGTACCCGCTTTTTATAGGGTATCCTTATTTTGTCAGAGGTTATGAATTTAATTCTTTTTACAAGAGCGGCGGAGCGCAAAGCACTCGTGGCGATTTTGATTTAAGTCAGTTAACCGGCTCTAAAATAGCAGTATTTAATTTTGAAGTCAGGTTGCCATTTACAGGTCCGAAGCGCTTATCTGCTATAGAATCTAAATTTCTATTTTCTGATTTGAATGCATTTTTCGATGCAGGAATTGCTTATACCGGAAGTTCGAAAATCACTTTCGGAAGTACTCCTGAAAGACTTGGTGAAAGAACGGTTGTTAATCAACAGGGTCAAGAAACTACTATTCCTATAACTTCCCGGATACCCGCTATGAGTGCCGGTTTATCACTTCGAGTTAATGTTTTCGGATATTTCATTATAGAACCCTACGCGGCGATACCTTTTCAGCGTAAGGATGTTAGCGGTCCGGTGTTTGGATTAGTGTTTGCACCAGGTTGGTAAGATATAAGTATCAATAGAAAGCGAATCATTACGCCGTTTTCTATTGATACATTCCAACTCGTTTATCTACCTGTATATAAGGCTGGGTAAGGATTTTTTCGAAGTCTAAGCCAATACTCAAATCCAGCCAATCAGGGTTTACCGATCTAACCATTTTCTCTTTTTGAGCCCTTGTAAACTTGCTTATTAGGTTAAAGCGTTGCAAAGCGGCTTCTTCAGTACGCATTTCTTCAAAATATATCAACCGCGTTAATTGTTGAGCCGAATCAAAAAACAAGTTTGGCATTTGGCGATAAAACCCTATAGTCTTCAATAAATCGGTACTCATTCCCACATGCATGGAGCTGCGATTCCGGTCGGTTACAATAAACACATATCTTTTCATAATTATCTCTTTAGTAATTAAAATAAATTGCTAATTTTATGAGCATAAAGTTACTAATTATTTTAGCAAAACAAAATTATTTTCAAAATGGCCAACATTTCTAATAATCTTCGTTACCTCCGAAAGAAAAAGGGGTTAACCCAACAGCAATTTGCTGATACAATGGAAATTAAACGTTCGCTTGTGGGTGCATACGAAGAAGACAGGGCCGATCCGAGATATGATTTGCTAAAAAAATTCGCAGTTTTCTATGAATTAAGTATCGACGAACTGATTAATGAACAGATCAATGATAAGTGGAAACCTAAGCCTAAAAGTGACGCTTCAAATTTACGGGTACTAAGTATATCAGTCGATTCTGACGATCGTGAGAACATCGAACTGGTACCGGTAAAAGCCAGCGCAGGTTATTTAAATGGTTATGCCGATCCGCAATTTATAAGTGAGTTGCCCAAATTTCACCTTCCTTTTTTGAAACAGGGAACATTTCGTGCGTTTGAAATAAAAGGCGATTCGATGTTGCCGCTTCCATCAGGAACAATAGTTATCGGAGAATATCTTGAAAATTGGAACGATCTTAAAGTTGGAGAGACCTATGTGTTTATTACAAAAGATGATGGAGTTGTTTACAAACGTGCAGGAAACAAATTCAAGGAAAACAAAACGCTAAAACTAGTTTCCGATAATCCTGTATTTGATCCCTATACGATAGCTACAGAAGATATTTTGGAAATTTGGAAATCTAAAGCATATATCTCAACCGTGTTTCCGGAGCCGACCGCCGAACCAACTATGGAAAGCTTAACTTCCATGATGTCTCAAATGCAAAAATCTATCGCACAATTGAAAACGGGAAACAACTAACGTTAAAATCAGTGGTGTTGCCAGGGAAACGTGAGGGATAGTAGCGGAAGCCCACAGCCGCCTCAGGCGGAGAGGACTTGGAGCGAATAGCCCGACCAGCCACGGCTGGGCACGCTCAAAAAAATTATTTCTAGTATAATAATTTGATAGCTGTCTTAACATTATTTAACACTCTGCAATTAAACCATTTGTGTGTGGATTCTTCTATCTATTAAACAATAATAGCATGAAAAAAATAATTTTAAGCGCGATGCTGTTCATCGGTTTAAGCGCAACAGGGTTCTCACAGGAAAGAGCTCAGAGAGAATTAAAAACACCTGAAGAACGGGCTCAAAAAATGACAGACGTTTTAGATCAGAAATTATCATTAACGAAAGAGCAGAAGACTCAGATTTATCAAATTAATCTGGAACGTGCTCAGGCTCTAAAAAAGATTAGACAAGAGCAGGAAAACGTTTCGAGACCAAAAATTAAAGAGCAGTTCAAAACAAGCGACGAGAAAATCGTAAATATTTTAGATGAAAAACAGCGTGTGGCCTACACTCAGCTGAAAGCAGAGCGGAAAGAAAAAATGAAAAACCACCGCGGAGAACATAAGGATGGTAAAAAAAATAGAAAAGGTTAACAAACCTGGTTTGAATAAAAAAGCGACTTTTACGGGTCGCTTTTTTTATTTTTAAGCGATTTATATTTTGGAAGAGATTAACAATTACATCGATCGAAAGCTCGAGGAAAGAATAGATAATGGTTCTTTGAGAATCTTATCTATAAATGAAGGCTTGATTGACTTTTGTTCAAATGATTATCTTGGTCTGGCACGATCGGTAGAATTTAAACAGACGTTATCAGACGAACTGAATTTGTTTAATGATCATTTTGTAGGTGCTACCGGCTCGAGATTAATATCCGGAAATGATCAATTCACAGAAGATCTTGAAAAGGAAATTGCTGCTTTTCATCATGCCGAATCGGCATTGATTTTCAATTCTGGATATGACGCTAATGTTGGTCTCTTTTCATGCCTTGCGAATAGGGGTGATACCGTTATTCTGGATGAACTGATTCATGCCTCAATTATAGACGGTGCGCGATTAAATAATGCAAACCGATATACCTTTAAACACAATGATCTACAAAGTCTGGAAGATAAACTGAAAATATCAAAAGGGAAAATATTTATAGGTGTAGAAAGTATTTATTCGATGGACGGCGATATGGCGCCTTTAGCTGAAATAATCGCTTTGGCGGATACCTATTCTGCTGCCGTAATTGTTGATGAAGCACATGCAGTTGGAATATTCGGAGATAGAGGTAAAGGCCTGGTTGAACAATGTGGACTTTGCGATAAGGTTTTCGCAAGGGTGATAACCTTTGGAAAGGCGTTAGGCTGCCATGGCGCGTGTGTGTTAGGGAGTAACAGTTTAAAAAAGTACCTTGTTAACTTTTCCCGATCATTTATATACACAACTGCTGCTTCTTTTTACACGCATTTAAGTGTGAAAACAGCTTATAAATATCTGGATGAATTTAATAGATCAGCCATTCATTACAAGATAGATTTATTTAGAACTTATGCTTCAGGAATCTCCTCGCAGCTAATTCCCAGCTATTCTCCTATTCAGAGCCTGATAGTTGGAGGAAATATTCAAACTAAAAAGCTGGCTTCTGCTATGCAAGAATGTGGGTTTGATGTTAGGGCGATACTGCATCCAACCGTCCCGGTAGGGAAAGAGCGGCTGCGGATATGTTTGCATAGTTTTAATACTGACGAAGACATAGGTAATCTGGTGAGAGCCATTGAGAAGTTTTTATGAGGCGATTATTTATTACAGGGATTGGGACCGATGTAGGAAAAACCTTAATAGCCTCTATATTGGTTGAGAAACTAAAGGCTGATTACTGGAAACCTATCCAGTCGGGAGATTTAGATAACTCTGACACGATGAAAGTGCGTAGCTTGGTTTCAAATCCAGTTTCTGTTTTCCATCCGGAGGCATATCGACTAACACAACCCTTTTCGCCGCATAAATCTGCCGCAATAGATGGTGTTGAAATTACTCTCAAAAATGTTTCTTGC
>DASVRX010000028.1:0-18119 GCA_036388375.1 Pedobacter sp. | reverse complement strand
CCTTTTAACTTTGAAAAACAAAAAAGCCCGCTCAGTTGGCTATGCCCAATTCAATGGATCAGCTAACAGTTCATGGAGCTCAAGAAACATGGGTATTTTGGGAACAATCCTTCTGGTATTCATTGTGATTCACATGAAAACCTTCTGGTGGGAATATCATAATGGAGCTTTGCCTTACACGCAATATATTACTAATGTTCAAAACCCAAATGAAGTACAGGTGACTGAGTTACCGGTATCGGGTGTGGAATTGATGCACTCTTCCTATTTTGATTCACAAAATAAAGTACAGGTAGTTGTCGCCAAAGACCTTTACAAAGTAGTACTCGAGGCCTTTAGCCAGTTATGGTATGTAGTGCTTTATGTCTTGTCGATGATTGCGCTGGCATTCCACCTGTATCACGGCTTTCAAAGTGGATTTCAAACGTTAGGCTTTGATCATAACAAATACTTCCCAGCTGTGAAATTTCTGGGATTGTGGGCGTTTACTATCATAATACCTGCGCTATTTGCGGCAATGCCGATTTATATTTATTTAAAACAATCAAACCTTATTTAAAGGGTACAAATAAATTCTGCGATGATTTTAGATTCTAAAATACCAGAGGGACCTTTAGCCGAAAAGTGGTCCAAACACAAATTCAACTTAAAGCTTGTAAATCCTGCTAACAAAAGGAAATATACCGTTATAGTAGTTGGCAGTGGCTTGGCAGGTGCTTCGGCGGCGGCATCTCTTGCCGAACTAGGTTATAATGTAAAAGTTTTCTGTTTCCAGGATAGCCCGCGTCGTGCGCATTCAATTGCGGCACAAGGCGGTATTAATGCAGCGAAAAATTATCGTAACGATGGTGATAGCGTTTATCGCTTATTTTACGATACCATAAAAGGTGGTGATTACCGTGCCCGCGAAGCTAACGTTCATCGTTTGGCCGAAGAGTCGGTAAGCATCATTGATCAGTGCGTAGCACAGGGTGTTCCTTTTGCACGTGAGTACGGAGGTTTATTAGATAACCGCTCCTTTGGTGGTTCGCAGGTTTCCCGTACGTTTTATGCACGCGGTCAAACCGGACAGCAACTATTGTTAGGGGCGTACTCTGCACTTAACCGTCAGATACATGAAGGTAAGGTGAAAATGTACAACCGCCACGAAATGCTTGAGCTGGTTGTTGTTGATGGAAAAGCTCAGGGAATTATCACCCGCGATTTAATTACCGGAAAGCTTGAAACGCATGCAGCACACGCAGTTCTTTTAGCTACAGGTGGCTACGGGAACGTATTTTATCTTTCTACCAATGCGATGGGCAGTAATACAACTGCCATCTGGCGTGCTCATAAAAAAGGTGCATTCTTCGGAAACCCGTGTTACACTCAAATTCACCCAACCTGTATTCCGGTAAGTGGTGATCATCAGTCAAAACTGACTCTAATGTCGGAGTCTTTACGTAACGACGGACGTGTTTGGGTTCCTAAAACTCAGGCAATGGCCGAGCAGATCCGTAAAGGGCAATTGAAAGCAAGCGAAGTAAAAGAAGACGACAGGGATTACTTCCTGGAAAGGAAATATCCATCATTTGGAAACTTAGTACCTCGCGATGTGGCATCGCGTAATGCGAAAGAAGCAGTTGATGACGGTCGTGGTGTGGGTGGTTCTGGTAAAGCGGTATACCTTGATTTCTCTCATGCGATTAATCGCTTAGGTAAATCTGCCATCGCTGCTAAATATGGTAACCTGTTCGATATGTATTATCAGATTACAGATGAGAACCCTTACGAGTTACCAATGCGTATTTATCCTGCGGTTCATTATACCATGGGCGGACTTTGGGTAGATTACAACCTGCAAACCACTATTCCTGGTTTATATGCTTTAGGTGAATGTAATTTCTCAGATCACGGTGCTAACCGCCTAGGTGCTTCTGCACTGATGCAAGGTTTAGCCGACGGATACTTCGTAATTCCTTATACCTTAGGAGATTATCTTGCAACAATCGGCCCGAAGCCGGTTGATACTACTCATCCCGCTTTCGCGGAAGCAAAAAAACAGGTCGAAGACAGGTTAAACAAATTGTTGTCGCTTAAAGGAACCAAGACCGTTGATGAATACCACCGCGAGTTGGGAATCATCATGTGGGAATACTGCGGTATGGCACGTAACGAAGCGGGACTGATAAAAGCAAAAGGATTAATTCAGCAGCTTAAAGCTGATTTCTGGAAGAATGCGATTGTGGTGGGCAAAAACGAGGAACTTAATATGTCCTTAGAAAAAGCCGGTCGTGTTGCAGATTTTATCGAGCTCGGAGAGCTGATGATCGATGATGCTTTAAACCGCAAAGAATCTTGTGGTGGCCACTTCCGTGAAGAAAGTCAGACCGAAGAAGGTGAAGCTTTACGCGATGATGAGAACTATGCCTACGTTGCCGCCTGGGAGTTTACCGGCGAGAATATGCCAGAGAAATTGAATAAAGAGCCACTGGTGTATGAAAATGTGAAGTTGACACAAAGAAGTTATAAATAGAATCAAGATATAGGAAACAGGAGACAAGGAGAAACAGATTAATCTTGATTCTCACTTCTTGCCTCTCAAATCTAAATAACAGATGAGCGGAAACATGAATTTGACCCTTAAAGTGTGGAGACAAGCGAACTCCAACGACAAGGGAGGATTTGTTACTTACAAAGCAGAGAATATCTCGCCGGATATGTCATTTCTGGAAATGCTTGATGTGGTAAACGAAGACTTAGTAAAAAAAGGAACAGATCCAATCCATTTTGATCACGATTGCCGTGAAGGAATTTGCGGAATGTGTTCTTTATATATCAATGGTCGACCGCACGGACCTAAACGTGCAATTACCACTTGCCAATTGCATATGCGCAGCTTTAAAGATGGCGAGACGGTTACGATTGAACCGTGGCGCGCTACTGCCTTCCCGGTCATAAAGGATTTAGCGGTTGATCGTTCGGCGTTTGAAAGAATACAACAGGCGGGTGGATATGTATCTGTGAATACCGGTGGCGTTCCTGATGCAAATGAAATTCCTGTTCCAAAGGTAATTTCTGATGAGGCGTTTAACTCTGCAACGTGTATTCAGTGCGGTGCTTGTGTTGCGGCTTGTAAGAATGCTTCTGCAATGCTTTTCGTTGGAGCAAAAATCTCCCAATTAGCTTTATTGCCACAAGGGCAACCAGAGCGATACCGCCGAGTACAATCTATGGTTGCACAAGCGGATGCCGAAGGTTTTGGCAGCTGTACTAACACCGGGGCTTGCGAAATCGAATGCCCGAAAGAGATTTCAATGACAAATATTAATAGATTAAGAAGAGACTTTTTAACTGCCCGCCTTTTTAAAGAGGAGGAAATTTAATAAATTTGCTGCACGAGGCAAGGAGATATTAGAGCCCTGATATGAAAGTATCAGGGCTTTTTGTGAAGTTAACACCGCAATCTATCCGTGATAGTCTTATCTTTATATTCTACACCGCCAATAAACCTTACCAGCCCAATAAATTTGAGTAAAAGATATGGCCGACGTTTCTACTACTCTGTTACAAGTGACGAAGATAACCAGTGAAGGTAAAGCATTCACTACCGACGCGCTGGCTATTGAAGAACCCCTCGAGATTCGCATTGAGTACGGTCCTGCTGCTAACCGGCAAGTAAAAAACATCTCAGTAACTATGCGAACGCCAGGTCATGATTTGGAATTGGCAATTGGATTTCTGTTTACAGAAGGAATTATTAACAGTGTAACAGATATTGGAGAAAATGGACATTACTCCAAACCTTGCGCTAAGAACAAAGAAAATACCATTCTAATAAAATTAAAAGAGGATGTGGCTTTTGATCTGCAAAAGCTTGATCGTAACTTCTACACTACTTCAAGCTGTGGCGTTTGCGGCAAAGCGTCTATCGAAGCGATAAGAACCATTTCCTCAAGGATAATTAGTCAAGACGATATTGAGATAACTTCAGAGCTCTTACATAGCCTACCAGACATTTTACGCAACAACCAGGAAGTGTTCGGAATAACCGGAGGCTTACACGCTTCCGCGTTGTTTGATACAAATGGTCAAATCCTTATAGCGCGGGAAGATGTGGGACGGCACAATGCACTTGATAAACTAATTGGTGCGGCTCTCAACCTAAATATGTTACCGCTTAACTCCAATGTTTTAATGCTTAGCGGAAGGATGAGTTTCGAGTTGATTCAAAAAGCGGCTATGGGGGGTATTAAGATAGTGGTGGCAATTGGCGCGCCTTCGAGTTTGGCTGTGGAGCTGGCTCATGAATTTAATATTACACTTATTGGGTTTCTTAGGGATGAGCGGTTTAATATTTATTCGGGGGAGCAGCGGGTGAGGGATAATTACAAGCCACTTTACGACGAACCTGGAAGCAATTAAAAGATGAACAAATTAAAATTTACAAAAGATGAAGGCTCTGAATTCTACAAAGAATTAAATGAGAAAATCGACCAGCACTTTAAAGAAAAAGGAATTCATAAAAGTGGCAATAAGACAATGATTTTTAAAATCATACTCTATTTCAGCCTTGACATTTTGTTTTATGTACTTATGATAACAAGTACAACTACAATCGGCTTTTATGCTTTTTATTTACTAATGGGGCTGTCTGTTTTATTAACAGCATTTAATATTTCACACGATGCTGCCCATGGCGTAGCAGTTAAAAGTAGGTTTTGGAACAAATTCTTATTTTCTCTGAGCTTTAATCTGCAAGGAAACAATGCCTACGTTTGGGGAAAGAACCACAACGAATCACACCATTTATACACAAACATCGAGGGAAGCGATATTGATGTATTGAACAATCCCCTTTTCAGAATGACTGAAAGCCAACCACTAAAATGGTTTCATAAATACCAATATATTTATGCTCCTTTTCTCTATCTACTTTACTCTATCAATTGGTTCTTCTTCAGAGAAACATTAATGCTAGTAAATTATTCTAGCAGAACAATCAGAATAGAAATTCCAAGAATGGAAGTCATAAAGCTTATTATTTATAAACTGCTCTACCTAAGCTATATGATAATTCTTCCACTCTTCCTTTTGCCATTTGGGTGGACAACTATTGTGTTAGCTTTTCTACTTAATCACTTTCTTGTTTCGCTAATATTTGTTGGTGTTTTAGGCGTTTCTCATCTATCAGACTTTGTGGAACATCCTGTTCCCAATAAGGATAATAAACTAGATCTGAGTTGGCCGAAACTGCAAATGTCCACATCAATTGACTACAACGCAGACAGCACATTTTTTAATTGGACTCTGGGTGGTTTTAATGCCCACGCATTACATCATTTATTGCCCAATATTTGCCATGTTCATTATTTAGAAATACTGCCAATGTTTAGAGAACTTTCTCAAAAACACGGTCTAACTTATATGGAAATGCCTTACAGAAAATCCATTGCATCGCATTTTAGGTTTTTAAAAGGAATGGGACGACATCAACAATTTATGCCAATTCCGTTTGAAAGATAGACACGTACATATTGCTCAAGACAGCGAATTGCTAAAAACCATTTACAAACAAGTGGAGGAGCAACTCAGCGCAAACAAAACTAATTTTACTTTGAAAATTTGGACAAAGTTTTTATTCTACTTTTCCTTGACTGCCGTTTGTTACTCACTTTTGTTTATTGTGAAGAGCCCGATTGTATTTGTCATAATTTTCATTTTATATGGCTTTATAGCCCTGCTTTTTGCTTTTAATTTTTCTCACGACTTTTCTCATAACACAATATTTAAAAGCAAAAAACTAAACACCCTTTGTTTTATTTCCATATACACCATTGTTGGTGCGCACGCAGAAGCTTGGAAACAACGACACATAAACTCACATCATTACGCTCCAAATGTTGAAGATTACGATTCTGATTTGAAAATTTCAAAACTTATTCGTGTAATCCCGAATAGTGAATATTGTTGGTTTCATCGCTATCAGCATATCTATGCGCCTTTCGCATATACAACTTATTCCCTGTTTTGGGTATTCATAAAAGATTTTATCATATTGTTTTCCAAAGACGAATACACCGAGAAGAAAGGATTCAAATATCATCTTTCTTTTTGGACTCAAAAGAGATTCTATCTAAGCTTTATACTTGCCTTGCCGGTACTATTTTCTCAGCAAGTTTGGTTTACGATTTTAACAGGATTTCTATTAATGCATCTTTCGCAATCATTGTTTTTGCTCTTCACGTTCTTTATGACACACCACGTAGAACAGACTGAATACCCCGCGACAGACAAAAATGGCTTTATAAACACATCCTGGCTTATGAATCAAATCAAAAGTTCAAACGATATGCACCCATTTAGTGAAACAGCTAATTTTATACTTGGTGGTTTTAATAATCATATTGCTCATCATCTATTTCCGCACTACCATCACATTCATTATCCATGTCTTAACAAAATATTATACAGCATTTTATTTCAACACAACATAAAACCAAATCAGACAACATATTGGGGTGGCCTTATTTCACATCTTCGACTTTTAAAGCGAATGAGTTATGCAGGTAGGTAAGCGCCTTCAAAACATAACAGAGCACCAATTGATTTAACCGCTAAAATGAACAACCAAACTCCACCAAATCCTGAAAACCCTGAGGAACTTTTAAAATTAAAGATCTCCAAATCGGGAAAAACAGCAGCAGGAGCCCCCGCAATTGTGTCAAGCATAAAGCATGTTTTTGGGGAAATGGATATTGCCCGAGGAACAAAGGCATTGTTCAGTTTGAATCAAAAAAGCGGTTTCGACTGTCCGGGTTGCGCCTGGCCAGACCCCGATGATGAGCGTTCTCCCTTGGGTGAATATTGCGAAAATGGCGCGAAAGCGATTGCGGAAGAAGCTACAACGAAAAAACTAACTGCGGATTTCTTTGCTGCCAACTCTGTGAGTTCTCTTTCTCAATTAAATGATTACGAGATTGGAAAAAAAGGCCGGATCGCCGAGCCCATGTATCTGCCGAAAGGCGCAACACATTATGAAGCCATAAGTTGGGATGACGCTTTTAAAATAGTAGCATCGCACTTGAATGATTTGATTTCGCCTGACGAAGCAGTTTTTTATACATCTGGGCGCACCAGCAATGAAGCTGCTTTTTTATATCAATTGTTTGTACGCGAATACGGCACTAATAATCTGCCTGATTGCTCGAACATGTGCCATGAGTCGAGCGGCGTAGCTTTAAACCAGGCTCTTGGTATTGGCAAGGGATCAGTCAAGCTGGAAGACTTTTATGAAGCGGAAGTAATTATCATACTCGGTCAAAATCCGGGAACCAACCATCCACGAATGCTGACGGCCTTACAAAAGGCGAAGGCAAAAGGAGCTACAATCATTTCAGTAAACCCTTTGATAGAAACAGGTTTAATCGGATTTAATAATCCGCAAACGTTTAACGGAACTATTGGGAGAAATTCCGGGCTCACCGACATCTTTTTGCAGGTGAAATTAAATGGTGATATGGCTTTGCTTAAAGCGATTGCCATGCTTTTGTTAGAGGAAGAAGAAAAGGCTCCGGGTACTGTATTCGACCATAAATTTATAAACTCCCGCACCAGCGGTTATGAAGACCTTGCAGCCCATTTGAAAAGCCAAAATCTGCAAGAGTTAGCTTCAGCGGCCGGAATCTCTATAGCACAAATACACCAAACTGTTGATGTATTAAAGCATAAAAATAAAATTATCGCGTGCTGGGCGATGGGCCTTACGCAGCATAAAAATGCAGTCGACACCATCATGGAGGTGGTTAATCTGCTTCTGTTGAAAGGCAGTATCGGCAAACCGGGAGCTGGCACCTGTCCGGTGCGCGGGCATAGTAATGTGCAGGGCGATCGCACGATGGGGATTTATGAAAAGCCATCAGAAGCATTTTTAAATAACTTACAGAAGGCATTTCAAATCGAACCACCCAGACATCCTGGTTATGATACGGTAGAGGCTATCCATGCGATGCACGAAGGCAAGGCAAAAGTTTTTTTTGCTATGGGAGGTAATTTTTTGTCGGCTACGCCTGATACTAAATTTACCGCAGCAGCTTTGCAGAAATGTAAGCTCACTGTTCAGGTGTCTACAAAGTTAAACCGCAGTCATTTAATACATGGCGAGGAAGCATTGATTTTGCCATGTCTAGGCAGAAGCGATAAAGATGTTATAAACGGAGAACTGCAATTCATTAGCTGCGAGAATTCTATGGGTGTGGTGCAAATGTCGAAAGGGAATTTGAAACCCGTATCTAATGATTTATTAAGCGAGCCTGTAATTGTTTGTAAACTGGCTATCGCGACTTTAGGAAATCGTTCGAAGATAAACTGGAATTTGTATCAAACGGATTATGATGCCATTCGTGATGCTATTGAAAAAACCATTCCGGGATTTAACAACTACAATAGCAGGGTGCGAAAACCGGGAGGATTCTATTTGCCAAATTGCAACAGAGAGGGCGAATTCAACACGTTTACCGGGAAGGCGCATTTTAATGTGGCGAACGTAACCAACCAAACTTTAGCTTCCGATGAATTGATGATGATGACCATTCGCAGTCATGACCAGTTTAACACGACTATTTACGGGCTCGACGACCGCTATCGTGGAATCTTTAATGAACGCAGAGTTGTCCTGATGAATATCGCTGATATTAGAAACGCAGGCTTAAATCCGGGAGATGTGGTAGATTTGTTTAACTATCACAATGGGTTAGAACGGGTAGCCCGAAAATTTATAGTGGTCGAGTTTGATATTCCTATTCAGTGTGCCGCAACTTATTTTCCCGAAACAAATGTCTTAGTGCCAATAGATAGCGTTGCCGACCGGAGCAATACGCCCACATCTAAAATGGTGATTATAAAAATTAAACGACATCAGGAATAGCAATTTGACTTAGAAGGGTTTGCGTTAGGGATTGAAGCAAAAATCCTTTTTGTCCCCCTTTCGGTAAAAAGATTGTAGCGAAAAGCCCGCCCGAACGCCCAAAAACAATTATTCAAAAAACGAACTCGGGTTATGCTAATTATTCTTTCCTGATTTGATACAATTTATCTAATTTGCTTTTAACCATTTAAACCAACCATATTATTTATGTGTACCAATAAAGGCGTAGCCTACATTAAACCTGGTGTTGTCGAAGTTCAAAACATCGACTATCCAAAACTTGCAATCGGAGATCGAAAATGCAACCACGGCGTAATATTAAAAGTGGTTTCTACCAATATTTGTGGTAGCGACCAGCATATGGTTCGTGGCAGAACAACTGCACCTGAAGGATTAATTCTGGGTCATGAAATTACCGGACAGGTTATTGAGGCGGGAAGCGATGTAGAGTTTATTAAAGTTGGAGACATTGTATCGGTGCCATTTAATATTGCTTGCGGAAGATGCCGCAACTGTAAAGAAGGGAGGACCGGAATATGCCTTAACGTAAATCCGGCCAGACCGGGCGCAGCTTACGGATATGTTGATATGGGAGGCTGGGTTGGTGGGCAATCAGAATATGTGATGGTTCCATATGCCGATTTTAACTTACTGAAGTTCCCCGATAGCGATCAGGCGATGGCGAAAATTAAAGATTTAACCTTGCTTTCGGATATTTTTCCTACCGGATATCACGGCGCTGTAACTGCGGGTGTAGGGCCGGGTTCAATCGTTTACGTAGCGGGTGCCGGACCAGTGGGACTTGCATGTGCTGCTTCATGTCATTTATTAGGTGCCGCAGTGGTTATTGTGGGCGATATGATTCCCGAAAGACTAGCTCAGGCCGCTAGCTTTGGTTGTGAAATAGTTGACTTAAGTAAAGATGCAAGCCTTGCAGACCAAATCGCGGCCATTATAGGTGTTCCGGAAGTGGATGCTGCGATAGATTGCGTTGGGTTTGAAGCTCGCGGGCACGGTAGTGATTGTGGACACGAACACCCAGCGACAGTTTTAAATGCTGCGATGGAAATTACCCGCGCTGGAGGTTCAATCGGTATCCCGGGACTATACGTTACGGGAGATCCGGGAGCAGTAGATGATGCGGCTAAACTAGGTAACCTGAAAATAAGAATCGGTTTAGGATGGGCAAAATCTCATTCCTTCCACACCGGCCAGTGCCCGGTAATGAAGTACCACCGTCAGTTGATGCAGGCTATTTTGTATGATAAGATTCAAATTGCTAAAGCAGTAAACGTAGAGGTGATCTCTCTGGCCGATGCACCAAAAGGATATATGGATTTTGATAAAGGAGCAGCTAAGAAATATGTTTTAGACCCTCATGGAATGATTGCTTAACTAATAAAACTAATGCAAAAAAGGCCTTGATATTCATATCAGGGCCTTTTTGCTCATTCTATCAAAACGCCTTTCTCATAAACCTTCGTTTCGAGTAGTTCGCCGCTTTCATTAAAATATTTCCATTCACCCGTGTAAAACCAGTGAATTTCTTTGCTGTCGCTAGTCATCCTGGCTTTTCCACAAGATTTTATTCTCCCATTGGGGTGATAAAACTCAATATATGATGTGTTCTTTTTATATCGTTCCTTTTTGTATAAACGGCCGTTATTAAACGATTTCCAGGTTCCAATCTCGGCTCCGTATCTGAATTTGCCTTTCCATAACTCGTCATCAGACTTGATAATCCATTTGCCGTGTTCTTTGCCGTTTTTAAGCTGGTTTGTTTTTGCTTTGCAGGAAAGAACTAGAATAGAGCATATCAGAACTACTATTCTGAACATTGGATCTATTTTTTTAACGTGATCAAGATTATTCCTTCTGTTCCTTCCGGGACGTTGTGATTTCCAAATTGAGATTTATCTTTAATTACATTAATAGATTCTATGCTGTTTGGATCTAATTTCTGCATGTCTGCTTTTGTAATTGTTTTTCCATCTAAGAAATAAACGACTTTTTCAGACGCTGGTCCCTCACCCTTTTTGAAACCAACGACATTTAATGTCGAAGAATCAGTTGTTCCGACCTCAATGGGTTTGTTCAACTGAATTGGTAAAACAAACTGAACTCTTACAGGCTTGCCGTTTTTAATTCCCGGCTTCCAGACTTTTGAAGATTTTAATAATCTTACTGCTTCCTCCGCAGTTCCATATCCCAGGTCTTTTAATGTTCTAACATCAGTAAGCTCACCGCTTTTTTCCACAATAAATTGTATCACCATCCGTCCATATATCTGTTTTGCCTTTGTCTCTTCGGGATATTTATAGTTCTTCCCAATCCAATTATAAAACTCAGTGATTCCTCCAGGATAGACCGGCATAACGTCGACCTCGGCAGCTGATATAGCGGCAGAAGTATCATTTTTCGGCACAAATGAATGTTCATTTCTTCTTGCAAGGGTCTCTGATATAGTCTCAGGAGATTGCTTAGTAGTGGTAAGCCCGGCATCAGCCGCATTGATTGCAGAAGTGATTCCATCAACAATCTTAGAAGATGTCGAAACTGGAAGACTTCCCATATCGTGTTCATTAATTGTTGCCGATGAAAGAATAACCATCATCGCAAAAAGCGGTGCAGAAAGCCCATATTTCAATATTGCTGCCTTCCGGGATTTTGTCTTATGTAACATTATAATTCGTTTTTTAAGTAGTGATTGATTATAGAAGTTATTAGCAAGCTGCTCTTTCTGGATTCCAAAAACATTACTTACCAGCAATAAAGCGTATTCCGACTTGTCCGCTTCAGCTGAAGCGACTTCATCAGCTATGAATTCATGAATAAACTTTACTGATTTCTTGTAAGCGTATACAACCGGATTGAACCAATTGATGATTCCAATAATTTCGAAAATTATTACATCTGCCGAATGCAGTTGCGAAGCATGCACTTCTTCGTGCTTAATAATAGACTCTCTTGAGGATAGATTTTCTGAAACGCTTACCTTCTTGAAAAAGGAAAGAGCCTGATTTGGTTGCTTAAAGCTTTTTGAGATCTGGCTTAACTGCCACAAAAATTTGAAGAGGAAAACTACAATTCCAAGCATGTATATTGCCAAAATAAACTGGCTCCACGCAAAACCTACTTCCTCTGCCGATGAAATTCTGATCTCATCTAAGGTAATTGCCTCGGTCATGTAAACAATCTCTTTGCTCACAAATAAGCTTTTCACCCATTGAGATTGTAGAGTTGGGATAAGGAAAGACAAAGCGCCTGAGAGCACCAGAAATACTCGGTTCCATTTAAAAAAAGTTTCATTCTGGAGAACCGACTTGTAGAATGCATAAAATAAAATCAGGTAGATGTTTACCTGGATGAGATAATTGAACCAATCCATGTTATTTCGATTTTAAGTTTTAATAAGAAGATGAGGGTCATTCGACGAATTAAGCGGTGAAATGCTATTCTTTTAACTCAATCAAGATAATACGTTCTGTTCCGGCAGGAACCTCACGACTACCGAATTGTGCTTTATCTTTAATCTCCTCTATTGACTTAATATTTTTTGGGTCTAACTTTTCCCGTACGTCTTTGGTAATCCTTTTTTCATTTAAAAAATATACAATGTTTTTGTAAACTATCTTATCAGGCTTTGAACGATCAGCGTTCATTATAAGATAGCCTTGTTTTTCAGGAGGAGCTTCGCCACTATACCCTTTTACCGTTGCCTTAGTCGTTGCTACCCAAACCCCGTTTTTGCCTTTTTCGCCATATTTTGCAGCGTGCTTGCCCCATAAAAACATGATTGATTCAAATGGTTCTTTTGAGACGATTTTAAACTCCTCATGTGAAATTTCTTTGTCGTTTATGATATACAAAGAGTTTTCAGAAAGTTGAGGCGCATTCGTGAGTGGTGTGACAGTCCTTTCAAAGCTCGAAGCTGTGGTGTGGGGTAAAGTTCTACCGACGGCTTTAACTTTTATGTTAACCAGTCCCTCAGGATGAATTTTTGCATAGGCTTTGGTGGTAATTTCAACTACCCCGTTTCTGCCTTTTTCACCATACCTTTCTGTTGATGACTTATCCTTGATCACTGCAATACTGTGGATATCTTCTGAGGGCACTAAGGCATTTATATATTGTTTGCCAGCGAAAGCTTTCTCAGTTTTTGCCGTGCTAACACTCAAACCATCAATAATTATTAAAGGAATCCCGCCTTTGGGATTCAGCGTTATTTTTGGATTGCCGTAGGCACTAACTATGTTCGTATCGGCATGAACGTGGATGCTATCGTCAGCTGTTATTTCCCATACCGGTTTTAGGTTATTCGCTTTTCGAGTTTTCGTTGAATCTTCTATTTGATGAGACGAATTAGTAGGAGATACGAGCATCATATCTGATTCTGCCTCATTATAATCGCCACTTCCTCCGCCGGTTGAGTTCTTATTATCAAGGGGCAACAATGCTGGTAATTGAGCTTTAACTTTTCTACCTAATGCAATAACCGTTTCAGATTTATCTAATGTGGCTGAAGAAAAAATAACCATTGACGCAAAAAGCGGCGCAGAAAGTCCGTACTTAAGTATGGCTGCTCTTCGCGACTTAGTTTTGTGTAGCATAAAGATTCGCCTTTTTAAAATAGATTGATTAAAAAAACTGTTGGTTAATTGCTGTGGTTGTATCCCGAATGTGTTTGTAAGAAGCAGCATGGCATAAGATGCTTTATCAGCTTCCGCAGCGGTTTCGTCGGCTATAAACTCGTGGATATTCTTAATAGCTTTTTTGTATAAATAGGCAACGGGATTGAACCAATTTACAATAGTAAACAGTTCGAAAAATATTACGTCTGCCGAATGCCATTGCTTTACATGCACAAGTTCGTGTTGTATAATTACTTCCCTGTCAGGCAGATTCTGATCAACAGAAATTTTATTAAAAAACGAAAAGGCTTGATTTTCTCTTTTAGATTTAAAAGACATAGAAACCTGAAAAAGTCTCCACCCAAATTGAAGTGCAGCTATTCCGGCACCTACGGCATAAAAAAGCCAGATCAATTGTTCCAGGCTCAAACCTTCAGACTCTTTCACAGATGGGGCGGAATAGTATACTATGGTTGAACCTACTGATTGAGTTACTGCATATATTTCTTCAGTAACAAAAAGTTCTCGTATCCAATCAGACCTCAGCACCGGTATCAATAATGACAAAATTCCTGATGAAACCGAATAGATTCGGTTAAGCCTAAAAAAGGTTTCGTTGCGCAATAGCACTAAATAAAACAGGTAGAAAAGCAGCAAATAGAGGTTTACCTGTAGCAGATAGATTAAACCGTTCATACTATTTCTTTTTAAGTTTACCGATCATCTTTAAAATTTCATCCGCCTCCTTCAAGTCAATTTTCTCCTTTTTCACGAAGAAAGAAAACATGCTTTCTACAGAGTTTTCGAAATAGCCGTTTAAAAGCTTGTCGGTAGCAAATGTTTTATATTGTTCTTTACTCACAACAGGATAGTATCTGTGGCTCTTTCCAAAAGCTTCATGCTCTACAAATCCCTTTGTTTCCAATATTCGGATGATGGTAGACACCGTGTTATATGCTGGCTTGGGTTCAGGAAGCTCATCAATTACTTCTTTTACAAATGCTTTTTCGAGTGTCCACAACACTTGCATCAGTTGTTCTTCGGCTTTGGTAAGTTCTTTTAATTCCATTATTTCAATAACTTATTTATTTCTTCTTCTAATTTGGTATTACTAGGCAACGGTGCGGAAGCTGAGGCAATCTTTCCATTTTTGTCTATCAACACGAAATGAGGAACTCCCGCGATTCGATAATCTTTAGCAATTTTGCTTTTGGTTGAGCCAAGGTCGTCGATTAATTGTATACCAGTTAGGTTTAAGTCGCTTATCTTTTTCTTCCAAGCTTCCTGTTTGGTATCTATTGATATGGAGATTATTTCCAACTGTTGATCCTTGTACTTCTCTTTCAATACCTTAATGTAAGGCATTTCTTTCAAACATGGTCCGCACCAGCTTGCCCAAATATCCAGGTATACCACTTTTCCTTTAAAATCCTTGATGGAAACAGATTTTCCGGTAAGATCTTTAAGATTAAAGTTTGGCGCTTTAGCTCCCTTTGCCAAGTTGCCTAAGAATGACTTTGATTCGGTATAGGTCCTTGTTATTGCTGACATATACTCTTTGCTACCAATTTCCTGAGAAAATTCAGTGATATATTTGTCCACATCTGCTAACAAATATGGATACTCGGTATAGTTCTTTATACGAAAATGCAAGTTGAACGCCAATAAAGCGGTTCGCAGGGGGGACGCAGGAAATATAGATCGGATGATATCTTTCTCAATTAAAAAAGCATCTGTATCAGCAAATTGGTTTTTGGCAGTAGCGTGAAATCTTGTTATGCGTATGAAATTGTTCAACCAATTTAAGTACTCATGATCGTACTTATTGGTTTCGTTATTATAGTTTACTTCATCAAGGTACAGCCATTCATTGCCTGCGGTCTCCGGTAGCCGATTCGTCTTAACAATAGATTTTAGAGTATCTATCTTAAGACTGTCGCTAATACTACTATATTTCATCAGTAAAGGATAGAGTTTAAGTTGACCTATCAAATTTTGAATAGTAAGGTTTTCTATCGCTTTGCTGTTTTCGTGTCTAAACGTCTTGAAAAATGCACAAGATTGGTCAAGCGCGTATGTAAGCATTGAATCTTGTCCCAACTGACGTTTCAATCCTACACTTTTACGTAGATTCACGATGAAGCTGTTATAGGCTGAGGCGCTGCCGGTTAATAATGTAGAGTCCTTGTCGAGCTTGATATGAAGATTTTCCCCCGGATAAATCAGCATAAAAGGAGTCAGTACATTGTTATCCTCCTCAATCCTAATATACATTGGGATCGTAAATTGATAACTTGTAGAGAAACTGTCCTTCCTGTCTAATTTAATTGTATCGTTACGGTAAACAAAGTCTTTCCAATAATTTACCGTGATAACTTTCGACTTAGCAGAGCTAATCTCTCCTGAAATTCGAGTTTGAGCATTAAGAGCAGTTGCTTGTATCCAAAGAAACAATAGGCTTATGTAGGATATTTTTAGCATAGCTGCTGGTTTATAAAGTAAAGATATAACTAATATTTTAGTTTTACAACTATTTTCATAGTTATTTTAAATAAACTTAAATTGAATTTAGATGTTATACAGTCTCACTTCGACACATGACCATAACCTTCCACGGTGCTGCACAAAATGTAACCGGCACAAAGCATTTAATTAGTTTAGATAACGGTACACAAATCTTGTTGGATTGCGGAATGTTTCAAGGTCTCGGCGATGAAACAGACGGACTAAATGAACATTTTGGCTTCAGGCCCGATCAGGTGAATTATCTCATTCTTTCGCATGCTCACATCGATCATTGCGGTTTAATCCCAAGGCTGGTAGCGGAAGGTTTTGCCGGACCAATATTCTGTACTGCTCCAACAATGGATCTTACCCGCATTCTTCTTAATGATTCGGCACATATCCAACAGCAGGATGCTGATTATGAAAATAAAGAGCGCGGAAGAAAGGGTTTGCCGTCGGTTGAACCATTGTATACCGAAGAAAATGTGATGGAAGCTTTGCGACTTTTCAAAATAGTAGATTATAACACTGATCTGGAGATTGAACCCAGGATAAAGTTACGGCTTACAGATGCCGGCCATATTTTAGGAAGTGCAGCTGTTCATCTCACCATTCTCGAAGATGGAAAATATCAGCAAATAACGTTTAGTGGCGATGTTGGCCGTTACGGAGATGCGCTATTGAATAGCCCTCAAACCTTTACCCAAGCGGATTATATCCTTCTGGAGTCTACTTACGGTGATTCTCTTCACAAAGATCTGGAAGCAATTGAAGGGCAGTTGCAGGAAATAATTACCCAGACTTGTATGCTGAAAGGTGGCAAATTGATTATACCGGCTTTTAGTGTTGGCCGCACACAGGAATTACTATATGCTTTGAATTCTCTTGAGTTGAAAGGAACTTTGCCAGATGTAGCCTATTATGTAGACAGCCCTTTATCAGAAAAAGCAACAAACGTGATTAAAGAGCACGACGAAGTATTCAATAAGAGTGTAAAGGAAGTGATGAAAGTGGACCACGATGTTTTTCATTTTAAGGGCTTAAAATTTATTCAATCGGTAGAAGAATCAAAGAGTTTAAATAACGATCCAAGACCCTGCGTAATTATTTCATCATCCGGCATGGCCGAAGCAGGAAGGGTGAAACATCATATCAGGAACAACATAGGAAATCAAAAAAACACCATACTGATGGTTGGCTATTGCGAACCTTCATCTTTAGGCGGTAAACTTGTGTCGGGAAATAAGGTTGTAAGAATTTTTGGTGAAGAATATGATGTTAGAGCAGAGGTACGAGTTATAAAGTCGATGAGTGCACATGGCGATTATGAAGATCTACTCCGCTTTCTTTCATGCCAGTCTCCCGAAGGAGTAAAAAAGATCTTTCTTGTTCACGGTGAGTTCGATGTACAAACTAAATTTAAACAGCGCTTAATAGACGCAGGATTTAAGGACGTAGTAATTCCGAAACAACACCAAATGGAGCAATTAGGAGCTAACTAAAAAAGAACCTTTATTACTCCTTTTAAAGATGGAACCTGAAAGTTTACACTTGCTCGTTGATTCTCCGCTTGCAACTTATCACCTTTTAAGCTTTTAAATCCTACAGCCAATAAGGCCGGAATTAATAAGATAAGAAATGGGGATACGGGGTTAGATGCTTTCTTCATTTTGCTTTAATTGATGGATCAAATTAAGCTGAAGTTTGCTGAGGGCAAAAATTAATTAGACTAACGGGTGTTTATCCTAGATGAACGGGATATTTGCAGGTATAAAATAATGAAGGTGATTGGAATATGCCCATGAGTTGAGATTCCTATGAGAGAGGAATAAGAACTGCAGCTTTAATCTGCAGTTCTTTCAATGGTTTAAAAACTGGTTATAAAATTTCTTGAATATGATGGTTTTTAGTGAATTTGCCTGCATCCGTTTCATTAATGTAAACATCTTCTGTTTCAACTGTGTGAGCATCTTTTATTGTTAGTGCCACACCTGCTACAAATAATACGAATAAAATTGAGAGAGCTATAATTAACATATTGAGCGTTTGATAATTTAGAATATCTAAATGCAATAAAC
>DASVRX010000027.1:0-11201 GCA_036388375.1 Pedobacter sp. | reverse complement strand
TACATAGGAATGTTGAAAGACTCCAGCCAGGGACTTAACGATACACTAAACGAGTTAATGAAAGTGCTCGAAGTACGGTTCAACAAGAATATGACGTTTGATGCCTGCGACTTATCGGAGGTTACAAACCATGTAGCTTCTACGTTGAAGGGTCAGATGGTTTCAAAAAATGCAGCCATTAAAACAGATTTTCAGAAGCAGCACCTTGAGTTTCCGCATATTTATCTGGAGAGTATTTTTTATAACATGATCAGTAACTCCCTGAAGTATACTAAAGAAGGCGTGGCCCCTGTGATTGAAATTGCTTCGCGGTACGAATATGGAAAAACGGTTCTTACATTCAAGGACAATGGCCTGGGTATAGATTTGAATGAACATGGTCACAATATGTTCAAGCTTAACAAGGTCTTCCACAGAGGATTTGACAGCAAGGGAGTTGGTTTATTTATGACCAAAACTCAGATCGAAACTTTTGGTGGATCAATAACTGTAGAAAGCCAGGTGGGATTAGGAACAACGTTTAAAATAACACTGTAATGGAAAGAATTTCAAAAGCTTGTGTCATAGACGATGACAAAATCTTTCAATTTTCAGCTAAGAGGTTTTTAGAAGCGACCGGACTAGTAGATCAGATCTTGCAATTTCCGGATGGAGAAAAAGCCTGGCAGTATTTTATACTGAACAAAGACAAACCTGATGAGTTACCTGACTTGGTGTTCCTTGATCTTAATATGCCCTATCTGGATGGCTGGGGATTTTTGAAAAGGTTCACGAGTACAAAATTTGAAAAGAAATTAATCACCATCTATATTTCTACTTCTTCAGATAACAAGCAAGACCGTGAGTGGTTCAATGCGTTTCCTAAACTGAAAGGTTATTTACTGAAGCCTATTACTAAAGCTTCATTCAAAGATATCATAGGTAAGGAACTGGATAGTCTTGACTTGTAACAGCTCAATAAAATAAGTAGAGATTAGAGTTTTTGAAGCAGATATCGATAGAATGCCTACAGCCACCACAGCAAACGTTTCAAAATTTGAGTCCCTGCAGGATTCATTAACAATGACGATATCGCCCAGCGTTTTTACGCTTCCTGATTTTAATAAAGCAAAAGTATACTTAACCAACAAATCGTCATACCATTTAACTGCCGGAGACCACTACTTCATTGAGTATTTAAATAGGAATGTGTGGGAAAAAATCACCTTCAAAAATGTAGGTTTTAACGATATGGCTTACGGGTTAGATCGCCGTTCGCCGCTTCAATTGGATGTTTATTTGTATCCAGTGCTGCATGAGTACAAGAGAGGTAAATACCGGATATCAAAAACACTACTGTTGCGGGATAAGGGCGACAAATTTATCGTTTCAGCCGAATATTTAATTCGGTAGTTAAGGTTAGTGTAAGGTATCTAGAGGATTAGAAGTTCAGGTGAGAACAACACGGCAACTATCACCCTAGCGGAAAGTTATGACAACTCCGTGTGTAGGGATACTATGTTAAATGAAAAAGTTAAATATCAAATATATGTAGGGTGTAGCCTTCGATGATACTTTACTTAATGTCTCAGAAAACGATACTATTATATGCCAACCAAACTAGAATTATATACGTTGAATTAAAAGGGGCGATGTATGAATATAAAAGCTGCCGATAATCTAGCTCCTATTCGAGATCAAATCGACAACTTGGTAAGCTCTAATTCTAGAGTAATAGAATTAGGTTGTGGAAATGGAGACTTACTTTTTAAACTTGCTCCTAAAATTAAAACCGGATTAGGAATAGACAAATCACAACTTTTGATTACCTCTGCAATGAAGCGGAAGGAACAATATAACCTGCAAAATATAGATTTTATGCAGAAAGAGATAGGAGAAGACTATCTGCCGCCGGGAACTTGGGATATTTCAATAGCAAGTTTGTTTTTCCATGTTGTACCACCATCTGACGCAATTTTCATATTGGATAAGTTTAAAGAGGTATCAAATGAAATTATCATTTGTGGCTTTTGCCGCCCTGAGAGCTTTAGTCAAAGTATTTTACTGTGGCTTGATCAACGGTTTTCCATGCATTTCAAAAACTTTGTTTCCTATAAAAAACACGGCTACATGGAGGGTATTCTAGCAGAAGCACGATGCTCAAGCATCTTAACCCATAATACCTATTTACCCTTCCTTAAAATTTATCAAATAAATTGTGCGCAATAACGGACTCTGTAGTCTTAGAAAACGGAGGACAGCAGAAGTAGCATAGAAATTATGGTTGAAGTATTTAAGGCTTCTTAATCATTCGCAAAACACGAACATGACAATTTACACGAAAACAGAACTGGAAGAAGCAAAAAAAGCAATCTGTTCGACCATCAATAAATGTGAAAAGGCGTTACCGAAATTAAAAGACAAATCTGCTCAACAAACTTTGCTGGAACGGAGAATTAAAGCATTCTCCATATCGATGGAACTAATTGAAAGAGAATTGTCTTACCTAGAATGAGTACACAATCAAAAATCAAAATTAAAGATTGCTCGGAAATCAGAAGTGAGATAGATAAAGAGTATGAATACGCAAACCAAGTGGTTTTAGCAAAATGGGCTATTCTCTGCGCTAGACACGTTTCCGAATTCCTAAAAGGAGAAAGCATTGACCAAACGGAAATTGAAAAGGCGATTAAGATAAACGAGTTGTGGCAAAATGGAAAAGCAACTGTGCATGAAGTGAGGCAAGCCGGATTCCGTATACATGCTATAGCTCGACAATGCAAAACTGAATTAGCCAAAAATGCTGTTCGCACATCCGGACAAGCGGTGGGTGTTGGACATATGCGGGAACATGCAATGGTATGCTCAGACTACGCAATAAAAACCCTTGAACTTGCTTTCCCAGATAACTTTGAGAAAATAAAAGAAGAAAGAGTGTGGCAGTTAAATGAATTAAGACGATTGAAAACTAGTTAAAAAACAACTTATATAGCTTAATCATTAATCTCAAAAAAAGATTGTTATACCTACATTATGAAATATATACGCTATTGGTAGGGTACATCTCTGGTTGCCTGCCATTTTACAGAGGCAACATACAAAAATAAATACTTGTCAATTTTTCGGTTGTATGACAACTCAAACGAAAAGATCTTAGCACAATCAAATAAAGTTATGACAGAGTATTTGAAATTTAAAGATTTACATAATCAGACACTGCCTTTGGTTATTGGAAATGTTTGGAATGTGCAAAGTGCAAAAATCTATGAAAAGTTAAATTTTCAAGCAATTGGAACTTCAAGTGCCGCAATTGCCCATTCGCTAGGTTACGAAGATGGAGAACAAATGCCTTTTTCAGATTTATTATTTATTGTTGAACGAATTAGTAAAAGTGTTCCACTTCCTCTATCTGTAGACATCGAATTTGGTTATGGAAACACTGCAACAGAAATTGCTAACAACATCATTGCATTAGAAAGATTAGGCATTGTAGGAATAAATATTGAAGATAGTTTTATTGAAAATGGGGAACGAAAACTTAAAGACAACCTTCAATTTTCTCAACTTTTACAAGAAGTAAAAAGCATCTTAAAGCAACAAGGAATTTCAATTTTTATCAATGTAAGATGCGATGCTTTTCTTTTAAATATTCCAAATACGCTACAAGTTGTATCGGAAAGAATTAAGAATTATGAACAATCAGGTGCAGACGGAATATTCTTACCGTGTCTCACAAAAGAAAATGATATTGCCACGATTGTTATGCATACTAAATCGCCGCTAAATGTAATGTGTATGCCAGAATTACCCAATTTTAAAACGCTTGAAAAACTTGGTGTAAAAAGGATAAGTATGGGTAATTTTCTAAATGGTTATACCTATACATCATTGGAAAATATGACAACAAAAATTTTGCTTGAACAATCTTTTAAAGCCCTGTTTTAAATTGGAATTGACAGCTGAGATAATGTACAAAGCAATTGTAGAAAAAGACACATCATTTGAAGGTGTGTTTTTTACGGCAGTTAAAACTACAGGCATTTTTTGCCGACCATCTTGCACAGCTCGAAAGCCCAAATTGGAAAATGTTGAATTTCTGAAAACTTCAAAAGAGTGCATTCTCAAAGGTTACAGAGCTTGTAAAGTTTGTAATCCTTTAAAAACGATAAACCATACGCCAATTGAATTTCAGAAAATCATTGATGAACTTTCAGAAAATCCGACTTTAAAATTCAAAGACTACGACCTAAAGCAAAAAGGAATTGAACCAAGTCAAATAAGACGATGGTTTCTAAAAAACCACGGAATTACTTTTCAAGCCTATCAAAGAATGTTTAGACTAAATTCGGCATTTAAAAAAATACAAAATGGCGAAAGTATTACACATACTGCTTTTGACACAGGTTTTGAATCGTTAAGTGGTTTTGGCGACAGTTTTAAAAACATTTTTGGCGTTTCTCCAAAGAACGGAAAACAGCAAAATATTATTGACCTCAAACGACTTGAAACACCATTAGGAACAATGCTTGTTTGTGCGACCAATCAAGGAATTTGTCTATTAGAATTTACCGACAGAAAAATGTTAGAAACTGAATTAAAGTCAATTGCCAAGCTTTTAAACGCAACAATTATTCAAGGGAATAACATACATTTTGACACATTAGAAATCGAGTTAAAAGAATATTTTAATGGTAAAAGAAAAGAATTTTCTGTTCCATTACATACACCAGGTTCAGACTTTCAGAATAAAGTTTGGACTGCATTGCAACTCATTCCTTATGGGCAAACAAAATCGTATAAAGAGCAAGCGATAGCAATTGATAGCCCTGAAAGTGTGAGAGCGATTGCCAATGCAAATGGAATGAACAGAATATCTATTTTAATTCCGTGCCACCGAGTTATTGGTTTAGACGGACAATTGACAGGTTACGGTGGCGGACTTTGGCGGAAAAATTTTTTGTTAGAACTCGAAGAAAAAAACGGCAGGTAACAAGTGTATACATCATGCTGGCTTCAGAATAATTGGAAAGTTCGGTGGTCGCTGAGAGTGCAGTAATTGAGGAAAATGAAGAGGTCACGAAACCGTACGCTGCATACACTAGCCGTTAGTCTCAAAAAACGATCGCTATTGGGGTTTAAACTTTCTTAAATATTCGTGTTTGCTTCATTCAAGGCTTGCAGCACCGAACGATTTCGATCACACAATTCTTATGAAATATTATGTGAAGATATCGGTATATGCGTAAACCAAACGCTGGAAAGCTCCTCTTTGTTGACTTAAACGCAAATTATAGCCGTCATACAGGACAGTTCAGGACGCTCTTCACCCTTTCTATTTCAATATTTGAAACAAAAATATTACTTCCATGCTTCAAAAAATATTCTTTTACATTTTATTTCTATTTTCTTTTTTTTCCTCCTACTCACAAGAAAAAATAGATTCAGATCTTTATAAATCGACCTGGTCTGCTACATGGATTGCTCCAGCAAATACCCCTCTAAACGATTACGGCGTTTACCTTTTTCGTAAAAGCATCGATCTCAATACCAAACCGAAAGCTTTCGTAATACATATTTCCGCAGATAATCGATATACACTGTTTGTTAACGGAGCCTATGCGGGGATCGGCCCACAGCGTTCAGATCTTGGCCATTGGCGGTACGAAACGCTCGATATTTCAAGTTATTTAAAAGCTGGAAATAACACAATCGCTGTCCAGGTTTGGAATCAAGGCCCACATTTGGCATGGGCTCAAATGACCAAACAAACCGGCTTGCTGGTTCAAGGTAATAATGCGTTTAGCTCTACAATAAATACCAATTCAAGTTGGAGAGTATCACAAGACTCTTCCTATCAGCCTATTATCAACAAGCATCATACTGTTGTAGGCCCAAATGATCATTTCAATGCCGCAATTCATTTATGGGGATGGGAGAAACCCCAATTCAACGATTCATCCTGGCAAAATGCTATTATATCGGAAAAGGCGATTCCTTTCGCTTCGGCTGAAACAAGTGACCGTAAACTTCTGCCCCGCAATATTCCACTTCTTGAAGAAAAAAACCAACGCTTTGCATCCATCAGACGGGCCGAAGGTTTAAAGGTGGATGAAGGATTCATAAAAGGCGGAAAACCATTAATCGTCCCGCCAAATACTGTCGTAAAACTTGTCCTCGATCAGGGAACCATTACGAATGCTTATCCGCAGTTGACGGTAAGTGGCGGTAAAGGCAGCAAGATTTCGATCACTTACGCTGAGGCTATGGTAGACTCTGCCGGAAAAAAAGGTCACAGAAACGAAATTACGGGTAAACGTGTAGCTGGCTTTTACGATGAATATATCGCAGACGGCGCTGAAAAAAGACAGTGGACGACAACATGGTTCAGAGCATTTCGATATGTTGAGATGAAGATCGAAACCAGGGAAGAACCACTTAAGATCGAAAAATTCACAAGCCTGTTTTCTGCCTATCCGTTTAAAGAAGTTGGCAGCTTTAAAAGCGACAATCCACAGCTAACACAGATTTGGAATACAGGCTGGCGCACAGCACGGCTTTGTGCTCACGAAACCTATATGGATTGCCCTTATTATGAGCATTTACAATACGTTGGCGATACCAGAATTCAAGCTTTAATTTCTTTGTATGTCTCGGGCGATGACCGGCTCATGCGAAATGCAATTAGTCAATTTAACGACTCTCGCACAGCCGAAGGTTTAACCCAAAGCCGCTATCCTTCATCGCGGAAACAGATTATTACTCCATTCTCCTTGTTTTGGATATGTATGGTTCATGATTATTGGATGTATAGAAAAGATGATGCTTATGTAAAATCTTTCCTCCCTGTCATCCGTGATGTATTGGCTTGGCATAAGAAACAACTTCAAGAAAATAATTTGCTGGGAAAAATGCCCTATTGGAGCTTTGTTGACTGGTCAAAAGGATGGCAGGGCGGCGTTCCGGACGGTGCTAAAGATGGTACCTCTTCAATTCTCTCCTTGCAATATGTGTACACCCTTAGTAAGGCGGAGCAGCTTTTTAAAGCATTCGGCTTATCTCAAGAAGGTGAGAGCTACGGCCAAATCGCCAAACAAATAAATTCTGCAGTGTATACTTTATGCTGGGATAAAAATAAAGGAATGATATCTGATACGCCGGAGAAAAAAGCATTCAGCCAACACGCTAACGTAATGGCAGTACTTGCAGATGCCTTACCAAAGCAGGATGAAGCGCCGCTTCTAAAAAAAGTATTATCAGATACATCTCTTACTCAATGCACCATTTACTACAGGTTTTATATGAACCAGGCTTTCAAAAAGGCCGGCTTGGGAGATATGTACGTTGATATGCTTGACCCTTGGCAAGATATGCTTAACGTTGGGTTAACTACTTTCGCAGAACAGCCCGAGCCTACAAGATCCGATTGTCACGCATGGAGCGCAAGTCCAAATTATGATTTGCTTGCTACCGTTTGTGGAATTGAACCGGCATCACCCGGATTCGAAAGGGTAAAAATTGAACCGCGTTTAGGAAAGCTGGACCGTGCTGAGGGAAAAGTTCCGCATCCGTACGGAAATATTTCAGTGAAGTTCAAAAGGAAAGGTAAAGGGATTTCAGCCGAAATTACTTTACCGAAAGGTTTAGCAGGAGACTTTATGTGGAATGATAAGAAGACACCGCTTCGCTCTGGATATCAGAAAATTGAGATATAACAGGCGGACAATTATAACTAGACCTATCTTAAAAGATGCCATCGTGAAGATTTTGTAGAGCTTCGGTGATACTTGTTATATAATCTGATTTTGAAGATGCAATTTCCCCTAGGGAGAGCGCCTTTATCTTTTCTCAAAAAACGATCTGATATCTACTTAAACCAAATTATAATCCTGATAAGGAATCACAGGTAGCGAATGAAATCAGCATATAAATTTCTATAGTTATTTAACTGAATTAAATCAGTACCGGAATGAAGAAGTAACAAAATAGGAAATTAAGTGTCGGATAAACTGTTTACTTAGGATCTTATCTAATAAGAGTGAACGTAAAATATGTCAAATTACGATAATTCCCGTCGCCAGGCCATTCAAAAACTTGCAATGTCCACAGGCATTATTTTAGCCGGCGGAAAAAATTTATTCGCTCAAAGTAACGAGCCAGTAAAAAAACTTGGGGTGGCACTTGTAGGATTAGGAAATTATAGCACTTTACAATTAGGGCCTGCCTTACAGCAAACTGAAAACTGCTACTTGGCTGGGATTGTTACCGGTACACCCGAGAAAGCCAAAACATGGGCGGCGAAGTACAATATTCCGCAAGGAAACATCTATGATTACCAAAATTTCGACCAGATAAGAAACAACCCAGATATCGATATTGTTTACGTGGTGCTTCCAAACTTCTTGCACGCCGAATACACTATCAGAGCAGCCCAGGCGGGCAAGCATGTCATTTGTGAAAAGCCGCTTGCAATGAATGTATCGGAAGGTGAAAAAATGTTGGCTGCCTGTAAACGGGCGAATGTTACCCTTGGGGTTGGCTACCGATTGTTCTACGAGCCGCACCATCAGGAAGTGCGCAGGCTTGGCACCAGCAAAGAATTTGGAAATATAAAACTGATTGAAAGTAGTTTAGGTTTTACACGCCCAAGCCCTAAGTCCTGGCGCCTGGATAAGAAAATAGGCGGTGGCGGAGCTATTATGGATTTGGGTGTTTATGCCATTCAAGGAGCCCGTCGAACGGTGGGAGAGGATCCCATCGCAGTTTCGGCACAAGCCTTTAATTTCGACAAAAAACATTTTAAAGACATTTACGAAACGGTACTTTGGCAATTTGAGTTCCCCTCTGGAGCAGTGGCTAATTGTTCCACATCGTATGCTGCCTATGTAGACAGATTGTATACTACTTGCGAAAAGGGTTGGTTTGAGATAAGTCCGGCTTATAATGCTGGTGGGATAAAAGCCCGGACAAGCAAAGGCGATATGAAGCTGACAAGTAAACCTATCAGCAAATTT
This sequence comes from Pedobacter sp., assembly GCA_036388375.1. Taxonomy (GTDB): domain Bacteria; phylum Bacteroidota; class Bacteroidia; order Sphingobacteriales; family Sphingobacteriaceae; genus Paradesertivirga. Next base: position 2,211 of record DASVRX010000027.1, on the reverse strand, counting down.
CGCAGCTAGATGATTTCGCTGAGGCTGTGCGCCAAAATAGAAAGCCTCTAGCTACCGGAGAAGAAGGCTTGAAAGACATCAAATTAATTAAAAGCATTTTAAAAGCAGCCGAAACGGGGAAGAGAATAGAAATTATATGAGGCTAAACATCGCTGGTTTGTCTCAAAAAACGATAATTATGAGTAAGGTGGCTACACTAATGTATCCGAACTTTAGAATACTGATGTTTGCCGATAAAACAGCAGTTAGGACTCAGGATTAGACGACAATTTTGTGAAGATGCATCACATCACGGATAGGATATATAGGTTCCGGACTACATAACCAACATATACATCAAATAGACTTTCTGATGACTTCTAAGCCATACGCTTTATGGAAAAAAGGCTATTTTTGGAAAATGCAAAGTATCAAGCGAAATTGGGTTATCGCGCTGGCGACATTATTGCTTGGGGTAATATCTATTAGCCTTCAATTTGCTGATTCTTCACAGTTACCCGCGGTTTCCAATGTTTTAGATTCGACCGGAAAACTATCCCAGTATCGAGAAAATCCAAGCAAGTATTTGATTCTTTCGCATACGCTTGTCCAGTTACATGTCAGAGAACACTCAGCCAATCCCTTTACATCTGGAGACTTAATTCGTATTCAAATCGACTTTAAAGTACGAATAAGAACTCTGTTGAGGCCAATTACTGACGTTCTAAATATCAATACCGATTTTTTATCACTTCTTTTGTTTCCCTTCCATTCGCACTGGTAATTCTACCCTGATTCAGCTTTAGCCAACAATCATTAGTGATATATTGATATTTTATAATGTCGATGTTCACTCATTTTTAATTTTTAAAACAAAGCAATGGAAGAAATTCTAATAAATGTAAGTATTTCGGTCGTCGTTATACTTATCCTGGTTATACCATTATATATTTTAAGTAAAAAAAGTTCAAAAGAGAAGGTCAGGAACCTATGGAATAAATTTGATCAATTCTGCATGAAGAACGCACTTCAAGTGACTGATAAAGAATTAATCGGCAATAAGGTTTTCGGTTACGATCAGGTGAAAAATATAATGGTGCTCGTGTTTATAATGGGCGATGTTGAGGAGGAATACCTAATTGACCTTGACAAATCATCAAAAGGAACCGCAAATAAAATTGAATCAAAAAATGGAGGTTTTGAGGTAAAGCTAGCTTACGTATCAAGCACAAGCCAAAAGCATGAAATCTTATTTTATCGCCATTTCAGAGACGATGAAAATGACCTAATCCCTCTGTTGAAGAAGGCTGAGTCCATTAGCGCTCTCATTAATAAAATTGAGCTATAAAACGATTAACCGATCAATGGCAATAATAATATTGCCATTGATCTCATTTACGCTCTACTATGGTACACTTACCCCAATTGATATATGATTTAGGACTGATACTGGCAGCAGCTGGAATTACCACACTTATTTTTAAAAAAATAAAGCAACCTCTTGTCTTAGGTTATATTCTGGCTGGCTTTTTAGTGGGTCCACATTTCTCTCTAATACCGACCATTGCCGACGAAAAGAGTATCAGCGTGTGGGCAGAAATTGGTGTTATTTTTTTACTATTCAGCCTGGGTCTTGAATTCAGCTTTAAAAAGCTGGTTAAAGTCGGCGGATCAGCGTCAATTACCGCAGTAGTTGAAGTTGTAGTTATGCTTGTTGCAGGTTACGCCACCGGAAGGCTGCTAGGCTGGAGCCAGATAGACAGTATATTTCTCGGAGGCATCCTTTCCGTTTCCTCCACCACAATTATCATTCGTGCCTTCGAAGAGTTGGGAGTGAAGCACAAATTGTTTGCCGGTTTGGTTTTTGGAGTGCTGATCGTAGAAGACCTTGTCGCTATTTTATTATTGGTCTTGTTGTCCACTGTGGCGGTGAGTCAGCAGTTTGCCGGAGCAGAAATGCTAACCGCAGTAGCCAAGCTACTTTTCTTTCTTACGCTTTGGTTTCTCGGAGGTATATTTCTTATTCCGACCTTCTTAAAGAGGACACGTAAACTGATGAATGATGAAACACTGATGATTGTATCGCTAGCCCTATGCCTGGTCATGGTCATCTTTGCTACGAAAGTTGGATTTTCTCCTGCATTGGGCGCTTTTATCATGGGTTCAATACTTGCAGAAACACCCCAAGCGGAAAGGATAGAACATCTCACTAAATCTGTAAAAGACCTTTTT
>DASVRX010000026.1:0-4147 GCA_036388375.1 Pedobacter sp. | reverse complement strand
TATTATTCTTTTGTATGATAAAGCCATAAAAGCAGGGGTGAAATTAAGAAGATAAGGTGAAAGCTGAAACTATCATCCATTAAAATTACGCTGAAGCTAGTTTCGACGAATCGGTTGGTATGTAAATTGTGAGCTTACGGGAAACATCGCCGTGAAACCATCATGAGTATACTGCTAAAAAAAACAACGCTGAATATACTCATGATAGCTTCATTACCTATTGAAAACAAATATATACACGATGAAAAAAGGAGAAACAGTACACTGGAATTGGGGAAAATCTGAAGCAGAAGGAAAAGTAAAAGAGAAGTTTTCGGAGCCCGTAGAAAAGAGGATTAAAGGCTCTGAAATTAAACGCAACGCCAGCAAAGAAAATCCCGCTTATTTGGTTGAACAAGATAACGGTAACCAGGTGCTCAAATCTAATAAGGAACTGAAGAAGGGGAAAAAATAAGAATTCTGTATTACCAGCTTATTTTTACAGGGTATTTAATGAAGTTCTCATCTTTTGTTATGATAGTTAATCCTTCACAGGCACCTTGCGCAATAATGATCCGGTCAAACGGATCTCGGTGATGAAAATCGAGAGTATTTAATAGTTGGATATGTTCAAAGGTGATAGGTAGAATTTGGATATCATTATCGATTAAAAATGTAATGATTTTATCGAAACCAGATTTTAACTTCAACTTATTCAAACTGGACTTTATTGAAATCTCCCATATACTGGCAATGCTAATGAAACACTTATTCTTAAGATTCTTGATATTCCCAATCACTTCATCAGGTAAAAGATTATCGCCATTAATGAACCAGATGAAAGTATGGGTGTCAAGTAAAAGTTGCATTACATATAGTCTTTAAAATCATCTAACGGCGCATCGAAATCTGGTGATACGGTAAAAAATCCTTTAGCATAACCAAACTTCCGCTCCTTAATCTTTTTCTTTGATTTTGACTTATTATTAAGAAACTCAACAAAATCGGAGACTTCCTTTTTAAGATTAGCCGGTAATGAAGAGATTTGGGTATACAAATGAACATCAGTCATAATATAAAGATAACGATTAGAAAATGAATTACTAAAGTTCCATAAAATCCCTGCTGAGTAGCGTCCGCGTATCTTCATAGTCGAAGCCATGTGCATCGGCCACAGCCTTATAAGTTACATACCCGCCTAAGGTGTTTATCCCTTTGCAAAGCGCTTCGTTATCTAAACAAGCTTGCTGATAGCCCTTGTTAGCGATCTGCAAGGCGTAAGGAACCGTCACATTTGTAAGCGCCAGCGTAGAAGTCTGCGGAACGGCACCAGGCATATTGGCTACCGAATAATGAACAACCTCATGTTTCAAATAAACGGGGTCGTCGTGCGTAGTTGCGCGGTCAACCGTTTCAACACTCCCACCCTGATCGATGGCGATATCAACAATTACAGACCCCCGTTCCATCGATTTCACCATCACCTCGGTTACCAGCTTCGGTGCTTTGGCTCCGGGGATTAATACCGAGCCTATAAGCAGGTCTGAGTTTCTAACCGCTTCGGCGATGTTAAAAGGATTTGACATAATGGTTGAAACCTGATAGCCGAAAATATCATCAAGCTGACGTAACCTATCAGAGTTTGAATCGATAATGGTTACTTCTGCGCCCAAGCCGATTGCAATTTTAGCAGCGTTGGTACCGGCAACACCACCGCCTATGATGGCAACTTTTCCTCTGCGTACACCCGGCACACCGGCTAAAAGAATCCCTTTGCCTCCTTCAAATTTTTCAAGAAATTGCGCGCCAACCTGAACCGACATCCGGCCGGCTACTTCGCTCATCGGTGTTAATAAAGGCAAGGACCCGTTTGATAACTGTACAGTTTCGTAAGCTATCGCGACCACTCTATTACCTATCAAAGCTTGTGTAAGCTCTTTTTCAGCTGCTAAATGGAGGTATGTAAAAAGTATTAATCCTTCTCTAAAGTATTGGTATTCCGAAGCAATTGGCTCCTTTACTTTCATCACCATATCCATCGCCCATGCCTCGGCAGCCGTTTCAAGAATCACAGCCCCGGCTTGTTTATAGGCATCGTCTTTAAAGCCTGAACCTAAGCCCGCTCCTTTCTGCACATAAACTTCATGACCGGAATGAACCAGATGTATTACTCCGGCAGGTGTTATGGCTACACGGTTTTCGTTATTTTTAATTTCGGTGGGGATGGCAATACGCATAGGATTGAAGATATTTAGAAATAACTCCCATCTGATTATCTTGTTTGGTTTGAGCAACCAAGATCATATCAAAATACTAATTTATATCCCACTCCTCTTACATTTATAATTTGCACTTCGGGATCGATTACTAAATGCTTACGCAATTTGGTTATAAATACATCCAGGCTTCGTGCATTAAAAAAGTTGTCATTTCCCCAAAGCGTTTTCAGCAAAACCTCCCGTTTTAAGGTTGCTTGCTTATGCTGACACAAAAGCGTTAGAATTTCGCTTTCGCGTGAAGTTAGGGTGACTACCTGAACTCCTTGCATAATAAAGTTCTTTTGCGAATTGAAGATTAAGCTGGCAATCGAAAAGACGTGGCCAGAAGCTTCTGGAACCGGCGAAAGCAATCGGTCTTTGCTTAACAGCACCTGAATTCTGACAATCAGTTATTCTATGCTAAAAGGCTTCTTCAAGTAATCGTTCGCACCTACCTCAAACCCGGCAACCACATCTTTAGGTTGGGATCTTGCGGTAAGAAAAATAATGGGCGTTTGTTTGTCGGTCAGCCTGATTTTATCTGCAACAGCAAAGCCATCTAAAAGAGGCATCATAATATCAAGGACTAAAATATCGGGCCGTCTCTTCGCGTATTCTTCAAGAGCAACTACACCATTATTACAAATCGATACATCGAAATTCCGTTCTTCAAGACTTTCTCTAACAATGTGAGCCAAGGCCAGTTCATCCTCAGCTAATAACACTCTGGCTTTTTTCACGACCGGTAAGGTATTGAGATTGTGAATTCACTTCCGGCATTTTGGATACTTTTAACAGCAACCTTACCTCCGTGCATTTCAGCAACGTATTTCACATAGCTCAATCCCAAACCAGTCCCTTTAACATTGTGAAGATTGCCTGTTGAAACTCGATGAAACTTTTCAAAGATCTGGCTTAACTGGGCTGAGGGGATTCCGATGCCTTTATCAGCAATTGAGATACTTAAATAGTCTTCATCCGAAAAGCAACGAATAGTTATATCTACCTGCTTATCTGAATACTTAATTGCATTATCAATTAAATTTGAAATAGCATTTCTGAAATGAACCGGATCAGCTTCAATGTATTTAACAGAAGATGACTCAAATTTAATAGTTAACACTTTTTCAGAATGGTTCTTGAAAGATTCTATAATTTCATTTATCAGTTCATTCACCTCGATCTTTTCCTTAGATAGCTGAATATCCTTCTTTTCATAAGAAGCCATATGAAGAACTTTGGTAACCAAGTCGTTCAGACGGTTTAATTCCTTTCGGGAAATTTCAAGATAACGGTTAGTTTTTTCTTTGTCTTGTAAAGCATTAAAGCTTTGCATCCCTTCTACAGCAGCTGAAATAATAGTAATTGGCGTTTTTAACTCGTGTGTCATGTTATTGACGAAGTCGTCCTTCATTTCAGCCAAGCGTTTCTGCCTAAGAATTATTGTGAGCAAATAACCGTAGGCTATAATGTTGATTAGGATTAGCACTACCGACAAACATGTTTGCCTCCATATCCGGTTATTAACTATATTATTTCTTGATGATCCAAACGATGCCGACACCCAAGTTCTGACTCCTTTTGGATTATTCGCATGATACGTTATATCACTCGGTTGGTACTCTAATGCTTTAGACCGGTAAAAATTATTGTCTGGTATCGTAAGTGGGCTACACCAAAAATGAATTTTGATATTATCAACATATTTAAATCCATCCTTCATCATGGCAGCCTGCCTCAAAGTATCTCTATTATTATTTACTATCAAGGTCCGGTCTTGCGTTAAACAAGTTTTCAATTGTGATAAAATTGAAATGCTATCAAATTCTGTTGTCATTCTGCAAATATCCATTTTCTTTAAAAATAGGCTATCAAAAATCCGTATTGCTTTTCCATCTCTTTCTATATTT
>DASVRX010000025.1:0-9267 GCA_036388375.1 Pedobacter sp. | reverse complement strand
TCCATAACCATATGAAAAGATATTGCTTAACGGTAGATCTGGTAAATGACGAAAACCTCATTAAAGAATACGAACAATACCATGTAAAAATCTGGCCGGAGATTGAAGAAAGTATAAAATCTACAGGTATTACACAAATGCAGATCTATAGACTTCATACCAGGATGTTTATGGTTATGGAAACAGAAGATAATTTCAGTTTTGAAAAAAAGGCGGCTGCAGATCTTGCTAATCCAAAAGTTCAGGAATGGGAAGAATTAATGTGGAAGTATCAACAAGCTTTGCCACAAGCTAAAAATGGTGAAAAATGGATGCTGATGGATAAGATATTTGAAATATAAGCTCATCGCTGGAAATTATTAAGTACCAATTAAAAGAGATTTTTCTTTATAATTTTGAACATGTTTTCATTAAAAAATAAATCAGCAGTTATCACCGGTTCTGGAAGCGGCATTGGTAAAGCGGTAGCTCAACTTTTTGCACAACAAGGTGCATTTGTAAATATTGTAGACTTAAATCAGGAGCTTGCAGAACAGGCCCTAAGTCCTATTTTAGAGGCTGGCGGTCAAGGTAAAGCTTATGCCTGCGATGTAAGTAACCAGGAACAGATAAAACAGATGTTTTCTTCAGTTGGGTCGTTTGACATTTTGGTAAATTGTGCTGGTATTGCTCATATAGGCAAAGCTCATGATACCAGTGAAGAAGACTTTACACGTATTTTTAACATCAATGTTAAAGGAATTTACAACTGTTTGCATGTAGCAATCCCTGTTTTTAAACAACTGGGTAAAGGGGTAATATTAAATGTATCATCCATTGCAGCATTGGTTGGGATTCCAGATCGTTTTGCATATAGTATGAGCAAGGGCGCCGTGTACGCCATGACCTTAAGTGTTGCCAAAGATTATCTGCACGAAAATATCAGGTGTAATTCAATTTCGCCGGCACGGGTGCACACCCCATTTGTTGATGGCTTTATTGCGAAAAACTATCCCGGTAAAGAACAGGAAATGTTCGAGAAGCTATCAAAATCACAGCCTATCGGAAGGATGGGAAATACAGATGAGATAGCCTCGTTAGCGCTATATTTATGCAGTGATGAGGCCGGCTTTATAACAGGAAATGATTACCCCATTGATGGCGGGTTTGTAAAACTTAATAATTAATCAATAAACGACACATGAAATTAATACGTTTTGGATTGCCAGGCCAAGAAAAAACTGGTGTTATCATCGAAGATAAATGGTTTGATACTTCAGCTTTTGGTGAAGATTATAACGAAGCTTTTTTTGAAAATAAGGGCTTAGAAAGATTAAGGGCTTTTGTTGGAGAAAATGAAGGTAAGCTGGCTGAAGTAGATCAGAATACTAGGTTAGGTTCACCTGTGGCCAGACCATCTAAAATTATTTGTATAGGCTTAAATTACGCAAAACATGCGATCGAAACGGGTGCACCAATCCCTACAGAGCCTGTGGTGTTTTTCAAAGCTACAACCTCTTTGAACGGTCCGTTTGATGATATTATAATCCCTAAAAATTCTCAAAAAACAGATTGGGAAGTTGAACTAGCTGTTGTGATTGGAAAAAAAGCTTCCTACATAGAAGAAGCCGAAGCTTACGATTATATTGCAGGATACTGTTTACATAATGATGTTTCGGAACGTGCTTTTCAAATAGAGCGCGGTGGTCAGTGGGTGAAAGGAAAAAGTTGTGACACATTCGCGCCTTTAGGTCCATTCCTGGCAACAAAAGATGAGATCAATGATCCGAATAATTTGAGTTTGTGGCTTAAGGTGAACGGCGAGATGATGCAGAACAGCAGCACCAGCGATTTTATTTTTAACATACCATTCGTTGTTTCTTATTTAAGCCAGTTTATGACATTGCTTCCGGGAGATGTTATTTCAACAGGTACACCAGCCGGGGTAGGATTAGGATTGAATCCACAAGTTTTTCTTAAGCCTGGTGATAAAGTAGAATTAGGTATTGAAGGACTTGGAGTATCTTCTCAAACTTGCGTAGCATACCAAAAAGTATAATATAATTCTAGCCTGCATAAACCCGGATATCCTAATCCAGGTTTATGCACGTTTATACCAATTTAACCAACGATCTGCAAAATCCGTATGGCTGTTAACAAATACAACATGCCATTAGGATCTGCATAGATATTGCAATCATGTACAAATAATAATGCGTAAACTCCAATTCATAGACTCAAAATCGGTTCGGCTTAGCAGCCTCTTGCTTACGCTGATAGTTTTTTTGGGAACAAGTCTGAATGTTTTTGCGCAGCAGAAGCGGATGCTATTGTGGTTTGACAAGCCTGCTTATCAACCGAAGGTTTTTTCGTATGATACGGAGGAGTTTAAAAAAGAATTCCATTTCGAACCAAAAGGCTGGGTTGAAGCGTTACCCGTTGGTAATTCCCGCATGGGAGCGATGGTTTTTGGTGGCGTTTTACGGGAGCGTATTCAGCTTAATGAAAAGAGTTTATGGGATGGTTATAAACACGACGCCGCAAATCCCTTATCCGCCAAAGCATTGCCGGAAGTACAGCGCTTAATGTTTGCCGGGGATAATGATGCTGCTGAAAAACTTGCAACGCGCACTATGATGGGGATTCCGGTAAGGATTAAACCTTATCAAAGTTTGGGTGATTTATTTATAGAGCACATTGCACCTGCGACAGACACGGTATATACAAACTACAGAAGATGGTTAAGTATTGATTCGGCGGTTGCAGTGACAAGCTATACCCGCAACGGTGTTAACTTTAAAAGAGAAGTATTCGCTTCGCACCCCCCGGATGTTATTATTGTCCGTTTATCGTGCAACAAGGCAAAAGCATTAAACTTAAATATGTGGTTGCTTCGCGAGAAGGATGCAATCGTGAATAAATCGGCTTCAGATCCAAGTGCAATCTGGATGTCAGGTAGAATCAACCGCCTTGATGACAATGGTAAACCTGTAGGGATGCGCTTCGCCTCCTGCGTCAAAGGCATCACATCATCAGGTCAGATATCTGTGAACAAAAGTGGTTTAATGACTGTGAGAGGCGCAAGTGACGTTGTTCTGTATATCTCTGCGGCTACAAATTATGGAGGGAAAGATGCGGATGCTACTTGCCAAAGATTATTGAAGCAAGCGGTTGCGAAGTCTGCTCAAGCGTTGTTTACTGAGCATGTTAAAGATTACCAATCTCTATACGGTCGGGTGAAGATCAAGCTTTCGGAAAAAGGAGATCCATTAGAGCTTCCTCAGGATAAACGATTGGAACGTGTAAAGAAGTTTAGTTATCAGGATCCTTACTTATCCGAGCTCATATACCAATACGGGCGATACCTTTTAATTGCGTCATCCCGAAAAGGAGATCTTCCGGCTAATCTTCAAGGTGTTTGGAATCAGCGAATGAATCCGCCATGGAGCGCAGATTACCACACAAACGTTAATCTTCAAATGAATTACATGGCTGCCGAGGCAGCGAATCTTTCTGAGTGCACCATGCCGTTGTACGGGCTAATGGATTCTTTGTCAAGGTACGGGCAGCATACGGCTAAGGTGATGTATAACGCCAGAGGCTGGGTGGTACATCATTTAACAGACGTGTTTTGGAGAACTGCCCCTGCGGATGGCTTAGTGGGGGTGTGGCCTATGGGGAGTGGATGGTTAGCACATCATCCTTATGATCATTATCGTTTTTCGCAAGATAAAGTGTTTCTTAAAAACCGGGCATATCCCTTAATGAAGGGCGCTGCGCTGTTTTATCTTGATTTTTTAAAACCTATACCAGCCGGTTTGCCCTTGGCCGGTAAATTGGTTACCAACCCATCTCATTCACCCGAAAACGCGTTTGAAAAGGAAGATGGTAAGCAATATCAGTTTTCTTACGGCGCCACAATGGATTTGCAGATATGTAAAGAACTATTCACAAACTGCTTGTCAGCAATAAAAGAATTAAGTGAGGGCGGCAAGCCTTATGACCCGCAATTTAAGGCGGAGCTTGAGTCGGCTCTGAGTAAAATTGCTCCGATTCAAATCAGCAAAAAAACCGGCGGTATTCAGGAATGGATAGAGGATTATAAGGAGCCGGAATTGGGCCACCGTCATATTTCTCATTTGTATGGATTATTCCCCGCAAATCAAATCAATACTAAAACGCCTGAGTTATTTGCAGCGGCCAGGAAAACCCTGGAGAGAAGACTTGCTGGCAACCCGAACGCTGCCGTAGAAGAGGCGAAAAACCGGTACCGCAGCTGGACGAGCTTTGTAGGAGGCAAAAGTTTTGGAGCATTTCAAAATATCTGGGTAAGTATGATGTATTTGCGCTTAGGTGATGCCGAAGAAGCCTATACGCATCATCAATACCAATTACAACACGGAATGCACCCAAATCTCTTTGGCTCTGCCTTCCAAATCGATTGTACGTATGCAAGTACTGCCGTAATTACCGATATGCTTGTACAAAGCCATACAGATGCACTCAGCTTATTACCGGCTTTACCTAAAATTTGGTCACAAGGTTCTGTTTCGGGATTACGTGCCAGAGGTGGATTTGAGGTTGACCTGAGCTGGAAAAATAATTCACTTAAAGAAGCAACGATTACTTCGATGAATGGAACGCCTTGTCGCCTGGCTGTAAAAACTGCAGTGAAGGTATATAGTAATGGTAAGGAAGTTACATCAACTAAAGCTGCCGACAATATATTGGAGTTCACGACCCAAAAGGGAGGCACTTACAAAATTACAGTGCTTTAAGCAACCATTTTTATACCCATAAATATGAATTTTAAACACATAATAATTTCAATTTTAAGTTTGCTGGCTTGTTTTAAGACCGAAGCTCAGACTCCACAGCAACAGTACGATTTACTTCAAAGCAGATTAATGAAGGGATGGCATACTTATAATCACACTAGTGTTTTGAGTTATGTTTATATGCCCGGTAACTTCTCAGTTAAAGTAAGTTTAAAAAATAATAATATTGGCGCTTACGGGTATATGGGCAACGCTTATATGTCGGCAAAAGTGGTGAGACCTGAAAAAGTTTACCCAATTTCTTACAGCGCCAACGGCGACTATTCGGAGGTCTTGCTTACTTTTGAAGGCGCGGAAGTTATCATCAGCTGCGCTAATGTTAACAACGAGCTTTACCTTATCGCTACCCCTGTTAAAACCAGTGGAACGAAACCTTCCCTGGTATTAGAAAGTGGGTTACTATGGAATGCTCCCGGCACAATCCAAAGGTCGGGAGATGAAATTATTGCGCAGATTCCAGGTAGAAAAATAACTGTAAAAGGCACCAAGGCTACTGACGAAACTTTTGTGCCCTTAAATGCTCCATATTTATCTTATGCGCTTAGTGAGAAAATCGGCGTGTCTACAAATAGCAATCTTAAGTTAGGGGATATCGAGAAAATTATCGAAGATAGAAAGGTTGCACATAAGAAGAACCTTAACACCTATAAAGATCAGGCATCATTAGTTAATATCATCCAAAATGCAGTTGGATTTAATACTACCTATGATCCCTTAAACAAACGAATTATCAGTCCGGTGAGTAGGTACTGGAGCGAGGCTTTCGGTGGCCCTTATGTATTATTTGATTGGGATACTTATTTCGGGTCATATATGGCTTCGTTGTTTAATAAAGACCTCGCTTATTCGAATGCTATCGCGATAACCAAGAGCATAACGCCTGGCGGCTTTATTCCTAATTACGCCTCTGGTGGCAATGTAATGTCGGGAGACCGGTCACAACCTCCGGTAGGAAGCACCGTCATCAGAGAAATCTACAGAAAACATCCTGAAAAGTGGTTTTTAGAATATGTATTTGATGATCTTTTAACCTGGAATCGCTGGTGGATTAAAGGAAGAACTACACCTGATAATCTTTTATGCTGGGGCTCTGATTCTGTAGGAGATGGATCCGCAAATACCTGGCAGGCTGCTGCGTATGAGTCGGGTTTAGACAATTCACCGATGTATATCGGTGTGCCTTTTAATGAAAAAACTCACAAAATGGAGCTTGCTGATGTAGGCTTACAGTCTTTATATGTTATGGATTGTGAAGCACTCGCCGACATTGCGTCAATTTTAGGAAAAAAACAAATTGCAGCCGAATTGACTAAAAGAGCAGGGATTTACAGACAGGCTCTTGCTAAACTTTGGGACAATCAAAGCGGCCAGTATCTCAATTACCGCACCGATTTAAAAACCTCTAATCCGGTAACATCGCCAACAAACTTTTATCCTTTTTTAATTAAGGCTCCGCAAGCTAAACAGGCAGACAAGATGCTAAGTCATTTAAAGAATCCTGAAGAGTACTACGGCGAGTGGATTATACCTTCAACACCAAAAAATAATCCATTTTTTAAACAACAGGATTATTGGAAAGGCCGAATTTGGGCACCTTTAAATTTCCTGGTTTATTTGGGTGTAAGGCAATATAATTTCACGGATTACCGGAAGGATCTGGTAAAGAAATCTGCAAAGTTGTTGGAAGATAATTACAAACGTACTAATGGCTATGTGTTTGAAAATTATAATGCTATATCGGGTTTAGGAAGGCATGATAATGAAAATGCAAACCAATCAGATAATTTCTACCATTGGGGTGCTTTATTAGGCTTTATCTCAGTAATAGACGCAGGCCATATGGGCAATCCTCTAACCAAGATCAGCAAATAATATCTAAGAATTTATAATATATGAAGATAGATTCTCATAACCATTTCTGGAACTTCGATGCTGCCAGACACAGTTGGATTGATGATTCGATGAAGGTAATTCAACGTGATTTTATGCCGGAAGAATTCAATTTCATACTTCAAAAAAATGGCTTTGATGGAACTGTCGTTGTTCAGGTTGACCAAACACCAAAAGAGAATACTTTTTTACTTCAATTAGCTGAAGTAAATAGTAAGATTAAAGGCGTTGTGGGATGGGTAGATCTAGGAGCAGATAACTTGGGTGAGCAATTAGAACAATTATCAGGTTTCGAAAAATTAAAAGGTTTCAGACATATCGCTCAAGCTGAGAACAATGATTTTTTAGCTCAAAATGATATCATCCGTGGAGTGCAACGGCTAAACAACTATAATTTCACTTACGATATTTTAATTAATCCGGCCCAATTAGATGCTGCAATTCAATTAGTTTCATCTTGTCCTGATCAAAGGTTTGTGCTAGATCATATTGCCAAGCCTTATCTAAAAACGGGTGAAATTGAGCAGTGGCGAAATGATATATCGAAACTTTCATCGTTTGAAAATGTATGGTGTAAGGTGTCCGGCATGGTAACTGAAGCTAATTGGAACAATTGGAAGGTGAATGATTTCTTTCCTTACCTTGATGTTGTATTTGAAGCGTTTGGCAGTAAAAGATTGATGTATGGTTCTGACTGGCCGGTTTGTTTATTAGCGGCCGAATACGAACAAGTAGTTGAAATTGCCGAGTCATATATCCGGAATTTATCAGCTATAGAACAAGCTGGTTTCTGGGGATTAAATGCGATTGATTTTTACCAACTAAACAAGTAGAATACACGTATAAATTGCTTTTGTCTGAAATCGCTAGATTGGCGATTTTGTAATACACACACTATTATAAATTCGTGGGTAGCAATCCCTAATATTATGAAAAGATTATTAACAGTTTTTATTCTTCTATTTATCACGGTACAGTCTAATGCCGCGAACTATTACTTTTCTGCAAAGGGAAAAGATAGTAACTCAGGTATGCGATCAAACGCTCCCTGGAAGAGCTTATCCAAACTTGCCGGATTAAAACTTAATCCCGGAGATTCGATTCTTTTGAAAAGGGGGGAGTATTTCGAGGGAGCCCTGGAATTAACCTATTCTGGTTCTGTAAATAAACCTATCGTGATAGCCGCATATGGCAAGGGAAACAAGCCGGTATTAACGGGAGCAAAACAGGTCAGCAAATGGACAAACAATTCAGGCGTTTTTGTAGCTGATTTCGATGGCAAGGTAACTGACCTATATGTAAACAATGCTCGTCAAACCATTGCCCGGTATCCTAATAAAGGTTTTTTGACGCTTGATTCTGGTCAGAATAAAAAAGTGATTTTTAGCCAGGCTATTAAAAATATTCCGGGAAATATTGCAGGGGCATTTGTGCGCCTCAGGTCAATTGATTGGGCTTACGAAACAAGGCTGGCTCAGTCAGCCACGCCTAATTCGATCACCCTTGTTTACCACGATCAATACAAAGAAGAAAAGGCTTGGACACACCGAACTGCAAATGGTACAACCACCATTTATAATTTAAATAAAGGATATGGATTTTATGTCGACGGTTTACCTCAATTTGTAGATACCGCTAAGGAGTGGAGTAGTACTGGCAAGCAGGTTTATTTAAAACCTCAGGCCGCGTCGTCCATTAAAGGAAAAATCGAAGCTGCAGTCGAAACCAATGGTATTCGCATGGCGCCCGGCATCAGTAACGTAAAAATTGAGAATATACAAATCGAGAAATATTATTTCGCTGCAGTAAACATCGGTATTGAAGCCAAAAATGTAAGTATTAATAATTGTAAAATAAAAGATATCAATGTCTATGGAATTTTGATGGATAGTCTATCCACCAACTGCAGAATCACAAATAATAGTGTAACGAATATCCTGGGTAAAGGCATTTCGATTCTTGAACCAGAAAAGATGCTAATAGAGAATAATGAGGTTAAAAATATCGGCCTTGTGCCGGGTCAGGGTTATTCAGGAGTTAATGGTGCCTCTGGAATTGGTATTGTGAATAATGAATCCCAGACCTATAAAAAAAGCCGATACGCAAATAATAACCTTGTTAGGTTAAATAAAGTAGATAGCTGTGGTTATAATGGTATCCGGGTAGATGGAAACTATAACACCGTGGAGTATAACATAATAAGCAATTGTGGCCTTACCTTAAATGACGGTTCTTCCCTGTATTGTTATGCACAACAAACCGAAATTACCCATCATCAAATATTCAGACGAAACATTGTCAAAAATTCAAAGGGAAATAACGAAGGTACTCCGGCCAACAGCATTCATTTCAATGGTATCTACATCGACAATAACTGCCACGATATGTTGATCGAGGAGAATACCAGCATGGATAATTCTTCTTCCGGTTTAATGAATAACGCTGGCTCTTACTCCAATACTTTTAATGGCAATAATGTTTTTAACTGTGGCACTGCAATGGGAATGTATGAGTGGTCGCGACCAAATATGATCTATGGTATTAAGATTTCCAATAATAC
>DASVRX010000024.1:0-4285 GCA_036388375.1 Pedobacter sp. | reverse complement strand
ACTTCTCAGTTAAATGCTTCCAGTACCTTCTAGGAACGTGCTGCAAATGGAGTTTTGTATTCTTCCTCGATTCAATATTAACATGCTTGAAGTAATCTTTCCATAGGGTCTGATACTCCTCTTCCTCCTCGCAAAATATCGACTGATCGCCTGCTGATTCACTGACTTCAAATGTCACTTCCTCAACCGTTTCTAGATTATAAAAGATTCCATAGCTCCGCTTCAAATCGTAAATCAGCCATTTCTGATCAGCATATCGCTTCTTAAAATGCGATGCAATAAGTGGAATTACATTAAAATCAGGTTCAATATGGGCGTAATAGATCCCATCTTTTGTTAATCGAAATCGGATAAACGCCTCCATTCGATGCTTTTCGCGGTGCACCATCTTCGAAACCTGACAAACTTTTAAGACAGACGAGTTGCCGAAGGCAACTTCTCCATTTGGTGTTTTAAGTACCAGTTGTATATAGTGCAATAACATAGTCTCAATATTGGGCAAGCCCGACAAAAAGCTTGAATAAATATCGTTCAAGCCCTTTGTACTGATACTCTTTTTCAATCCAAGCCAAACACGTTCAGCCTTCTTGTTATCAGATATAACCTTTCGGCTATCACTAAACATCGCCGGTTCGAAACGCTCTTCGATAACAATGGCAACATTTCCAAGCTTATATTCATAAACTTCAAACACAGCAGTCAAAAGCCCTTGCCAGGATGCGTCATAAACTAAAGTCGTCATCAGAAGAGTTGCAATTGTTGAGCGTTATTAGCAACGTACTTGCTTTTCGAATTTGCCAAAATGTATTGCTTAATTTGGAGTCCCGACAAGTGCCTACCCTCAAACTCCCTGCTGCTACAAATGATAAAGTACTTCGCACGATTAATAGCCACTCCTATTTTCTTTAAGTTGTCCCAGTTCAGCTTTTGAAACTTGCGAGCCGCAACTATTTTATTTGCCGACGCCATCCCTATTCCGGGAACCCGAAGTATTAATTGCAAGTCCGCCTTATTAATATCTATCGGAAACCGATCCACATGCTTAAGTGCCCAGCCGAGTTTTGGGTCAATATCCATATCCAAATGTGGATTCGCCTGATTAACTAACTCATCTACTTTAAAGCCATAGAAACGCATGAGCCAGTCGGCCTGGTAAAGCCGATTTTCTCGTACCACCGGGACAGAAGAATTTATAGCCGGTAAACGATTATCGTCACTTATCGGAACGTAGCCTGAATAATAAACCCGCTTCAGGTTGAAGTTTTTATACAGACTGTTTGCAGTAAACATAATGTCTTTATCGCTTTCGTTAGTAGCTCCGATAATCATCTGACTGCTCTGCCCCGCCGGTGCAAACATTGGCGCTTTCTTGAAAAGCTTTTTTTCGGATGCGTTCTGAATAATTTCATTCTTCAAATAATTCATTGGCTGAATCATATCTTTCCGATTTTTATCTGGTGCCAATAACTTCAAGCCTTGCTCTGTCGGCATCTCGATATTAACGCTCAACCTGTCGGCATACAACCCTGCCTCATGCATCAACTCATCACTGGCACCGGGAATAGATTTTAGATGAATGTAGCCGTTGAACTTATGTTCTGTACGCAGCTTCTTCGCAATACGGACAAGCCGCTCCATCGTATAATCGGCATTTTTAAAAATGCCTGAGCTTAAGAACAAGCCCTAAATGTAATTTCTACGGTAAAAATTTATAGTAAGGTCAACAACCTCCTGAACGGTAAAAGCCGTTCGGCGAATGTCGTTGCTTTTGCGTGTTACGCAGTAAGCACAATCGTAAATGCAGAAGTTGGTGAGTAAAATTTTGAGTAACGAGACACATCGCCCGTCTTCTGTATAAGTGTGGCAAATTCCGTTTCCCGTATCGCCCAGTCCCTTGTTAGTATTCTTCCTATTGCTTCCGCTCGATGAACAGGAAACATCGTATTTAGCGGCATCCGCCAGTATCTGTAACTTCTCTCTAATCGCCTGCGACATGGCATAAAATTACTAAAAATATTAGTATAATTCATCGCAAGGAATCAATATTTAAATAAATGTTGGTGTTAATCACGAGATCCTAAAACTTAATTCCAATATATAAATTAGGCTCAAAAAGAAAGTAGTTCTTCCATTTACGATCTTTTGCTTTGAAACTTTCCGGAGCATTTGTGTCAATCGGCCAGTACTGACCTTGAATTTGGGGCTCAATAAACATTCTATTTTTAATCAGAGGAACATGATAACCGAGATGATAGGAAGTATATAATTTGAACCCATTGCCGATCTTTTTATCATTTTCATCAAGGTAAGTCTTCAACTGTGGCAATACTTCCAGCGTAGCAAACAAGCCCTTCCAAACCATACGCTGATAAGTAAGACCAATACCATCTTCTTTAAGTCTTCCAGCGTAAAATTCACTCTCTTTCAAAAACAGTGGATCCCATAGTGGGATACCCATTGGAGCAAACAATTTCCAGGTTGCTACTTTGATTCCAATCTTATCTTTTTGAGAAAGCTTATATCTAAAATGCAATTCATAGTGTTGCGTGTTTGTTTTCTCATCTCCAAAATTCGCGAAGGACAGCCAGGTTGTGTTTATTGAAAATTTGAAATCTCGGACTGAATCTTTAAGAGAAGTTTGAGGAGATTGATTAGAATTTTGTGCAAATCCATTTGTTAGAAACAATGCAAATAGAAAGGCTGTTGCAATACTTTTTGAATTCATTTTTCTGTTCTTTTACGTAGCAATATCTTGCTATAAAAGTACAGAACCTTCATTTTTGAGTACGTTGACTTAAGTTAAGAAACTATTTTACGATGGTTTCTATTAGACTTTTTTCATTATCATTCTTTTTCGAATTCTACTTAAGGACTCTGGCTTCATCCCCAAATAACTAGCTATTTGATGCTGCGGAACTCTCTGGTTTAAATCCGGTCTGGTTTTTAAAAAGTTCAGGTATCGCTCCATAGGCGAAGCCATTTTGAATTCCGCAAACGCCTCAGTGTACTTCGCCATAATAGCCTCACCCAAAACGCGATTAAGGGATTCTAACTCAGGAAACTTCCGATACATTTCATCCTCAAGTTCCGGATTCCCCACTCCCACGATGGCATCCTCAATACACTCAAGATAAAAGTCAGATGGTTTATTCTTGCCATACACAGAAACCGTGATCGCTTGTTCTTCGGTATAAAATTCCGTGGTCTTCTCTTCGCCGTCTTTGAAGCAATAACTTCTTACACACCCCTTGATAACAAAATAGCATTCATTCGATGGCTTGCCTGCTTCAAGTAAAACGGTGCCTCTTTTAAAGAATTTAATGAATCCGCTTTGAACGATTGCCTCCTCCAATTCTTTTGTGACAGGGATGTATCTTGAGAGATATTTTACGATTTCATTTTCCATTTGCCAACGTCTTTAAATAGGCCTCTAAATAAACAAACGAATCATTCGAAAACCCAAACACAAAAAAAGCCCTGCTAATGCAGAGCTTCTCAAGTCCTTAAACTTAATCTTATTCAGCAGGTGCAGCCTCTGCTTCAGCAGCATCAGCTTCCTTAACCTTCTTTGGAGCTTTAGCTGTTGGCTCTGTTTCAACCGGTGCAGCGTCTTCCAAAACTGGTGCAGCAACAATCGGAGTAACTACTTCGCGAATATCTTCTGGTTCTAAAGGAAGAATAGACACATAAGATTTGTTATCCGCTTTCTTTCTGAAAACAACAGTTCCATGAGTTAAAGCAAATAAAGTATGATCTTTTCCAATCCCTACGTTTTTATCAGGATGGTGTTTAGTACCACGCTGACGAACAATGATGTTCCCAGCAATTGCTAACTGACCACCAAAAATTTTAATTCCCAGACGTTTGCTATGCGACTCTCTACCGTTTCTGGAACTACCGGCTCCTTTTTTGTGTGCCATTGTATTTTATCTTTTAAATCGGGAAACCCAATTATTGTTAAACTTTTTTACGCATCCCGGTAAAGCTTTTACCTTTCCGCTTTAACCTTTTACCTTATTTCAAAGAAATCCCTGTGATTTCGATTTTAGTGAACTGCTGGCGGTGACCATTTCTCTTTTTGTAACCTTTTCTACGTTTTTTCTTGAAAACGATTACTTTATCACCTTTTAAATGAGACACGATTTTAGCAGAAACCTTAGCGCCTTTCAGTGCATCAGCACCTACTTTGAAATCACTACCATTAGCAGCTAACAATACATTGTCAAATTCAATACTAGCGCCCTCATCTCCTTGTAAACGGTGTACAAAAAGGTGCTGGTCTTTT
>DASVRX010000023.1:0-16372 GCA_036388375.1 Pedobacter sp. | reverse complement strand
GTACTCAGAGCGGGAATCGAACCCGCACTCCTTTAACGGGAACAGGATTTTAAGTCCTGCGTGTCTACCAGTTCCACCATCTGAGCAGGTGTTTACCTTTAAAAATAAATCCCTTCGGGCTGAAGGGATTTGGAGCGAAAGACGAGATTCGAACTCGCGACCCCGACCTTGGCAAGGTCGTGCTCTACCAACTGAGCTACTTTCGCGTTGGATTTACATATCACAGGCGGCATTTTAATAAGCTACCTGTTTTTTGTGAATGCAAATATAGACAGAAAAGCATCCGTGTCAACAAAATATTAAAGTTTTTTTCAGTTTTTCAATAAACCATTGGAATTCAGGCAATCAAAAACCAGGTCTCTTTCGTATCCTTTTGAAATACCATACAGCATCAGCTTTTGCTGACGTTTAAAACTGTCTTTCTCTTTAAATAAAGCCGCTTTTTTTTCCATTAACGATTTTAGGGCCTGTTCATAATCGGTAGGATCAATTTGATTGAGTGCTTTTTTAATCAGGTTATCTCCTACCCTTTTTAGTTTCAAGCCCTGTTTTATTTTGATCTTCCCCCAATGTTTAATCCGGAACTTTCCAAGTGTGTAAGCAAATGCGAAGCGCGCTTCATTCAAATAATTAGAACTGATCAATTCCGAAATCACCTCTTCAACCTCCGCTGCATGCAAACCGTAGCTATATAGTTTATCACGTACCTCTTGCTGCGAACGTTCCTGGTAAGCGCAATAATGTTCCAGCTTGGACTGTGCTGATTTTTTATCAAGAATCTTTTTACCGGTTTTTTCAGGCTCCATCAACTTATCAATTCGTAAAAATATCAATCAAATCATAAAAATTTATAGAAATTAGTGCTCTTATGTCAAACAAATTTTATCCGGTTACCGAACTTAAAGAAGTTGTGAATGCCGAAGGCACTTTACAAGCACCCGATGCAACAATCAGGATACTGGGCTTCGACAGCCGGAAACTTACCGATGTAAAACACACCTTATTTTTCGCTATAAAAAGTCGCCGCGATGGACATCAGTTTCTACAGGATGTTTACGATCAGGGAATCAGAAACTTTGTAATTTCTGATGAGTCGGCTGTTGTAATTAACCATCCGGGTACGAATATACTTCTCGTCAAAGATACTTTGCAAGCGCTCCACTCACTTACCGCATGGCACCGAAAGCAATTCGAATATCCCGTAATCGCCATTACAGGAAGCAATGGTAAGACTGTTGTGAAAGAATGGCTGTATCAGCTGCTCGCACCAGAGAAAAATATTGTACGGAGTCCGAAAAGTTATAATTCGCAACTTGGGGTGCCACTGTCCGTTTGGGAGATGAACGATGGTCACTCGATGGCGATATTTGAAGCCGGGGTATCGCATACCGGCGAAATGATAAACTTGTCGCGGGTCATTCAGCCCACCATTGGCATTCTCACCAATATTGGTGAAGCGCATAACGAAGGCTTTGCCGACCGTGAGGAGAAAATCAGGGAAAAGCTTTTACTCTTTAACAATACCGACCTGTTTATTTACTCGCCTAAGTACCTTAAAGGTTATCTGGGCGAAATTCCGGGCAAAGAAAAGTTTACCTGGTCTTGGGATGAAGATGCCGATTTGAGATTAATCGACGATGAAATTTTGGAAAACAAGTACCTTTTCATCCGGGGGAAGTACAAAGAAACTGACGTGCAATGCGTAGTGCCTTTTATTGATGCGGCATCGGTTGAAAATGCTATTTGCTGTTGGGCTACCATTTTAGCGTTAGGTTATTTGCCCCAAGATGCCGACATCAGACTGGAGAAACTCCAGCCCATTAAAATGAGGCTTGAGTTAAAAGACGGCATCAATAATTGCTCCATTATAGACGATTCTTACAGTCTCGACATTTCCTCGCTGGCAATTGCACTCGATTTTTTGAAACAACAGAATCAGCATTTAAAACGCTCACTAATTTTATCAGATATACCCGAAGCGGGCCTCGATGCTGACTCGCTTTATACCCAGGTAGCCAAGTTGCTTGAAAATAAAAACGTAGACAGGTTTATCGGCGTGGGCGAAGAGATTAGCAAGCATTCAGAAAAGTTCAAACCCGACTCGTCTTTCTTTAAAAGTACAGATGAATTGATTCAGCAGATCGATACCCTTAAATTACTTGGAGAGACGGTTTTAATAAAAGGAGCCAGATCTTTTAGCTTTGAGCAAATAAGTACTGTTCTAACAAAAAAAGTACACGAAACGCTGCTCGAAATAAACTTAAACGCCCTTGAGCATAATCTGAATTACTATAAATCGCTTTTAAATCAAGGCACCAAACTCATGGTGATGGTTAAAGCATTTTCTTACGGAAGCGGAAGTTTTGAGATAGCGAATCTTCTACAATTCAACAAAATAGATTGGCTTGCTGTCGCTTACGCGGATGAAGGCGTAACGCTTAGAAAAGCGGGCATCACACTTCCGATTTTGGTGATGAACCCGGATGTGATGGCTTTTGACGTGATGGTAGAACACTCCCTCGAGCCCGAAATTTACAGCTTCAGAATTTTGAAAGATTTTATTGAAACACTAAACCGTAAGAATAAAGAGAACTATCCGGTACACCTTAAACTCGATACAGGCATGCATCGTCTGGGATTTCTCCCGTCAGATTTGGAAGCTTTATTAAAGGAGATTACCAATTGCGAGGCAATAAAAATAACGAGTGTGTTTTCTCATTTGGTGGCGAGCGAAGATCCGGAATCGGATGAATTTACTCAGCAACAAATTTCCACATTTAACGAGATGACACATCAGATTGAACAGGCGGTTGGCTATAGTTTTTTAAGGCACATTGCAAATACATCCGGCATTAGCCGTATACCTGAGGCACAGTTTGATATGGTGCGTTTAGGTATTGGCCTTTACGGGATTGATAATGCGTTTAAACATAAAAAATCGCCGCTTCAAACGGTTACTACGCTAAAAACCAGTATATCTCAAATAAAAACACTAAGTCCCGGCGACACAGTGGGCTACAATCGCAAAGGCGTTTTGCCTGAGGGCGGGAAGGTGGCTGTCGTAAAAATTGGCTATGCAGATGGCTACAGCCGAAAATTAGGAAACGGCAATGGCAAAATGCTAGTGAACGGTACTGAAGCACCAACAATTGGAAATATTTGTATGGATATGTGTATGTTGGATATAACCGGAATCAAGGCCAAAGAAGGTGATGAAGTGATTGTATTTAATGATGTTATCCGGGTTGAAGATATCGCCAATCAAATAGACACCATCCCTTACGAGGTTTTAACCGGAATCTCCGAGCGTGTGAAACGGGTTTATTTTTATGAGTAATAAATAAACTTGGGTTACTCCTGCGGCCGGTTTGGATATTCGCTTTCAAGATAATCTCCAAGCCTTGTAACTTCTTCCGGTTCTAAACCCCAACTATCTTGTGACGTAACTTTCCAGGTGTTGCCATCGTGTTCAATCAATAAAGGATGTGGATCCATCAGTTGTCGTTCTAAAGAATACATGCGATGGTTATCATCCATCGGTTCGGCATATAGCTCGAAATCTTCGCCTTTAATCTGATAGGAGATTTTGAAACGTTTCATAATGATGTTTTCCTGCTAACAGGAAAATTTAAAAGCTTGTTTTAAATTTTTAGTCAGCCTCGTACGTTACCTACCAAGCCGAAGAGTAACCAAATATCGCTATCTCCTTTTGATGGCAGGATAAAACCAACTTTAGTTAATCGGGCACCTTTCTTTACATTATAAACCATTTTATTTTTTAAACGAATTTGATACTCTACTGTTAGTTCAACATGGGAAACTTCAAAGCACTTATAAATTCGGAGAAGCCGGTTTTGGTGGACTTTTCTGCAGAATGGTGCGGACCGTGTAAAACTATGGCGCCTATACTCCAGGATGTAAAGAAGATGCTGGGCGAGAAAACGACAATTGTCAAGATTGACATTGATAAAAATCCTGCGGCAGCAAGTCTTTATAATGTTCAAAGTGTGCCTACACTTATTCTCTTTAAAAAAGGAGAGGTAAAGTGGAGGCAATCTGGTGTTGTGCCTGCAGTTCAACTGAAGAGTGTGATAGATGGGTATTTGTAGCACTTACTTCTTCATTTTTAATCCCAGAATTTAAATAATCCTGCCAGCGAATAGTTATCGCTCAGACAAGTTTCTGAATCCGTATTATTAAAATAATACTGAAGTTAAATCGCCTGTATTAAATCCACCCTAATTCTTTGACCGTTAACTCGCTTTCAACAGTACCTGTGTGTAAAGTGCCCTTCGGTTCAAAAAGTAAATTAAATACAACTTCACCGTTAGTATGAGGTCGATGTTCAACACCCTTTGGTACAATTAAAATTTCACCTTATTTAACTTCAACTGTTCTACCATCCCTAAAATCCATCAATAGTGTTCCCTTAAACACCATAAAAAGTTCGTCTTCATTATCATGGCTATGCCAAACGAACTCATCTTTAAGCTTGCAAAGCTTTACATACTGACCATTGAGTTCTCCAATTATATGTGGTGTCCATTGCTTTTCGAATAATGAGAATTTTTCTAGAATGTTAATGGGTTTAATTTCTTGCATAATTTTATGATTATAATTCTATCGCATATTAACTACATAAACCAGTCATACAAATCGGTATGAGTCAGCGCAGTTTTTTCAGCACTGTTAAGGTCGCGCTTAATTTCACCTTCATACATTTGAATAATTCTATTGCCGTAAGTGAAAGCTTCTTTCATATTGTGAGTAATCAAAATGGCTGTAAGCTGATAATCTGAGATAAGTTTAGCCGCTGTTTTCATAACAGTTTCCGCTGATTTCGGGTCCAGTGCTGCGGTAGGCTCATCTAAAAGCAAGAGTTTTACATCATCCATTACAGCCATAAGCAAAGTCAAAGCCTGGCGCTGCCCTCCTGATAAATCTCCTATCGGTTGATTGATTTTGTCTTCAAGCCCCATGCGCAGCATAGCTACTCTTTCCTTCACAATCAACTTGAAATTTTCAGTAATGCCTATGCTCAGATTCCTGGTATTCGTTCGCAATGCAGCCAGTCTGAAATTTTCGAGTATAGTCAGATCAGGTGCTGTGCCGCTTAGCGGATTTTGAAAAACCCTTGCGATCCATTTGCTTCGTTTATACTCCGGCAGGCGGGTAACATTATTTTCATCAATAAAAATTTCCCCCGAACTTGGAAAAACGCTGCCCGCTAAGCAATTCAACAAAGTAGATTTACCCGAACCATTAGCACCCACGATGACTACAAATTCCCCACCATTGATCGTTAAGTTCACATTTTTCAAGGCCTTAACTTCATTTACATCACCAGAGTTGAAGGTTCTTTGTAGATTACTGATTCTTATCATTTGCTGAAAGTATAAGTCATCCGGTGGATATCGAAACTTCTGTTATTTACTACTAACGTTTTTTCCTTTTCGGCACAGTAAACGAAGCCAATGGCTCGATAACAATTAATAGCAGCCTTATTTTCATTCCACACCAGCAGTTCAACTACGGAGGTGCTAAACCTTAATTTACATTCGTCAACAAGTAATTGGGTGAAATATTTGCCATGCCCTCTTCCACGCAAACTTGGGTCGCCTATCAAAACGCGACCTAATCTTGGAATACTGTTGTTTTGAGGTATAATCTCTCCGAAAGCAAAAGGTATGTTTTCAGGAGTATAACCAATATAGAATTTCCTTTCGGGATAAAGAAACTTGTAATCAATCAATTGCGATAGTGTGATTGGGTAGTTGAAATCAGTTCCTGAGAACTGCAAAAGCAAATCAGCGTCTGTAATCCAGCTTTCAAGTAGTGGAAAGTCAGAATCTTCGAACACTTTAAGCATGTCGAAGCGTTTTAAGCCCCATCAAGCGCGGTAAACTTACAATCAAAAGCACAAATAATGCTGTTAAAAGCTTTAATAAGCTGGCATCAACTCCCATACTCAATGTAAGGGCCAGAACCAATTGAAAAAGAACTGCACCTGTAATGACCAGTATCAAGCTGCTCCAAATGGATTTTATTTTGAAAAAATTAATGAGCGTCTCTCCTATTATCACAGAGCCGAGACCAACAATTACAATTCCAATGCCCATATTAATATCCGCAAAACCTTGTAGCTGGGTAATTAAAAAACCGCTTGTTGCCGTGAGGCAGTTGGCCAAAGCCAGACCAATGATTTTCATCCCGTCGGTGTTTACGCCCAATGCTCGCACCATAGTTTCGCTATTTCCGGTGGCTCGCATCGCAAGGCCAAAATCAGTTTTCAAAATATAACCAATTACTACAATAGAAGTCGCTACAAATACAAGCAATACAATTAAGTTATTTTGATTGAGATTTTGAAACCAGGTAATGCTGCTAAATACGGTATCAAAACTTAATAATGGAATATTCGACCGGCCCATTAATGTTAAGTTAATCGAGTACAATGCAGTCATCACTAAAATACCTGCTAAAAGTGGATTGATCTTAAGTTTGGTATGAATGATGCCCGTTAAGGCACCTGCCAGAGCACCTGCCAGCATCACTAATGGTAATGCAACCGATACCGGAACTTCCTTCACAAGTAATACCGCAGTTATCGAACCGCCTAATGTGAAGCTTCCATCCGTCGTTATGTCCGGTATGTTAAAGATTTTCATCGAAATGAAAATTCCTAAAACTAGTGCTGAGAAACAAAATGCCTGAAGAACCGCGGTAAGATAAAAATCCATTACTTCACAGCTTTGAAATCTGAAGGGATTGAAATGCTATACCTTTTTGAAACTTCCGGATTGTATACCCGAACGCGTTCCTTCACAATTTCCCAATCTAAATCATCGGCCTTGCGGGTTTTTAAAAACTTAGCAGCCTGCTCCCCTGCCTGGTATCCCCATTTATAAATGTCAGCACCGAAAGCCACCAAAGCACCGCGCTTAACCAAGCCAGATTCACTGGTAAAAATCGGAACATTCATTTTGTTGCAGTTTTTCAGGATCGTTTCGAATGATGCGAAAACAGCATTATCAGGGTTTGCAAAAAAGGCATCAACCCCTTTTGCTAATAAAGATTGTGTTACTAATTGCGCTTCGCCTGAGTTATTTAATGGCAGGGCTTCGATCTTAATATTCATTTTAGCTGCCATGCCTTTAATTCTGTTCAAAGCATCAACGGACTGAGGCTCAGACTGATTATAGATCATCCCAACTATTAATTGCTGTCCTTTAGGTTTTATAAACTGCGCTATAAAAGCAAAGGAGGTATCGATATATGCTAATTCTTCGGCCACGCCATGTAAATTTGCTGGTGCTGTGCCTTGCTTATCAATCACCTTCATTCGTTCTGGTGTTGGAGAGACCATCATAAAAACAGGAATGTCCTTAGTTTTTTGTAGTGCTGTGATAGTAGAAAGCGTAGTGCAGGTGGCTAATAAATCAACCTTTTCGGAAATAAAATAGTTAACGATTTGTGTCAAAGTAGGAATATCACCCTGAGCATTTCTGTAATCAATTTTTACAGTCTCATTCTTTTCATCAAACCCGTTCTTTGCAAGAGCTTCGGTAAAACCAGATCTGGCTTGCGCGATGGTTTCATCTTCAAAGGCATCTACAAAGCCAACGGTTGGGGTTCCGGTGTTTTTTTGCTTACATCCAAGTATTGAAAACGATAAAACGAGTACGAGTATTAATTTGGATAGATACCGATTACTCATTTGTTAGTCAATAAAATGATATAAAAATACAGTCTCTGCTGTGAAAGCCGGTTTCTTCTGGCCCTCAATTTCAAGAATTGCCCCAATGGTAGCCTTTGTAACTCCACGTAGATTGATAATATCAGACAGTTTTACTTTAAGCCGAACCTTGCTATTAACTATCACAGGCTGTGCAAATCTGAGGCTCTCGATTCCATAATTAATTTCCATTTTGAGATTTTGAATATCAATCACCTGCTTCCATAAAAAGGGAATTAATGATAATGTTAGATAACCGTGAGCGATTGTTGCTTTAAATGGCCCCTCAGTTTCAGCACGTTCAACATCAGTGTGAATCCATTGATGATCCAGTGTAGCATTTGAAAATAAATTTATCTGTTCCTGGGTGATTGTATGCCAGTTCGATACGCCCAATTCCTTTCCTAAATAATCTGCGAATTCCTGGTGACTTTTGATAACAAGCATCTCTCTCTAATATTATTTTTAATTTCCCTAATGTAAAGGTTTAGCAATAAAACTTGAAAGTGTTTGTCGAATATTAGTTTGAGAGCAAATGCCTTAATTTTTACCGCATCAATTTTTGACGAGGCCACAAATATCCTTTCAAAAAACTATCTTTGCGGCTCAATGAAGCACATTCGTAATTTTTGCATAATAGCACACATCGATCACGGTAAGAGCACTTTAGCTGATCGGTTATTAGAATATACCAACACCATTACACAGCGGGAATCCCAAGCTCAACTGCTCGACGATATGGATTTAGAGCGTGAACGTGGGATTACCATTAAAAGTCATGCTATTCAGATGAATTATCAGTTGGACGGGCAGGACTATATTTTAAACCTCATCGACACACCTGGTCACGTTGATTTTTCATACGAAGTGTCGCGTTCTATCGCTGCATGCGAGGGCGCTTTATTAATCGTTGATGCCGCACAAGGCATTCAGGCGCAAACTATTTCAAACTTATACCTCGCGCTTGAACAGGATCTGGAAATCATTCCTATTCTAAACAAAATGGATCTTCCGGGAGCAATGCCCGAAGAAGTTAAAGACCAGATCGTTGAATTAATTGGCTGCAAACGCGAAGAAATCATACCTGCATCCGGTAAAACCGGTATGGGTGTTTACGATATTTTAAGAGCCATCATCGAAAGAGTTCATCCGCCGAAAGGCAATCCTGATGGTGAATTACAAGCCTTAATTTTTGATTCGGTATATAACTCTTTTAGAGGGATTGTAGCCTATTTTAAAGTGGTGCATGGCGAAATTCGCAAAGGCGATAAAGTGAAGTTTGTGGCTACCGGAAAAGAATACATTGCTGATGAAGTTGGCACTTTGAAACTTCATCAAGTGCCTAAAGACGTGATCAAAACCGGCGATGTCGGCTACATTATTTCAGGCATTAAGGAAGCCCGGGAAGTAAAAGTTGGTGATACCATAACACATAAGGACAAACCGAGCAAAGAAGCGATTCAGGGATTTGAAGAGGTGAAACCGATGGTATTCGCCGGTATCTATCCGGTAGATACAGATGAGTTTGAAGAGCTTCGCGAAAGCATGCACAAGTTGCAGTTGAACGATGCGTCCATTGTTTTTGAACCTGAATCTTCTGCTGCCTTAGGTTTTGGTTTCCGTTGCGGTTTCCTGGGAATGCTGCACATGGAAATTATCCAGGAACGTTTGGAGCGCGAGTTTGATATGACGGTTATTACAACCGTCCCCAACGTTTCGTACAAAGCATTTACAACCCGGGGTGAGGAAATTCTGGTTAATAACCCTTCCGATCTGCCTGATCCATCCAAGATTGATTTTGTCGAGGAGCCTTATATAAAGGCAAATATTATAACTAAGTCCGAGTTTGTGGGCCCGGTTATGTCGCTTTGTATTCAAAAAAGGGGAATTATTGCAAATCAATCATACCTTACTTCTGATAGAGTTGAGCTGGTTTTCGAGATGCCTATGGGTGAAATAGTATTTGATTTTTACGACAGGTTAAAGACTATTTCTAAAGGTTATGCATCGTTTGATTATCATCAGATAGGTTATCGGAGATCTGACTTAGTGCGCCTGGATATCAGGTTAAACGCCGAACCTGTTGATGCGCTTTCATCATTAATTCACCGCACTAATTCTTACGATTTTGGTAAACGAATTTGCGAAAAGTTAAGAGAACTCATCCCTCGTCAGCAATTTGAGATTATCATTCAAGCCTCAATTGGCGCAAAGATTATAGCCCGGGAGACTGTTAAGGCATTGCGTAAAGATGTTACAGCTAAATGTTACGGTGGTGATATATCCCGTAAACGGAAATTACTCGAGAAACAGAAGAAAGGTAAAAAACGGATGCGCCAGGTTGGAAACGTAGAGATTCCGCAATCGGCGTTTATGGCGGTGTTAAAGCTGGATTAGCCCCCCGCCCCCCCTGAAGGGGGTGCGGTATGGTGTGAATATATAAGTAAAAAACAGTAGTTACTAGCTTAGTTTGCAAACCTAGCGGTGGGAAAATTATAAACCAAAAAATTAATCGCAACCAGCTAAAGCTCGTTGCAATCCCCCCTTTAGGGGGTTAGGGGGCCTTATGTTATTAGACGGAAAATACGTATCAGAGAAACTTAAAACAGAAATAGCAGCCGAAGCAGCCGAAATATTAGCTAAGACGGGCCGTAAGCCTCACCTTGTTGCAATACTTGTTGGCAGCGACGGCGGCAGCGAAACGTATGTTGCCAGCAAAATGAAAAACTGTGAGAAGGTTGGATTTAAGTCGTCGCTTTTTCGCTATGATGAATCGGTAACCGAAGCCGAGCTGCTTGCTAAGATTGGAGAGATCAATAACGATGTAGATGTAGATGGATTGATTGTCCAACTTCCACTTCCTAAACACATCGATCCGGAAAAGGTAACTGAGAAAATTGATCACCGTAAGGATGTAGATGGTTTCCACCCGATCAATCTCGGAAGAATGATGCGTAACCTCCCCTGCTTTATCCCTGCCACTCCTTACGGGATACTTCTAATGCTGGAAGAATATAAAATTGAAACTTCAGGCAAACACTGCGTGGTGGTTGGGCGAAGCAACATTGTTGGCAGCCCAATGAGTGTTCTAATGGCTCGTAATGCTTTCCCAGGCAATTGCACAGTTACACTTACGCACAGCAAAACAAAGAACTTAGAAGAGGTTGTACGGTCCGCAGATATTATAGTAGCTGCTATTGGTAAAAAGAACTTCATCACCGCAGAAATGGTTAAAGAAGGCGCAGTAATCATTGATGTAGGAATTAATCGCGAAACGTCTGCTGTAACTAAATCAGGCTATAAACTTTACGGCGACGTGGATTTTGAGAATGTAGAACCAAAGGCTTCGTGGATTACTCCTGTACCTGGCGGGGTAGGCTTAATGACGATAATAGGCTTGCTTAAAAATACTCTGGCTTCAGCTAAAAAAGAAATCTATAGCTGAGCAACGTTTTTGCTTGCCGGCTTCCTTTCGGTCTTTTCAATTTGATCTAGGATATAGAACATTGATAAGGCGTAATTGGATTTAGAACGCTTTAGAAGTGTTGAAGCCTCCTCAGATTTAGGAACCCGGGTAAGTGATTTTGTTTGAGTAGTCTGGTTCCATTTATACAAAGTTGAACTGCTAAAATTCACAGCCGCATCTGCGCTAAATGAGGTGCTTGAACCAATATTCACTCCGTAGAATTGTTCATTACTTGCACCAGTTTCAAGTAGATTATTTCCAAGGGTGAAATATTTTGAGTTTGATAACGCCAGGTTAAAAATAGTAGGAAAAATATCCTTGTGAGATCCAAACCTTGTAACATCTACTTTGGCCGTAGGCTTATATTTCTCAGGTATATATAGATACAATGGCACTCCGCGTTGTTGCAATTGATGAGCTTCGTCGAAATCAAACAACATAAGATTGTTGTGATCACCGGTAACCACTACAATAGTATTTTCACCAAGCGGGGAATTTTTTATTTTATCAAGAAAATTGCCTAAGCAATTATTAGCATACTGATAAGCATTTAAGTTTTTAACAGCTAATTCTTCATTCACCAATAAAACTTCTTTCAAGCTGTCGGGGATTACGATTTTAGAAGGTTTATAATTACTTGGCAATTCGAATGGAGTATGATTGGTAGTAGTTTGAACAAAAAAGAACTTCGGTTGCGACTTTTGTTCCGAAATTTCATTGAAGACATAGTCAAACAAATACTCATCGTAAACTCCCCATTTATTAGCTTGAGATTTCTTGATGGATTTTTGTATGTCGGCCATGCCTTTCACTTTGTCGAACTTTTGCCGGGTAGCAAATGAATCCATTCCACGCCAATTGACTTTACCACCAGTAACAAAGCCGGTTTCGTATCCCGAATTTTTGAATGGTATTGCAACTGATGATGGTAACTCCGCCGAGCGGTATTTTGTCTGTGATAAACTAACAGGTGAGTTTACCATCAAATATTCAAGGCTTTGAATAGTTATATTTCCACTTGATACGAAATTCCTGAACACAATATCTGATTGAACATGCTTTCTTAAACTTCCCAGAAGATTCATCTGTTTAGAGTCGAAGTTCATGTTGTAATTACTCATGCTTTCCATGAACACAAATACCACGTTTGGTCTATTTTTTTCCAGCAAAGGGTTTTTAGGCGTGGTTTTGAAAAGCTTTTCGAATGCTTCGGACTGAGAAATCTGACCTGTCGACTCACCAGCGAAATAATCCTGGGCAGCAGCAACAGGACTTTGATACCCCAACTCGCGAAGCTGTTCCAGATGATTTTCGATTACATTTTCACTTTTCTTACGCTCATTGTATGACTGTTTGAACGCATAAATTCCGTTTACAGTTAAGAAGTTAACGAACTTATTTTCTGATACCTGCGAATCATGCATCTCAAGTGGTAGCGTACCAGCCGTACCTCTTAGGCCCACAAGATACAAAGCCGCAACAGTCGCAATGCTGATCGGTTTTGCGATTTTAGGAAGTGAAAAATGTAATTCCTGACTAGTGGAAAGCTTTCTGAAATAGTAATGGAATCCAATTAATGTCCCAATCCAAACTATTGCCAGCCTGAATATTGGATAGTCTGCCCAAACCGAACTCATTACGGTTTGCGAATCATCATCGGCCAAACCGAAGATTATAACGCTTATATGTGTTTGAAAATAGTTGTAGTAATACTGATCTATGAAGAGAACCACTAAAGCCAGAGCCAGAACAGTTAGACAATACCATTTTATAAACGGCCCGCATTTAATTAAAAAATTGTCTTTACTTAGAAATAAGTCAACAAAATAAATTAGAAAAGGAATAATCAAGAGGTAGCAAATAACCATTGTATCGTACTGCAAACCTCTTAGAAAGGCCATTGATACATCTCCTGGAAGTAAAAACAAGCTCGAATCACCCAGCCTGATTAAGAACCATGTTCGAAATAAGGTGAATATCGCAAGGAAAAACAAATAAACTTTAAATAGTTTAAAATTATTGTTTAAAAAACGATTTATTTGAAAGCTCATAATTCGTCGCAAATTAACGAAATATAAATTAATTGTTAAAATAAAAAACCAATGCACATCCTGATTGTAAACAACACGCGAATACCTGCTTTCAAATATGGGGGAACCGAACGTGTTATCTGGTGGCTGGGAAAAGAGTTGGTTAAGCAGGGGCACCGGGTTACTTACTTAGTGGCCGATGGGTCGGTTTGTGACTTTGCAGAGGTTCTCACTTATAATCCTGTAATATCTCTGCAAGAGCAAATTCCTGCAAATGTGGATATAATACATATGCACTTCCCTACCGGCGAAGAAATGGGATATCCTACAATTACAACCTTACACGGAAATGTACCAATGGGTGTAAGGTTACCAATGAATTGTGTTTTCGTTTCTAAAAACCATGCGTTACGACATGCAAGTGAAGTTTACGTTCACAACGGATTGGACTTTGAGGACTATGGCGAACCAGGGCTTGAAAATGAAAGAAGGTATTATCACTTCCTTGCCAATGCGGCTTGGCGAGTGAAAAATTTACGAGGCGCAATAGAAGTAATAAATAAAACCAAAGAGAAGCTGGTGGTTCTTGGTGGGACGCGACTAAACTTTAAAATGGGTTTTAGGTTTACGCCGTATCTAAATATTAAATTCAGGGGCTTAGTTGGTGGTGAAGAGAAACATGATTTGTTAAGACACTCGAAAGGCTTGATCTTCCCTGTACTATGGAATGAACCATTTGGATTGGCTGTTATCGAAAGTTTATACTTTGGTTGTCCGGTATTTGGCACTCCTTATGGATCTTTACCGGAACTTGTAACAGAAGAAGTAGGCTTTTTATCGGCATCCAGATCAGAACTTATTAATAAAATTAAATCGAATGAATTTGATTCGAGTACCTGTCATAGTTATGCCGTAAAGAACTTCAACTCAAAATTAATGACAGAGCGGTATTTAATCTTATATCGGAAAGTCATTAATGGAGAGACATTAAATGAGGTTACCCCTACTTTGAAAGAAAATACTGAAAGATTTCTGCCATTCTATGCGTAAACTTTCAGTACGAAAGCGATAGCACTTCGCCAATGGAAGTGTTAAATAGTCAGATTTTAGACAATCTTTAAATAGCCTTTACACCAAATAACTCTCCGGAATTACCAGTTCATCTTTCTCGTCATTCCATAACATCGAAACAATTTTCCAGCTGCCATTAATAAAAATGTATTGAATATAGTTTACACCACGCTTCCACGGTTTCGAATTTTCAGAATCAGAGGAATATTCGTAAACGCTGATTCGTTGAGCTGTTTTTCCAAACACCTCTGTAACATCTGATATTTCCTGTTGAGAAAAAAATACTGCATTCCCATCATCAATTTGGTGCATTATAGCTTGAATGTAGCTTTGAACGGTAAATTCCAATGGCTGGTCGAAATTACCGTTTATCAATTTACCATCGCCATAGAAAAGCTCCTGCAAGCGGTCATATTTCGGATAATGTTCAGCATTGAAACAAATGCATTCGTAAAAGTCACGGGTCAATTTATCAATTTCAAGGATAGTCATGTATTAATAACAATGGCAATTCAATATTGATTGCTAAATACTTATTTGAAAATCTTTTTGAAAAACTCAAAAGTTTCAGGAAGGCCTACATAAATTCCATCTTCCCTTACTTCCGTAGGATAAATATTGATATAATCACCCTGACCATCAGCACCTCTTCCAGTATGTAAATCGTATTCGTATCGATGAAAAGGACATACCAATTTCCCGTTTTTACACCAGCCGCCACTTAAGCCAGCCCCTGCATGCGGACAATAAGCTTGTGTCAAGAAAAACTCGGCGCCAGTTTTCACGGAGCAAAGCTTTTTTCCGTTTACTGTAACTGCTTTTATAAAGTCTTGATCTTTTAATATTTCAGAATTAAACAGTTTGAACCATCTCATCAAATAGTATTGTATTAAGCACTGAAGTCACTTCTTCTATGGGGTTTCCATGAATAGAACGGCCAAATTTTATGTAAGTTTGCAGCCAATTTAAGAAATGTCGCATCAAGTACCAGAAGACGGAACTTTACTTCCTTTAATGGAGGAGTTTTACACGATACAGGGAGAAGGATTTAACACAGGTAAAGCTGCTTACTTTATACGCTTAGGCGGATGTGATGTAGGTTGTCATTGGTGTGATGTAAAAGAAAGTTGGAATGCAGATATTCATCCTTTGACCTCTGCAGATACTATTGTTCAAAATGCAGAAAAATATCCGGGGAAAGCTGTTGTAATTACCGGTGGCGAACCACTCATCTATAACCTCGATTATTTAACACAGCAACTCCAATCACGCGGTATTAAAACCTTTATAGAAACATCAGGTGCATATCCCCTTTCGGGAAGCTGGGATTGGATTTGCCTGTCTCCGAAAAAGTTCAAAGCTCCGTTACCTGCGATTAGCAAAGTTGCCGGTGAGCTAAAGGTTATCGTATTTAACAAAAGCGATTTTGAATTTGCTGAAAAGCATGCTGAGCTTGTAGCAGAAGGTTGCAAATTATACCTGCAGCCCGAATGGTCGAAGTCTAAAGAAATCACGCCATTGATTATTGAATACGTAATGGCAAACCCAAAATGGGAAATCTCCTTGCAAACTCATAAGTTTTTAAATATTCCGTAACTTCCTTCGTTATATACCGAATAACGTGGTTCATGAGGAAAATTTTAGTGCTCTTATTTTGCTGCGCCTCGGTTTTAGCATACGGACAAAAAGATATTAGATCAACTAATACCAAAGCTCAAAAATTCTACGATCAAGGCCGCGCTTCACTTTCTTACAATTTGTACGACAAAGCATTAGCCGAGTTTACCGACGCTGTAAAAGCTGATCCCAACTTTGCAGCCGCGTATCAGCAATTGGGCGATTTGCATCGATCCCAAAAAAGATATCAGCAAGCCAAAATCAATTACCAAAAGGTGTTACAAATTGATCCGGGATTTCACTCACGTACAATTTATGGTTTGGCTGACAGCGAATTAAATACCGGTGACTATATCAACGCTTTACAACACTTTCAAAAGTGTATCAGCCTTCCGGGCATAACTGAAGAAAGCAAAAAACAAATTGCCAAACTCATTAAAGACTGCGAGTTTA
>DASVRX010000022.1:0-2661 GCA_036388375.1 Pedobacter sp. | reverse complement strand
TACCGAGAAAGGGATTGAGGTGGCCCTTTTATAAAGCTTTTTACTTTTTTATAGGAGCGATAACTTTTGGGATAAGCTCGTTGAAGTTTTCTATGATATATAATGATCTGTCTGTGATCGAATCTAAATATGTAGATAGCTCTTTGCAACTCAATAATTAGGATACCCTAAACCTTTCTAATACTGGAGTTGGATTCCACCCAAGCACATTCCTTGCTTTGGTATCATCGAAGGTAAGATCAGATGTGATTTTTTTCAGCTTGTCTGAATTGATAGGGGCCTGAGAACCTACAATATCTCCAGCCTTCGCCATAAGCTTTGCTAACCAATTAGGGATATTATTGGGGTTGTTTTTTTTTAATTGTTTTGCTATTAACTCGGATAGTTCTATAAATGACGGGTGACAGCCATCTGTAAGATTATAAACTCCTCCATATTTTGCTGCTTTCAAAACTATTGAGGCTACATCATCAGCTAAAACTACACTCTTCCTTGCCATCCCACCCGATATATTTAGATAGTATCCTTTCTTGATGGCACTGATCATCGCCCCCAAATTTCCGGGTGGATTCGGCCCAGCAATAAGAGGCAGCCTCAAAATTGTATATTGTATATTATGCTTGGTACACCAATTTTGGATTAACCGCTCAGCTTTAATCTTACTGGAACCATATGGATCCGTAGCATTTAGTTGATGACTCTCATCTACCTCCGAGCCCTTGTCTAATCCGTACACTGCAATTGTACTGATAAAAACGAATGATTGAGGAAGCCTATCAAGTCGTTGAAGACTCTTGAGAAGATTAGTTGTTCCAGTTACATTAATCCGAAAAAAATCATCACGCTCTTCCTCGGTAGAAGGGGAGGAATGTGCTTTCCCTGCTGAATGGATAACTAGATCAAACTCGCCTTTTAAATCAAATTCACCAGAACTGAGATCCCATTTAAAATCACTTTTCGGATGCCTGCCTGCAGTTTTAATGACCATTGACGTTCGGAGATGCGAATAAATTATCTTCCCTAAAAAGCCCGATGCTCCAGTAAGCAGTGCCGTTTTCATCCTAACAGTGTATCTTTGAATTTCCCTAAAATATACTTTTCAGAATATCTTGCCTCGGCTAGCTTCCTTGCCCGAACGCCCATTTTCTTAAAGTTGGCTAGGTTTGAAAACTCCAATTCATTAAAAAAACTGACCAAACTTGCCTCGTCATTCTCATCAAACACATAGCCACAGTCTGACTCAATTACCATTTTGGCTATCTCCGTGTTTTTATCTCCGATAAAAAGGATAGGTTTTCCTGCAGCCATAATATTATAGGACTTAGATGGTACCCCCAACCCATATAAACGGGAAGAGAGAGTTACTAGTCCGAAGTGCGCAGCATTTAAAAAAGTATTTTGCTGGCTGCGCTGCATTGCCCCCGCGAACGTAACAAACTTTATCCCTGAAGCCTCTATGTCCTTTTTGAGTGACTCAAGAAGAGCTCCGCTCCCTATAAACAAAAAATGAATTTCTTTATTACTTACCTGCTTTATTACATTGAATAAAAACTCCAAACCTTGTACTCTACCTATATTTCCCGCAAAAGTGAATACGATTTTCTGCTCTAATTGAAATTGCTTAATTAATGGATTTTCTAAAAACTCACCTGGCTGGACTCTTTCAATATCCGCCCAATTTTCTATAACGGAGATTGAGGTGTTCGGTGCTTTTTTCTCCATAACATCCTTCATATCCCTGCCAAGCACTATTAAATGATCTGCCTGCCGATAGCTCCAATTAAAAATGCTTCTGGCAACTCGAAAAAGAAAGCTTCGATCTGATTTTATAAGATTAGCTGGTATAAGGTTCTCTGGGAACACATCATGAACTAAGATGAAAAGCTTGCTCCCCTTTAGCCGGCTTATTAGTGCATAGAACGGCACAATAAAAGCCGGGTTTGTTACAATTAGTAGGTTGTCCTTTTTTCGGATCAAAAAAAAACCTCTGAGGAACATGCCTGAACTTAAAAAAATCAACCTGATGAGACGCTTTATGGGATTGTTTTTATCTAAATTTATTGTCTCAACCCTATGTATCTTATACGGCAATTCCCAGTCAGATTTACATGTAAGACTATCACATTCTTTCGGACCGCAAATCACATGGACAGGATATGTTGACATGTCATTAGCCAAGCGGGTCATAATATATCCGGTTGAGGTTTCATCTGGATAAAACAGTTCAGAAACAATCCAAAATTTACGAAATGCCATCAAAGCTCCTTCCAAACAACACGTTTAATATAATCTACATAGCTGATGATAATCCTAACGACCTTCTCCGACACATTGGGCATGCTATAGTCTGCCACTGGCCTGCAAACCCTTTCACTTTGATTGGTGGTCGTAATTTGACTTAAGCCTTGTAGTATTCGCTCGGGGTTCATGCCTACCATCATAACAGCAGCTTCTTCCATAGCTTCGGGACGCTCATGCGCCTCGCGTAGATTCAATGCCGGAAAATTTAGTATAGAGGATTCTTCAGATATAGTACCACTGTCGGACAAAACAGCAAAAGAATTCAATTGAAGGGCATTATAATCATGAAACCCAAGAGGTTTAAGAAATTGGATCTCAGGACGCATTTGGATACCTTTCGATTCAAACATATTTCTTGTG
>DASVRX010000021.1:0-8871 GCA_036388375.1 Pedobacter sp. | reverse complement strand
AATGGAAAAGTAACTGCTCATGATATTCAAGCAACTGTTTTGAACCAATTGGGTTTTGACCACGAAAAGTTTACATTTGATTTCCAGGGACGGCCTTTCAGATTGACAGATGTTGAAGGAAAAGTTATCCAGGATATTGTAAGTTAAAACTAACCTAACCAATTAATGACCAAAACCGACAGCAGGAGAACCTTTATCAAGACTTCTCTTGCAGCAACCACTAGCTTATTGCTAACTAAACTAGATGTATTAGCAGAAGATTTAAAACCCGCATTCATCCCTGATAAGAACTTTGACTTAAAAATCCTTGCCACCAATTGGGGATATAATGGAACAATGGATAGTTTTTGTGCTAAGGTAAAGCAAGAGGGTTACGACGGCATTGAAGTTTGGTGGCCAGGCGGTGCTGTTCAGCAGCAGGAAGAATTGTTTGCAGCTCTTAAAAAACACAGTTTAGATGTTGGGTTCCTTTGTGCAGGTAACCAGAGTAATGCAAAAGAGAATCTTGAAAGTTTCAAGTCTGCTATGGACGCTGCTGCATTTAACAAGATTCAAAAGCCATTATATATAAATTGTCATTCGGGACGCGATTTTTTTACTTATCAGGAAAATAAAGCTTTTATAGATTACACCACTTCTTTATCCAAACAATCGGGTTTACGTATTTGCCACGAAACACATCGCGGCAGAATGTTATATTCAGCGCCGGTAAGCAAAGAATTTCTTAATAAGAATCCAGAGTTAAGGCTAACTGCCGATTTATCGCATTGGTGTAATGTGAGTGAATCATTGTTGGAAGGACAGGATGAAACGGTTAATCTTGCATTGAGCCGTACCGATCATATTCATGCAAGAATAGGGTACGCTCAAGGCCCTCAAGTTAATGATCCTCGTGCCCCTGAATGGGAACAAGCGGTTAAAAGGCATTTGGCATGGTGGGATAAGGTAGTGGAAATGAAGAAGAAGAATGGCAAGGGCATAACTTTTCTAACTGAGTTTGGTCCGGTAGATTATATGCCAGCCCTGCCTTATACACGCCAACCTGTTGCAGATCAATGGGCTATCAATGTTCATATGCTCAAACTTCTTCGTAATCGTTACAGTTCTTAATAATCCTTAATCGTGTTATCGTCCATAATAGAATTTTTAGGCCATTTCCATCCAGTACTAGTTCACTTACCAATTGGTGTTTTATTCGTTGCAATTTTACTGATCTGGCTATCACAGAAAAAAAGCTACTCCATTTCGCAATCCTTGTTACAAGTGGTTGTAATGTTTGGCGTTTTATCTGCACTAGCTGCCTGTGTTACCGGGTATTTATTATCATACAATGGCGATTACGATGGCGATTTGATCGACTGGCATATGTGGATGGGATTAGGCGTTTTGGGTGTTTCTATTCTGCTTTATGTACAAATCGCTTATCCCAGGTTTAAGGTTTCTTATAAAGCATTAACGCTTGCTTTATTCGTTTTGATTAGTGTCACCGGCCACTTAGGAGGTTCATTAACTCATGGCCCTGATTATTTAAGTTTTTCACTTACAGCTTCCGCTGATACGCTTACGACCATCAAACCAATCGCAAATGTTCAGGAGGCAAATGCTTACGCGGATGTTGTTCAGCCGATGCTGCAAACAAAATGTTATAGCTGCCACGGCCCCAATAAACAAAAAGGAGGTTTTAGGATGGATAGTCCTGAAGCTTTGATGAAGGGTGGAAAAGAAGGTGTAGAAATTGTTCCTGGTAAAGCCAATGAAAGTGAACTGGTTAAAAGACTGCTTCTTCCTGCTGAAAATAAGAAGCACATGGCTCCAAAAGGAAAACCACAACTCGATGAAAAACAAATTGCCATTTTACAGTGGTGGATTGATGAGGGAGCCAGTTTTGATAAAAAGGTTAAAGACCTGAAGCAGAGCGAAAAAGTTAAACCTTATCTCTTAGCCTTACAAAACACCGCACCAAAGAAAGAAAAGCCGCTTGATATTCCCGGAGAAGCGGTTGAGTTAGCTGATAATAAAGCACTAACAGCTCTTGATTCTCGCGGCGTAGTAGTT
Organism: Pedobacter sp.; assembly: GCA_036388375.1. GTDB lineage: Bacteria > Bacteroidota > Bacteroidia > Sphingobacteriales > Sphingobacteriaceae > Paradesertivirga. Next base: position 6,816 of record DASVRX010000021.1, on the reverse strand, counting down.
TTGCCCGTGTCAAAAAACAGCAATTATCTTATGGCTAATTTCGTAACCTCGACCGGAATCACAGACGCCGATCTGCGCTTACTACTCCCGTTAAAAAAGCAACTAATTTGGTTAAAACTGGGGGGCACGCCTATAAATGATGCTTCGCTAAAGATTATAGGTGAGTGTACTGGTCTTACCGTGCTGCAATTAAACAACACAGCAATAACTGATACCGGTTTGGCTTCGCTCAAAAGTTTAACAAGGTTAAACACGCTCAATCTTGTTGGTACAAAGGTCACAGAAGAGGGTTTAAAGCACTTGCAGGGGGCTAAGCAATTACGATTTTTGTATCTGTATCAAACTCAGGTTAATCGAAAGAATTGGCCGGTGTTGAAGAACATGTTTCCAAAAACTGTACTTGATTCAGGAGGATATGTTTTGGAAACACTTGCTAGTGATACGGTTCGCTTAAAAGGACCCTATTAGATTGGTTGTAAAGTTTCTTTTAAATTCAGGAAAACCTATATTTAGTCGGTAAATTGTGCGAATATTGTTCAGCAGGATTGACCGACATTTACCCAGCCCTTAGCTTTCTTATGTCATAATAAATTACATAATTGAGCTTTAACGTAACGCGCTTTATAAAAGGAATTGAAAGACTTCGAACAAATCTTCAAATTAAATTATCAAATTCTTTGTAAGCATGTAGTTCGTATAACCCGCGACATAGACGCAGCAGAGGATATCGTGCAGGAAGTATTTGTTAATTTCTGGGATAAGGGTAAGCGAGATATTGAAAATCCCGAGGCTTATCTATACAAAGCATGTATAAACAAGGCACTGAATTTTGTAAGTGTTAATACACGGAGAAGCGAAATAAATAAGACGTCTGTTTATCCGAATCACCCCGTGGAAACGAGTAGTTTAGAGGAGGATTTGGAATTTAAAGAACTTGAGCAACAGGTACTGTCGTTGATAGAATCCCTACCTCCAATGTGTAAGAAGGTGTTTCTGCTAAGTCGATATGAAGAAATGTCACACAAAGAAATAGCAGCTTTTCTGGAGATATCACCAAATACAGTTGATAATCATATCAAAAAAGCATTGTCGATTTTACGGAAGGTGTTATTACTGTTTTTTATTCTGTTGCAGGTTATATATTTAATATGATTTTTTTTAGGATCTAATAGCGGTTGTCATTATTTCACTGGTCTTCATATAGAACGGCATGGAAAACGAAAATTATTTCTGGGATATTACAGCTAAGTACTTGCAAGGCAAAGCAAGTTTAAGTGAGCATGAGGCGCTGCAAACCTGGCGAGAATCAGCTGCTGAAAATGAAGCTCAATTCAAAGCTCAGGAAAAGCTGTGGAAATTAACTGAATATACCGCTAGCCATGAGGTAAATACTGAAAAAGCCTGGGGTCAAACTAAATCTAAGATTGAAGCCAAACGTGAAAAGGAAACGCCAATTAAAAGAATAATCCTTTCGAGTTTAAAAATCGCCGCCTCTATAGCAATAGTATTAAGCTCTATTTGGCTATTTAAAAACTACTTTTCAAGCGATGAGATGATCGTTGTAAAATCAGGTAGCGATAAAATCGAAGTCGTGTTGCCGGATAGCAGTCATGTTTGGCTTAATAAAGGAAGTCTTATTTCTTACAAGAAAGACTTCTCTGGTGCTGAACGTAAGGTAGAACTTGAAGGTGAAGGGTTTTTTGAAGTTAAAAAGGATCCTGCGAAGCCATTTATTATAAGAACAGGCTTTGTGCAGACCAAAGTTTTAGGAACTTCATTTAATTTAAGGAATTACTCCGGAGATAAGAGTATTGACCTGGTTGTTGTAACAGGCAAAGTGTCTTTTAAATCCGTAACGGGTACAAGCGAGGCTATTATTACCCCTGGAAACGGCGCGAGTTTTAGAAAATCTGATAAGCTTTTAAGGAAATACCTAATCTCAAACAACGACATCCCTTCAAGGCAATCTAAAAAGCTGAAATTTGAAAATGCACCCTTAAAAAATGTACTTGCTGAATTAGAACTATTTTATGGGGTTGATGTGCAACTACAGAATGACAACATAGGGGCGTGCAGTTTTAGCGGTAATTTTGAAAACGCCGAGTTTGAAGAGGTATTACAAGTGCTCCAAATCACTCTGGACCTGAGTTATAAACGAACATCTAATCACACCTATATAATTACCGGACAAGGTTGCAGCAAGTAGATCGAGAATAGTTATGCGCAAATTCGTACTCTGCCTGTGCATAGGATGGTTCCTTTTTACCGACCCCGGACTAGCCCAAACTCAGTCACTTGAACAAAAAGTATCAGTTAATAAAACAGACACCCAGATAGAGGAAGTTTTAAATTACCTGACATCTAAATATAAAATTAACTTTTCGTACAGTAAAGACCTCGTTTCTTTGCAGCAAAAAGTAACATTAAACGCTGTAGACCTTCCTCTGAAAGAAGTCTTAAACAATATTTTCAATGCTAAGGGAATTCAATATGTAGTTGTTGGAGATCAAATTGCCTTGCAAAAGAACAGTAAGCCCATTGTCGCTACTGACGCTCAGACATTAAAAGGACAGGTTCTTATCTATGGAACCGATAACCCCATAGGATATGCAAGTATCTACTTTAATAGCATGTACAAAGGTACGGTTTCAAATGATGACGGCTATTTTGAGCTGACACTACACCAGTCTATAAAGGATTCTATCATAGTGAGTGCGATAGGATATTCTACGGCTACAGTTGCCGAGTATTCAACACAACAACCTATAAAAGTTTACTTAAAGCCTAAGGCCTATGATCTCGATGCCGTAACTATTGAAAGTTCTTCCGGCATTTCGCGACAGAAAAAAGAAAAGATATTTAAGAAAGAATTTCTTGGTACCTCGCAGAACGGTTTAAAGTGCAGAATTGAGAATTTAAGTGATATTCAACTTGTTTATAAAAAGAAATCAAAAACGCTTGAAGCTTTCTGTGATAAACCGGTTATAATTCACAACCCTCAATTAGGGTACAAAATAACATACTATATAGACAAATTTAATACGACTGGCGAATTAACAGCAAATGAGGGCCATTACTTTTTCGAAGATGATACCTTATTATCAAAAAGAGATAGAAAGAAAATAAATCAACGGAGGAAATCTGCTTATCAGGGTTCAAGAATGCACTTCATACGATCTCTCTGCAGTAATACATTAAACGAAGCGGGGTTCACTGTGATAGGCAAAGGACGAGGGTTGTTAGACCCGTCCGATCTCCTGGACTACGGTGATTCGCAAAAGTTTATCAAGATTGGTGATGGAATAGATATCTACTACCTGCATATAGGGAAAACATATGTAACTGATAAAAAAAGCCTGTCTCTAATAAATGATAAGGGCTTCCATGACCCGTCAAGTATTACATGGATCGGCTATATGGCAGACGAGAGAGTTGGAGATCTTTTACCCTATGAATATTTGTTGGAGAAAAAGTAATGAAAACTTTTTTTAAACATCTCCTTGCCTGGCTAATACCATTGTTCTTATTAATTGGATTCTCTAACAGCGCTATGGCGCAAGACAGCACCAAGGATTCTCTAAAATTTATCATCAGAGCTTTAGACTCTTTTTCCGAAAGACAATCTTTAGAAAAGCTTTATCTCCATACGGACAAACCACATTACTCGACCGGAGATACATTCTGGTTCAAGGCTTATTTGCTTGAAGCGTCTTACTTGAAGCCTTCTGAAAAGAGTGGTTTGCTATATATTGAAATCGCAAACGACAGCAATATTGTTGTGAAACGAACCGTGACTCCTATTTCTCGCGGACGATCGGCCGGTCAGATTACTTTAAACGAATTAGAAATGCCCGTCGGCGGATATGTTCTTAGAGCCTACACTACCTGGATGCGGAATTATGGGGATACGAATGTGTTTGAAAAGCCTTTTTATATTGGAAACGCTAAAGCAAATGATTGGCTGGTAAACTATACTGCGCAGGTTCTCAAGAAAGAGGGCAAGGATAATATGCAATTAGAAATCAAGCTTCGGCAAGTTGACAAGTCTGCTGTTGACTTGCGGGAATTGCAAATTCGTTTGGCCGACGATAAAAGAACATGGAACAGAAGCAATGTAGAAACAAGTACGGACGGACTGCTAAATCTTAATGTCGATCTCCCGGAGCAATTGAACACTAAACGCTTAAATTTATTTATACGGGACCTGAGGAAGAGTGCTCCTAAGCGAACCGTACTTGTACCGTTGAGCGTTAATCAGCCCGATCGTATCGACCTGCAATTTATGCCTGAGGGAGGTGACCTGGTAGCCGGCTTACCGTCTAGGGTAGCTTTTAAAGCGTTGAATGAGGATGGAACGAGTGCAGAAGTATCTGGTAAGATTATCAGTAGCAAACTGCTTGAAATTTGTCCTTTTAATTCATCGCACAAAGGAATGGGTTCGTTTAACTTTCGCCCGGAACCTGGTGAAAGCTACTTTGCTAAAATGAATTTGCCCGGAGGAAAACAAAAAACCTATTCTCTGCCCTTGGTTAAAACTGCAGGAATATCTCTAAAAGTTGACAACCCGTTTGGCAGTGATAGCTGCGAAGTTACAGTTAGGGCCACACCTGATGTTGTTGCAAATGGTAGAACGTTTTTTTTAATTGGACAAGCGAGAGGTGTTACTTGCTTTGGAAGTTCATTCATTCTCCGCCAAAGCGTTCTAAAGTTTAAGGTTCCTAACAGCTTATTCCCAACCGGTATTGCGCGTTTCATCCTCACCGGACCAGATAAAATTGCTTTAAGTGAGCGGATAGTCTTTATTGAGCACGCGGATGATTTGAGGATTAGCACAATATTGACGAAACCTTCTTATTCGTTAAGAGATAGCGTCTTGCTGCAGATTAGAGTGTCTGATAAAGAGGGGAATCCCGTACACGGAAGCTTTTCCGTTGCAATAACTGACGATAATCAGGTAAAGAGGGATAGCTTGTCTGATTATACTATCTTAAATCAAATACTTCTTGCATCAGACTTAAAAGGCACAATTGAAGAGCCTGGCCATTATTTGTCTAGTGCAAGAACCCCTAAAATATGGAGCGACTTAGACCACTTACTCCTAACCCAGGGATGGTCGGGTTTCGACTGGGGAGAAAACTTCAAGCCATCTAAGAATCCTCAGTATGCAGCCGAGCCGACTTATTTAGTAAAAGGTAAAGTCACAAACGCATTTAATAAGCCTGTTCCTGCAACGAGAGTAAATTTACTTTCTCACAAGCCGTCCTTTGTCAGGGATACACTTACAAACGCACAGGGTGAATTTTATTTCGATAAGCTATTTCCAATAGATACCGCAGAATTCTTTATTCAGACGAGGAATAAAAAAGGGAAGAGCTTTAATGTTAATATTGAAGTGGAGAAGTTTGTTCCGCCATTCTTTAGTGCCTCAGCACATAGACTAAAGCCCTGGTATGTAAATATTGATACCAGTGGCTTGAACCAGGTAGATAAGAAAATAGCATTAAGAAAAGGCAGCGATAAAGTTACCGGCAATTATCTGAAAGAAGTGGTGATTACGGGCAAAAAAATAATTAAGGGATCAAAAAATCTAAATGGTCCGGGAGAGGCTGATTTTACAATAACAACGGAAGAGCTGCAGAAAGCAGGGCGGACAACGCTTTTGGATTTACTGGAAAAAAGAGTAAAGGGCTTCAGGTTAAAGGCACTGAAAAGTGGTGGATTTCGGTACGTTATAAAGGACCAAAGTGTACACCTGATTATTGATGGAATAGATGCCTTGAAGTGGGGAGGAGGACGAGAACTTGAACAGTTTCTCAAAAGTTATGATGCTGAAGAAATCGCCGGCATCGAATTGATGACTAACCGATCAGTACGGTACACAATGCGATTTCTCGAGCCTTCGGCAGATCCAGCGTACCACGCTTTTATAGAAGTAACTACGTATAGCGGGTTTGGCCCTTTTCTAAAAAAGGCTGTAGGCACCTACGTACACAGGCCCTTGCCTTTTTCTATGCCCAAGAAATTTTACAGCCCCAAATATAAAGCAGAAAGCGTTCCTGATATGACCGATATCCGCTCAACAATTTCTGGGAGCCCGACTTGATTACGAACAAAGAGGGGATTGCTTCGGTAAAATTTTATACAGCGGATACACCGGGGAAGTATTCAATCATCATTGAGGGGAGCGATTTAAATGGTAGTCTTGGGTTGAAACGAGGGGAGATTATAGTTAAATAGGTTATAGGTGGTTGGATAGTGCTGTAAGTGTAAGATTTACTCTGTTTAAATATCTAGTCGGTAATAGGAATTATTAATGATGACAACCTGGAGATAATTATATCGATCGCATTATGTTTTAGCTGTAAGTTAAATTTGTTATCTTGAGAATAAGTTACCACTTGCTGCTTATTTTATAAGTTACTTCACAACAGAAGCTCAAACCTTAAAGGGCCGGATTTTGATCCGACCAGCATTATCTGGAAGGAATACATGGCACTGGAAAGGGTGGGTGATCTTCTTTCCTACGAATATTAGCCTAGAGGAAGTTATGGTAAACTACAGAATAAAGTCGGCTGGTTGGTTGATGTTAAAAAATTATCGCCGGGGAAGATTCCTTAAGAGCTTTTCTATAATGGAAGGGTATATGGGGCTCTATGCGGACAAAGTTCACCTTCATCAGAAAAGCCTATTCCAATTCGGAAAATTGATGAAGGTCTCCATTCAATAAATATTACGATGGTCAATTCGCTGAATATACAATGGATCAGCAAAAGCCGACTTAAAGAACAGGTCAAAAATATTAAAGGTAAAATAGCG
>DASVRX010000020.1:0-18813 GCA_036388375.1 Pedobacter sp. | reverse complement strand
TGAGCAAGCTGGTTACTCTTCTCGTTTAATTGCTTATAGGTGAGGTGTTCCTGATCTAAGACCAGTGCTACTTCGTCAGGGGTTTTTGCTGCTTGCTCTTCAAATAGCTGGGCAAGATTTTTGTCTTTCGGATAAGTTGTTTGGCCAGGGTTTAATCCAAGCAACAATGCCTCTTCTTCCGCACTCAACATCAGAAGTAAGCCGATCTTCTGCTCTGGTGATTCGGTAATCGACTTTAGTAAGTTTACGAAATGACCGGACATTCGCTCGATCGAGCGCTTTTCATATAAGTCTGTATTATACTCTGCGATTACCTGCAGGCCGCTTTCTACTTCTGTTACGCTAAAAGTGATGTCAAATTTTGTAGTAACGTGATCATAGTTCTCGACCGTTAATGCCAGATCCCCTAAACGAAGTTCAGGAACATCAGGGGTATTTTGCACCACAAAAGTAACCTGAAACACCGGATTACGGCTTATATCCCGGTCTCTTACAACAGCATCAACCACCTTCTCGAATGGCACTTCCTGATGGTCGTAAGCTTCCATCGTCGTAACTTTCACAGCCTGCAAGAGTTCTGTAAAAGGCATATCGCTCAGTACATGACTGCGCATGGCAAGTGTATTCACAAAGAAACCAATCAAGCCTTCGAGCTCCTGATGATTTCGGCCTGCAATGCCACTTCCTACACAAATATCTTCCTGACCGCTGTAACGATGAAGCATCACCTTGTAGGCTGCCAGTAAGGTCATGTATAAAGTCGTTCCCTGAGATTTGGACAATGCATGAATTTCGTCAGTCAATTCTGGCTCAATGTCAAAGGTATGTATTGCACCTTTTGTACTTAGTGTAGTCGGCCTTACATAATCCGTTGGAAGATCGAGTACTGTTATTCCATCCAGCTTCTTTTTCCAGTAAGCTAGCTTATTATCAAGTTGTTCGCCTTGTAATAATCCTCTTTGCCAAATTGCGTAATCTGCATATTGAAGTTCAAGAGGCTCTAAGTTAAAAGTTATGCCCTGATCAAAAGATTTGTACAAAATGACAAGTTCTCTTACGAGGATTGAGCGGGACCAGCCGTCTGAAGCAATATGATGCAAATTAACCACCAGCACAAACTCCTGTTCACTAAGCGTGATCAGGTGGCCACGGATCATATCATCTTTTGAAAGATCAAATGGCTCGCGGATGATTTGCTGTATAAATCCTTCCAATGCTGCTGCATTTTTTTGATAAGGTGTGCCCTCAACCTTTGTTAACTGCCACTTACCAGCTTCTTTAATTATTTGATAAGCTTGTCCGTCTTTTTCCCGGATCGTAGTACGAAGTACTTCGTGCCTGCTTACAATTTCATTCAAGGCAGCGTTTAATGCTGTTAAATTTAGGTTTCCCTTTAGTCGTAATACCGAAGGCACATGATATTGAACGCTGCCTTCCATACGGTCGATAAACCATAGTCTCTCCTGACTAAAAGAAAGGGGAATAACCTCTGGCCTTGGAGTCACCGCTGTAATGCCGTTCACTGTAGTGTCTGCACCTTCGGCAGGTTGAGAAAGTCGTTCTGCAAGTGTTGCTACGGTTGGGTAGTCAAACACATCACCGATGGGAAGCTCCGCTTTGAAAGCTTTCCGAACTGCGGAGATTAAGCGTACTGCAAGAAGCGAATGCCCTCCAAGTTCAAAGAAGTCATCATGAGCTCCTACCTGGTCAACTTCTAAAACATCCTGCCATATTTCTGCCAATTTAATCTCAATCTCAGTTCGGGGAGCTACATATTCTCCGGTTTGCTCAGTACTGTCAAGCGCGGGAAGCGCCTTGCGATCAACCTTTCCGTTGGCTGTTAGAGGAATACTTTCCAGTTCAATAAGATGCGCTGGCACCATATAGTCAGGTAGATTCTCTTTCGCGTAAGCTATAATTTCTTCCCTGTCGAAAGTGTCAACAGGAACGATGTATCCAATCAGCTGTTTATTTCCCTGATGATCGTTATCAGAAATAACTACCGCCTGGCTCACCAAATCGCAGCCTTCTAAAATACGACCGATTTCCCCGGGCTCAACCCGGTAACCTCGAATTTTCACCTGGTCATCTACCCTGCCCAAGAACATGATATTTCCTTCGTCATCGTAGCTAACCAAATCACCGGTTTTGTATACTTTGCCACTATTCCCGAAAGGGTCGTTTACAAACTTTTCTGCAGTTAGCTCTGGATTATTAAGGTAGCCGCGGGCAACACCTGCTCCGCCAATATGCAATTCACCGGGTACACCTATCGGGCAAACAGAGCCACTAGCGTTTAATACATATATCGTTGTATCGGAAAACGGTTTCCCGATAGGGACTGTTAATCCGTATTCTCTATCCAGATCAACCTCATTTAATAACTTACCAACCGTTGTTTCGGTAGGGCCATAGTGATTTACTACTCTGCAATCGCTCCCTGTTTCTCTTATCGTGCGTATTACATCGCCCTGAAGCGATTCGCCCCCAAATATCAACAGATGGGAGGGCAACAAAGCTTCTCCGTCTTTGAGCAAAGCTTTCCAGTGCGATGGGACGATTTTTAAACATTCGATACGATGCTGATTAAAATAGCGGTGAAGATTTTCGATATGACTCACCATTTCTTTCGAAAACACATGAAGGGTACCGCCTGAGACTAACCAACTGAATAATACAGTATTGCCAAGGTCTGTGGCCATGGTGGATACTAATGCGTAAGATTCACAGTCATTTATTTCGGTACATTCATCCAAGCCCTTAATATAGTCAAGCATGTTTCCCTGCGTTATCAGCACGCCTTTAGGCTTACCGGTAGAACCGGATGTGTAAATCACATACAGAAGCTGCTCGGCAGCAAGATTAGTGTTCAGATTCTCTGTTGGCAGGTGGTTAAGGCCGGGCCCGTCGCCGTCTAAGTTGACGAATTCAAACGTATCTGTGCCGGTAAGCTTTTTTCTGCTTGATGTAGTACCCAAAACAATATCAGCACTGGTATCATCCAGCATATACCGGATTCGGTCTTCCGGGAAATCAGTATCAATTGGAACATATGCTCCACCTGCTTTCAATATTCCCAGCATACCGACAATCATCTCTACACCCCGTTCCACAAAAAGAGGAACCAGTGTATCTGCTCTTACACCTTTGTCTTTTAAATAATGTGCTACTTGATTGCTTCGGGTATTCAGCTCAGAGAAGGTTAGCTGCAAACCTTCATAAGCTAAGGCAATTGTATCCGGGAACCTTGCAGCTTGATTTTCAAAAAGCTCTATAGGCGTCTTATCTTTCCTACGTTTCGCACGACCTAGATTGTATCCACCTTTAAGCTCTGTTTCTTCCGCATGGCTGAGCATTTTCAACTTTCCTATTATCTCTTCGGGTGAAGAAACGATAGATTGCAGCAACCTAGTAAAGTGTTTCATCATCCGCTCAATCCGCTCTGAGCGGAATAAATCGGTGCTATATAATACAGATCCCTCTATTCCATTAACAGTTTCTGTTAAGAAAAACGTCAAATCAAATTTAACCGTAGTATGTTCGTATGGTTCTCCGGTTAAAACCAGATCTCCAAGCTGCAGTTGTGGCACCTCTGGTGTGTTACGAAGTACCAGCATCACCTGAAACAGCGGGCTGCGGGCTGAATCGCGCTCTTTAACTACTTGTTCAACCACGCGCTCAAACGGCACCTCCTGGTGAGCGTAAGCTTCGAGCATTGTGGTTTTTACATCTTCTAATAGTGATGTAAAAGTATTATTTGCGTTTATCTTGCTTCGGAGAGCGAGTGTATTTACAAAAAATCCTATCAGACTCTCTAACTCCTGCTGCGGCCGGCCTGCAATTGAAGTACCCACACATATATCTTCCTGGCCGCTATAGCGATGAAGTAATACTTTGAAGGCGGATAACAAGGTCATATAAAGCGTGGCTCCACGTTTTTGGCTCAGGCTCTGAAGTTGACTGCTTAGCTCTGGTGGTATTACGAAACTTGACGAAGCTCCACGTGTACTCATCTCTGCCGGACGCACATAATCCGTAGGCAACTGTAGCGGTTCTACCCCTTCCAACTTACCCTTCCAGTATGCTATCTTAGTATCAAGCACTTCTCCCTTGAGGTAATCCTTCTGCCAAATGGCATAATCTGAAAATTGGAGCGGCAATACAGTCAAATTCGCCGCCCGTTTTTGTATAAACGACTCATATAGCTCTGCGGTTTCGCTTACTAAAATTGGCATTGACCATGCATCAGAAGCAATATGATGCATCATAACCAAAAGCACATGTTCCGTCTCAGAGAGACGAATCAACTCTGCCCGAAACATGTGGTCGTTCGATAAGTCAAACGGCACCTGCGCTTTCATGGCAATGTATTTATCTAATGCTTCTTTATCTTTTTGAAAGTCTTGCCCTTGGGTTATAAGTAAACGCCAACTCCCTGTAGGCTTAACTTTCTGATAAGCACGGCCCTGATCTTCTAAATAAACCGTACGTAAAATTTCGTGACGGTTTACAATCTCTTTTAGGGAGTGTTCAAGACCGGCGGCATTTAATTCGCCATGCAAACGAATAACTGCCGTGATATGATATTGGAGGCTTCCCTCAAGCTGGTCAACAAGCCATAAACGTTCCTGACTAAACGAAAGAGGAATAAATTCAGGCCGCGGAACAACCTCAATCGGAGGGAGTACCTGGTGTAGATTCTCACGGTTAATATATGCTGCCAACTCTGAAATTGTGGGATAAGTAAACAACTCTTTCACACCAAGCTCTATTTTAAGTGCTTTACGTAAAGATGATATTAAACGCATTGCAAGTAGCGAGTGTCCGCCCAGTTCAAAAAAATTATCTTCAGTTCCAATTCTATCTATTTTTAGTAGTGTCTGCCAAATTTCAACCAACTGCTGTTCCAATAAATTTGTTGGAGCAGCGTATTCTGTTGTGTGTAAGACTGAAAGATCCGGATCTGGTAAAGATTTCTTATCAATTTTTCCATTAGGTGTCAAAGGCAGACTTTCTAATTCTACCCAAATTGTTGGCACCATGTATTCAGGAAGTTTGCCGCGAAGATGTGCCTGCACCAATTCTTTATCGAAACTATCTGCGACAATATAACCCACAAGACACTTATTAGCGTTTTTATCTTCTTTAGCTAACACTATGGCCTGTTTAACTAACCCGCTTTGAAGAATTATAGCTTCTATTTCACCAAGCTCGATACGGTAACCCCGGATTTTAATCTGGTCGTCCATTCTCCCAAGGTATTCTAAATCACCATCAGGCAACCACCTGCCCAAGTCACCGGTTTTGTAAAGTCTGGTATCAGGCTCATCATTAAACGGATGTTTAATAAACTTTGTAGCGGTTAGCTCTGCCTGATTTAAATATCCCCTGGCCAGGCCAGCTCCGCCTATGCAAATTTCTCCGGATATTCCAACTGGGTTTAGTTTTTGGTTTTTATCTAATATATAAATACCCGTATTCCAAAGCGGTTTCCCGATCACTACTCTTTCAGTGGAGGATAATTTTTTGATTGTAGACCATATTGTAGTTTCTGTAGGACCATATACATTAAAAACGTCGCCTATACTGGTAAGTGAGTCTTTGATAATATCTTTTACTGCCTCACCTCCTATTAACATTTTTATACCTTCATTATTCTGCCATCCCGCATCGAGTAGTAATTGCCAGGTTGAAGGTGTTGCCTGCATGTGAGTAGGCTGAAATTGAGAGATGCTGTGTGCCAACTTAAAACCATCCATAGCTACTTCTCTCGAAGCAATAATTAATCTGGCTCCGGTAGTTAAAGGCATAAAAAACTCGAGGTAGCAAATATCAAAACTGTAGGTAGTAACTGATAAGACGGAATTATCTGAGCGGAAGTTAACTTCACTTGCAATACATTTTAATAAATTGATCACACTTGTATGCTCAATCATTACACCTTTAGGCTTTCCGGTTGAGCCGGAAGTATAGATTACATAAGCCAGTTGATTGGGTGTTACAGGTGTTGATCTGTTATTTTTAGTCTGTAGGCTGATGGACTCTCGATCTGATCCGTCAATTTCAATTATTCTTAATCCGGCTGTTGTTTTAATAACATCTTTGCTGCAAATACTACTCACTACTAATCTGGCACCGCTATCTTCGAGCATATAAACTATTCTTTCAGATGGGTATTCAGGATCAACCGGAATAAACGCTGCACCTGCTTTTAGAATACCTAGTATACTAACAATCATCTTAATACCGCGTTCCAGGCAAACAGGAACCAGCATTTCATCAGAAACTCCTTCCGCCAACAGGAAATGAGCTAATTGGTTGGAGCGCTCGTTCAGCTCTTGATATGTCAATGCATGCTCCTCATAAGCTACTGCTATGTTAGTGGCGCTTTTGAGTACTTGTTCTTGAAATAAATCCACGAGACTTTTGTCTATAGGATAATTTGAAACGGTGTTGTTAAAATTATCTAGTTGCTCTTCTTGCGCTGGTGTAAGCAAACTGATATCGCTTAAAGAAGCGGGTTCTTTACACGCGATTTGTAACAGAGCCTGCTCAAACTGCTCTTTAATCGCTTCAACATAAGGGGTTTCGAGTATGTCTGAATTGTAATTAAAATGAATAGCTAACTGCTCGGAATTGGTTATTAATATCGTAAGCGGATAATTAGTCTGTTCCCGCATCTGAACATCTGATACTTGTAATACCCATTCTTTGGATGTAATCAGCTGGTTTACCGGATAATTTTCGAAGACCAGTAAACTGTCAAAAAGTTCACCGGATAGTCCGCTCCACTGCTGTATATCAGGTAAGGCGGTGTACTGGAACTCTCTTGATCTTAATTGATCAGCCTGCAATTTTGTTAGCCAAATATCTAAGGGCTCATTATCAGCAATCGAAACACGAAGCGGCAAAGTGTTAACATAAAGCCCTACGCGTTGCTCCACTTGTGGAATCTCATCCGGACGGCCGGATACAATTATGCCGAACACGACATCTGAGCTTCCGGTATAGCGATGCAGGAGCCATGCCCATACACCTTGCATTAAAGTATTTAAAGTGATATGGTTCTTTTGAGTATAACTTTTAATCTTGCTAATCATTGTAGCATCAGGCTGTATGGCTAATGATTGGTAAGATCCAACGCCTTTTGTGCGCCCTGTGAGGTTTTTAATAAAAGGTAACTGAGTACTTTTTTCTATACCCGCCAGATACGTTCGCCAATACTTCTCCTGTTCGGCTTTATCAATTTGTTGTAAATAGTGAATGTATTCTCCATAGTCGTCTACTTTTTTCTCCGGTATTTCCCGGCCGGTATCCAGCAGTTGGTAATTATTGAAAAACTCTTCAACCAAAACAGGCAAAGACCAGCCATCGAATATCATGTGATGAGTGGTCCATATCATTTTGTATTTTTCGGAAGTTAACCGTATCATAGCAAACCGTGTAAGCGGTGCTTTCTCGAAGTCAAACCCTCTGCTACTGTCAGTATTTAAATACTGTTCAATTGCTAAAATTTTTTCCTCCTCTGTCAGATTGCTATAATCGAAGGAAACTATCTCCAAATCAACCTGCCGGTAAACACATTGAACCGGAATACCAAAAGCTTTATGATAGAATGCACTTCTAAATATGTTATGTGACTGCAGCACATGTTTCCAACTTTTTTCAAAGTTTGAAAGATCTACTTTATATAAATCCAAGGTGAACTGGCTTATATATGCTCCGCTTTCAGTGCTATACAGGCCATGAAACAACATACCCTCTTGCAGAGCACTGAGAGGATAAATATCTTCTATCGTATCAACTCTCTTCTTGCCCTTAAAGGGTTCATCCATGAAACGTGACAGTTCTTCATGGCTAATACCAGATCTTAAACCAAGGCCATCAGTATTTAAAATAGCGGTCACCTTTTTAGTTACACAATGCTCAATCAGGTGTATCAGCTCAATTTTGTAAGACTCTGCGAGCTGTTTAATAGTTTCAAAATGATAATGCACCGCACTGAAGTTCCATTGCAAAACCAGCTCTCCATTTCTTATACAACTTTCAATTGAAATTTTTGCAGTTTTAATATGATCTTCGCTTACAGACGAACCGGTATTTTCGTTTGCAAGTCCAAGCAAGCCATTTTCTTCAAGTACGTTATCTAATTGTCCGAGGTAATTAAAACTGATATCCCAAGGGTCATCGTTTTTTAATGCTTCCTCCTTATTTATGTACTTCAGTACACCGTAGCCCAGTCCTCTATCTGGTATTTGGCGTAATTGCTCTTTAATGTCAGTAATCAGCTTATCCGCATGGGCTTCGGTAATTTCCAGCATTACAGGGAATATACTTGTGAACCAACCAACTGTACGGCTAGTGTCCACATCCTCTGCTATATTCTCCCTTCCATGCCCTTCTAAACCTATTACCAAAGTGTTACGGCCTGTTAAAGTTCTCATGACAACGGTGAGTGCAGCCAGCAAAATATCGTTAATTTCGGTATTGTAAGCCTTTGGTACTTCTTGCAACAAGGCCCGGGTTCTATCTGTACCCAACCCTATTACATATTGCTGTTCCTGTCCAAAAAAATGGTGTTCTGTACTTAATTTATCAACTATTAGGGGTTGATAGCTACTGACAACTTTCTTCCAGTACTCTATCTGCGATAAAAGTGCCTGACTGGAACTATACTTTTTCAGTGCCTCATGCCATTGCCGGTATGAGCTGCCCTTGGTTGCTAAATGAATATCTTGTCCGCTTACTATGTTTCTTAAATATTCTCCAAGATCTTCCAAGAGTATGCGCCAGGATACCCCATCTACCGCAAGGTGATGAATTACAATAAGAAATCGATTATGTTCTTCATTATCAGGAGTATAAATTAATACCACCCGCATTAATTTGCCCTGTTCAATATCCAGGCTGCGCTGATACTGATCTGCCCTTGTAGTAATTTGCTCCGCCAACACTCCGGCTGTTACTGTCCTTAAATCCTCTATCGCCAGCTCGGCTACAGCGGAACCATATATCTGATCCCACTGACCGGTGGTTTTGGTATATGTAAAACGCAAAGCATCATGATGATTGAGTAATTGCTGCAGTGCTTCTTGAAAGGCGGCTGCTGTAACAGCTTTGTTAACGGTTAGTAATACACTTTGATTGAAATGGGAAACTGATTTTTGATTTTTCTCTAAATACCATTGCTGAATTGCCAATAATCCGCAAGGGCCGGTTAATATACCCTGCTCCCCTGATATTACTGCCCCTGATTGGGATGCAAGCACATGCGCCAGCCGACCTATAGTCTGATGCGCAAAAATATCTCTTGGCTGTAATTCATATCCCAAGCGCCTTACTCTGCTTACGGCTTGTATGGCAAGAATCGAATCACCCCCGAGTTCAAAAAAATTATCCTGAATGCCTACCCGGCTCAGGCCAAGCAGTTGCTGCCAGATCTGGACCAGCTTTGTTTCTAATAAAGTTTGCGGTGCAATATAACCCCCGCTAATTTGATTGATTATATCGGGTTCTGGAAGAGCTTGTTTATCAGTCTTCCCGTTTAGTGTTAAAGGTATCCGGTCAAGTTCAACCCATATTGTGGGTACCATATATTCAGGCAGCCTGGCTGCAAGGTAATTTTGTATTACCTCTTTATTAAAACTGTCTTTATCTGGTACTACATACGCCACTAAGCGTTTTACACCCTTTGTATCGTTTCTGGCAACTACTACACCCTGACTGACTAATCCGCTTTGCTTTAGTACACTCTCAATTTCGCCGGGCTCGATACGATAACCACGTATTTTTACTTGCTCATCTAACCTTCCGAGGTACTCGAGGCTGCCATCAGGAAGCCACCTACCCAAATCACCTGTTTTATATATCCTGTCCTCGTCTATTTCACTGAAAGGATTCCTGACGAATTTGTCGTGAGTTAATTCCTCACGATTTAAATATCCTCTGCTCAAACCTGCACCTCCGAGGCAAATCTCGCCTGCAACGCCAATTGGTAGTAACCGCAGATTATTACTAAGCACATAGGCCTCACAGTTCGATACAGGTCGCCCGATAGGTATTGCATCCTTACTTTCTAAATCTCCAACTTCATGAGTTAGCGAAAATGTTGTGTTTTCTGTTGGGCCGTAACCATTAATAATTCTGACTGAGCGGTATTGCTGGCGGAAGTTTCGAATGTGCTCCTCTGATAGTTGCTCACCTCCTACCAGTATGGTTTTCAAACCTTCAAATAATGTAATGTCGGTTTCGGTTAACTGGTTGAACCAGCTTGATGTAAACCACATGGTGGTAACACGATTATCACGAATCAACTTTTTAAGTGTTTCGTTGTCTAATAATTCATCATCACTGCACAATATTAAACGCCCACCGTTCAGTAACATGCTCCAGTATTCAAACGTAGTGGCATCAAATGATGTTGATCCGGTAACAAGCAAAACAGCCTTTTCATCCAAATCCACATAATTTACTCCTTTAACGAGGCTTACTACGTTACGGTGTTCAACCAGCACTCCTTTGGGTTTACCGGTTGAACCCGAAGTGTAAATCACATAGGCCAGCTGGCCGGGGTCTATTTTGTGTGGGAGATCCGTTACAGGTTGTGTACTGATCATTTCGGCATCAACCCCGTCCGGCTCAACTATCTCAACACCGGTAAACTTTTCCAGGCGGGGCCTGTTAGTTTTGCTACACACAATAACGCCTGCTGCGGTATCTTGGAGCATAAACGCAAGGCGATCGTCGGGATACGCAGAATCAAGGGGCACATAGGCAGCACCGGCTTTTAAAATGGCCAGTATACTTACAATCATGTTTATGCCTCGCTCGGCACAGATCGGCAACAACAAGCCGGGTTTTACTCCTTTTAAAAGTAAGTAATGTGCTAA
Organism: Pedobacter sp.; assembly: GCA_036388375.1. Classification (GTDB taxonomy): domain Bacteria; phylum Bacteroidota; class Bacteroidia; order Sphingobacteriales; family Sphingobacteriaceae; genus Paradesertivirga. Next base: position 7,924 of record DASVRX010000020.1, on the reverse strand, counting down.
CTGATTGGAACGGTCATCCAGCTCTTGATAGCTTACTTTATCTGTGCCGAAAACTACTGCGATTGATTCAGGGCACTTAATAGCTTGTTCAGTAAACAGATCTGTAATGCTCTTATCACGCGGATAAAGAGATGGATTTATCTGGAAGGTTGATAGTCGCTCTGCTTCTTTTACCGGAAGAATAGGGATTGTTCCAATAGAGTTGTTAAGTGCCTCTGGAAATTGTTCGATAATGAAAATAATTCGTTCGGCAAGTAATTGAATTTCCTCCTTGCTGAAACACTTTTCACTGAAATGAATCTGCAACTCTAAGGGCTGTTGAGTTCCGTAATCTCGCCACGCAAGTTGAAGTGGGTTACGCTCGTCATCGTTTGCTAACCGTACAATACTTGCGTCAATATTTTGGTCGAAATTTAATTCAAAATGTAGTGGTTCGTAATTAACCACTACGTCATATAAATAGCCTTCAGAATTATTTATTTTTAGGTGCCTACTTAAGTCGCCAATAGGGTAATTCTGGTGGCGGTAATCAGACCTTTGAATGCCCGAGATTTCTGCTAAAAGATCAATCAAGCTGGCATTTTCATTAAAACTCCCTTTAAAAGGAAGAATGCCGCTAAACATTCCTACAATATTTCTTAATACTCTGGAACCACGTTTATGAATCGGTACGCCAAAAATGAATTCTGACTTTCCAGTGGTTGTCCCAAAGTAAATCAGCAGAGCAGCCAAAGTTAATTGCTGTAAACTTGATTTAGTATCACTCTGCAAATCCTCCAGCAATTTTCTCTTTTCATCAGCCAAAATGACTTTATGAATAAATGTAGCATTGGCTGTACCGCTGGCTTCCATGCGATAGTTTTTATGTAGAAGCTTTTCTGGCTTGTGTGAGATCTTATCTTTCCAATAGTTTGAGTCTATTTCATAAGAGGACGAGTTTAAATATTGACCTGCTTTAATTGCTTCATCTTTATAAAGCGGATAAGAAAATTGTGTGCCATCTGCTGCTATTAATGAATGGTATTTATTGGCGATGTATTGCACCCAAACTATAAAACCATAACCATCGCATATCAGATGATGATATTTGCCAAAAAACCAATGTTCATTTTCTGATATTTTTAACAGATACTGCTCAAACGGACAATCTTCTTTACCCAGACGAAATGAAATGTTAAACCGCTCCTGCGTCCAAAGTCTTGCAGCCTCTTGCGGGTGGTCCTCCGCACTAAAATCCAGCTCTTCTAATTGAAATGTATTGAATCTCTCATCGTAGTGACAAAGAAAGTCTGGATTTTGAAGATCAAATCTCAATTTAAAGAAATCTAAATCGGCCGGAGCCGAATTAATAACTTCATGAAACTTGTCTTTGTTAAGATCCCCTTTTAATACAATATAGCCTCCTATATTATATAGGGGGCTATCAGTGTTTAAAAGCTGGTCTGTATACACTTCCTGCTGTGCAGGGTGCAGAGGAAAATAGGTGTCTGACATTTGAGAACGCTCAATTTAATGAGCCTATTAAATTAAATTGCGCTAACTAGTTTATTATAAAGAAGTTCTTTTTCACCATATAACCGCTCAGCTATCATTCCCCGTTCTCTGCATAACTTTACAAGTTTGTTCGATTGTACGATAGGATTTGATTCTTCGGTGTATTTAATACTGCTGATAAATTCACACCAGGGCTCTTGCCCCATAGCATAAACATAGGTTTCTTTAGGATTAAAAATATCCACCAATGCCATACCCTTTTCGCAGTCGGAACCAGCAAGTCGCCTGCTTCCATCCATGTCTCTGGCAAGTTTCTTCGTTAATAAGGGCCCATAAAGCCAGGTTAGAGGTGCACCATCGCATTCCATACCCAGGAACATCACATCCACGTTGCCGATATGGCGATGAATATTTTTATACAAGGCCGGCTCAACTATACGTGAATCTGCAAGGAATAACAGCTTGAACTCACCTATCTTAACCAAGAAGCACATCTTGGTTAAAATATTTAAATCCGAGTGCTCGCCGATAAATGGTAAACCTGTAATCAAAGCGTCACTAAAGTTTATCGTTTCCATTTCATCCATTGCCACAACGTTGTTGAAGCCTATATTCTGAAACATTAATTTCAGATCAGGATCTTCGAGCTTACCGCTGTTTGTACGCGGTACAATAAGATTTTTTATCTTATGTCTTAATGGAAGTAGGGTTTCAAACAAGATATGATCCTGATGATTATGCGTGATCAAAACATAATCAATAGTATCAGGCAAATCGACATCAGAAAAATGATCTACGGATGAATGATAGCCGTAATAACTAATTAGTGGGTCGACCAGAATGCTAATGTCTTTGGTTTCAACCAAAATACAAGCATGTCCAAAATAACGCATCCGGATTTTGTCTCCTGTATATTTTTCGTAAACAGGAGGAGGTGTTTCAGTAAAAAAGGAATCGAACAGTGCTTCGTGTGCGGGAGAAATGCCGCAGATAGCCTTGATATAACCTAATGTTTGAGGAGTGCGTTTCATTCTGGCCAGCTCATCAATGCATGGGTGGTCAAAAGGGATTTCCATATGCAATACGTCCGGCTCGGCTAAGCGTGGCGTACTTAAACAAAACGGTCGCTCATCATTATTAGTGATCCATAGCGCAATACTTTGTGAAGCCTTGTTATAAAATTCACTTCCATATAAAAGAGATTCAAAAAATCTGAAGCCGGGATTGTTATTCCGGTCGTAAAACAATTCAACATAGCCTTTTAATAGATCTGGAACTTTTTTATAGAGCTCTTCCAGACCGTATCCTTTGGCTTCATTCAAAAGCAATTTGTCTAACTCTTTAACAGCCTTTGCAAATTGTATTACCTTCTCCTGCTTTTGAAAAGATTCCTGCTCTAAAGCCGATACTTCATCCAGGCGCTTTCCGCCAAAATCCATAAAAGGACCTCCCCTCATTTTCGGATTCAACACCGCTTCTGCGTGTATTGATGGAGCAGAGAGATACGACTCGATTATAGTAAGATGTCTTCCTACTATATTCATAGCGGCTGTAGCCGGAGAAATTAAATGGCTCCAGGCATACCATTTATCAACCAATGGTTCTAAAACTACATTGGGTTTTAAGTACATTAATTTATCATTCATAAAAATTGTTATCAGAGTAAACCGATTGTAGCTTATGTCACCAATCCATTGAAAAACCCAACACAGCCTTATAAGTTATTACAGTAAATAAGTTTCGTTTTATTTAAACTCTATATCTCTTAGATGGAGTTAACGTCCCTACCTTCCCATTTCACTCAGGAATCAAAGAACGGTGTATAAACCAAACCTGCATACATATGTTTTTGAGAATTAGATAGCACGAAATTTTCTCGACAAATAAATTATAAATTTAATAAATTATTCGTCTTGAAAAATAAATAAGCTCTATCATAGATCGATTAAGTAAAGTTTAACAGCTATCGCAGGTATCAATATCAGCTACAATTTCGGCAATTTCCCTTTGCTTTGAAAGACTTATTTCTACTGATTTAACGAGTATCGTTCACGAATTATTAAACAGGAATAATAATTATAGCTTTGCGAAGAAAAATTGTCTAACTATGAGGATTCTCTTGTTTCTTATATCCACCATTCTCACAATCATCTTGGTGGTGGTATTAAATTCGTCGCTCAATATCGGCAAAAGCAAAACTCCACGTTTGGGTGACTTTTTCAGTCCACAGCATGGTTTTTGGAAAAATGCAGAACCATTAAATGTCGATTTTAATGAAAGCTTGAAGTCGGCCAGCTTGAAGGGTAATGTTGAAGTCTATCTTGATGATCGACTTATTCCACACGTTTATGCCGAAAATGAAAACGATGTCTATTTTGTGCAGGGATTTTTACATGCAAAATTTAGGTTATGGCAAATGGAGTTTCAAACACATGTTGCTGCAGGGAGGTTAAGTGAAATAATGGGTGAGGGAGAAGATTTTCTCTCCAAGGATCGCTTTTTCAGGAGGTTAGGAATGGTTGCAATTGCCGAGCAATCTCTAAAAGCAAATGAACTAAATCCAATTATTAAAAACGAATTGAATGCTTACACTGCAGGTGTGAACGCATATATCGACGGCTTAAAACCTACCGACTATCCTTTAGAATATAAGTTACTTAATTATCAGCCCGAAAAATGGACTAATCTTAAAACACAGCTTCTTTTAAAATTTATGGCATTTGACCTTGCTGGTTATGATGCCGATTTCGAGATGACAAATGCAAAAAGTATTTTTTCGGCTGTAGATTTAGAAAAGTTGTATCCTACTGTTCAGGATAGTCTGGTACCAATTATCCCAGAGGACTCTAACACCCCACCTGCAATAAAACTGAAAAAACCAGCTACTGCTGAAAGTCTAAACCGTAATACAATCGCAGTAAAAAATATTCCTAATATTATACAACCAGATAAATACAATGGAAGTAATAACTGGGCTGTTTCAGGTCGCAAAACAAAAAGCGGCGCTCCTATTCTTTGCAACGATCCTCACTTAAGCCTTACACTTCCATCACTGTGGTACGAGATGCAAATTTCAACCCCGTCTTTTAACGCATATGGAGCAAGCATCCCAGGCTCACCCTCTATTATAATCGGCTTTAATAACTACTGTGCATGGGGTGTTACTAACGCCAGCAGGGATGTAAAAGACTATTATGAGATAACATTTCGGGATAGTACAATGAAAGAATACTGGTTTAACAGAAATTGGAAAAAATCATCTTTTAGATACGAAACGATTAAAATAAAAGGTAAAGCGGATAAAATTGAAAGGATTGCTGTAACAGCTTTGGGGCCGGTCATGTATGATAAATCTTACCCCAACGTGCTTAAAGATGGTAAGTATTACGCGCTCCGCTGGATGGCTCAAGATATTGGCGATGAAGTTCTCACATTTAACAAGCTAAATCATGCACGTAATGTTTCGGACTTTGAAAATGCACTTTCAACCTATGGATGCCCTGGCCAGAATTTTGTTTTTGCCTCTAAAAGTGGTGATATTGCTATAAAACAGCAAGGTAAATTTCCGGCGAAATGGCACAGACAGGGTGATTTTTTAATGCCTGGAAAAGACAGCACATACGCCTGGCAAGATTATATACCTTTTGCAGAGAATCCTGGCGAACACAATCCAGACAGAGGTTTTGTAAGTAGTGCCAACCAACTTGCTTATAAAAAATCACCATACTATCTTGCCGGGAAGCCACATATCTATCGGGGTATTACCATCAACAAAATGTTAAATATCATGTCGGGTATTTCTGTTACTGATATGCAGAAAATGCAGGTAAATAATTATGATGCTTTCGCTGAACAAGCCAGACCGCTTCTCCTTAAATACCTTAATCTTAATGATTATAATTCTGATGAATTAACCTATCTAAAAATATTAAAGGCTTGGAATCTGGAAAATAATTTTTCGGAGGAGGGACCAACAATCTTAGATAAGTGGTGGCGCAATCTTAAAAATGATGTATTTAAGGATGAATTTGCACGAACAACTTTACCAATCAAATTGCCGGATAATAGTGCTCTAGTTGAACAATTACTTAAAGACAGTACCTTTAAATTTGTCGATAATATAAACACTCCCCAAAAAGAGAGTTTAAGAAATATTATCAACAGCTCTTTTAAAAAAGCCTGTAAGGACTTGGATACTGCCAGACGGGAAAACTACTTGCCCTGGGGAACTTATAAAAATACTGAAGCAAAGCACATCCTAAAAATTCCGGCATTTAGCCGTTTAAGTTTACCCATTGGTGGTGGGCAAAATAGCATTAATGCTGCTACCAAAACAAATGGACCGGGATGGCGGATGATAGTAGAACTCGCTGCTAGCACAAACGCTTACGGCGTTTATGCGGGTGGCCAAAGCGGTAACCCTGGAAGTAATTACTACGATAGTTTTATTGACAAATGGGCGAGCGGAGAATATTATAAATTGCTATTCTTCGATAAAAAAAATGCAGGACGCGATAAACAAATTAAATGGAAAATGACTTTTACAAAAATCTTAAATTGACTATGAAATTTACCATTGCATTCCTTCTTACAGCTCTTCTTAGCTTTATATTCTCTGCATTTTCGCCTTGGTGGATAATTGCGGTAGTAGCATTTATTGTTGCTGCAGCGATACCGCAAAAATCGCGGCTTTCTTTTTTAGCAGCTGCTCTTGCGCTATTTCTTTTATGGGGAATTGAAGCCTTTATAATTGACGACAAAAATGATCATATTCTTGCCAAAAGAATAGCCAATTTGCTAATTCACCGTGAGTCGTATCTAATAGTAATTCTTATTACTGCGTTTATAGGTTCTTTAGTAGCCGGATTTGCAGCAATATCAGGTTCGTTTCTTAGGAAAATTCTAAGCTATAAATGATTGTTTAAACTCAAGAAAGCTTCTTAGCCATAATATATAAAAGGCTCTCAACATGCTGATAAATGAAAAAATGGCCTCCGCTTAAAACCTTAAAATCAACTTGTTCAGTTGTTTCCTGTTGCCATAATTTGATTTCATCAATCTCCATATCCTCTTCGCTTCCAGTTACAACAGTCATGGGTATATCGAATGGCGCTGTGAAAGTATGCCTATAACTTTCACTCACTGTAAAATCAGCCCGCAAAATCGGTTCAAAGAAATCAAGCAACTCATCATTTTGTAAAATTTCGTCAGGCATTCCACCAAAGTCTTTTATCTCTTTAAGAAAATCTTCTTTTCCAAGCAGTGAGCGTTTTCTTTCTAAACGCCTTGGGGCAGATGGACCAAACGTTCCTGTAATAAATAAATGTTTAGGAGCCTTTAGGTCATTTTTAATGATTTTTTTTGTTAGTATGTAGCTTAATAATCCGCCCATACTATGTCCGTATATGGCATAGTTTTCGTTATTAATTTGAGAAATAACTTGAACGTACAGATCATCTACAAGATCCTCGAGATTAAATGTTAGTGCCTCTTTAATTCTTGCCCCTCTTCCAGGATATTCCAATGTACTAAACTTCAAAAATGCAGGTGCTTTTTCAGAATACGCCCGATAAGAGTACTTGTTACCTCCGGCAAACGGCAAACAAATAATATTTATATTTTTCAAGTGCTGTATTGAGATTGATGAGATCTTTACAATTAATTACTAAAGAGAAGTTCAATAATGGTAATTAAGATCAAGCAAATAACCGTATGTAATTACATTAGAGTTATAAGTGAGATATTTAATAATTACGTGTTCAAAAGTAAAAGATATATCTTCAAAATGCTTTACGAATGACAATTTTAATTCTTCTCCATTTATCAATATCTCTACATCTTTAAAATCGATATATGTTTTTGTGATGGGAAATTGTAATTTATAAAAACACTCCTTAGCACTAAATATTACAGTACTATATAGTTCTGAATCTTGCGTGTGGTTCCGCCTTAAAAATTCTTGCTCATTATCAGTAAATACCAAATCCCATATTTCTAACCCAACCTTTCCAATAATTTCAATATCCAAACCGAGAGCTTTTACTTTTGTCGTGCTTGCAGTAACTGCTCCCACCAGATTATTACAATGGCTAATTGATCCTGTAATCCCCTCAGGCCATAATGGCTCTCTGGTTTCACCAATTAAAATATCAGGTTCCGTTAAGCCTAGTGACTTAAGTGTTTTTCTTGCGCAATAGCGACCGGTACTAAATTCTGTAACACGCTTACTGCTCCAATTTGATATTAAAGCGTGCTCATTTTGGGTTAGAACTTTATCAGAAAAAAAATTACAGGTAAAAAAAGATTGAAAAGGTTCTTCCTGAAATAAAAACATAATCCTTTACTTTAAAGCCAAGGCTATATAAAATGAAAAGATAAAAATTTATTACCGGCTAATATTAAAACCAATAAAGAGAATTTTCAGCTATTT
>DASVRX010000019.1:0-1887 GCA_036388375.1 Pedobacter sp. | reverse complement strand
AGTTAAAGTTGAAGGTGCTCTACGTTCTGAGGTTCAACTAAACATCAAGCGTTTAATGGACATCGGATGTTACCGCGGACTTCGTCATCGTAAAGGCTTACCTGTACGTGGACAAAGAACAAAGAATAACACCCGTACCCGTAAAGGAAAACGTAAAACAGTGGCAAATAAAAAGAAAGCTACTAAATAGATTAATAGATGTGAGATTTTAGATCTGAGATATGAGAGTATCGAAGCTTAGTTTCACGGAATATAAAAAGATAATATAAGGTATAAGGTACCGGGACCAGAGGGATAGTTCTCAAATCTCAACATCTCATATCTCAAATCTAAAAAAATGGCTAAAACTAAAAAAGTAACCAAAAAGCGTATTGTTGTTATTGAGCCCGTGGGGCAGGCACATATTAATGCTACTTTCAACAATATTATCGTAACCTTAACAAACCTTCAGGGTCAAACCATTTCCTGGTCATCTGCTGGAAAAATGGGTTTCAAAGGATCTAAGAAAAATACTCCTTATGCAGCAGGTCAGGCAGCTTCCGATTGCGGAAAAGTTGCATTTGACTTAGGTCTTCGTAAAGTAGAAGTTTTTGTAAAAGGACCAGGTTCTGGTCGTGAATCCGCTATTCGCACATTACAAACAGCGGGAATCGAAGTAACAACTATTAAAGACATTACTCCGCTTCCACACAATGGCTGTCGTCCTCCAAAAAGAAGAAGAGTTTAATTAATATTTTAAAGATAAGATTCAGCGGCTGCGGGCCGCATGATACTTTAAGTACAACAACATGGCAAGATACACAGGACCCAAGTCCAAAATCGCCCGTAAGTTCAAGGAGCCAATTTTTGGTCCGGACAAGGCATTAGAAAGAAAAAACTATCCTCCTGGGATGCATGGCGTTTCAAAACGGAGAGGTAAAAAATCTGAGTATGCAGTTCAGTTGATGGAAAAACAAAAGGTTAAATACACATATGGTGTATTAGAGCGTCAGTTCGAAAACCTTTTCCACAAAGCATCTTCTAAAGAAGGTATCACTGGAGAGAATTTATTGAAATTCTTAGAAGCTCGTTTAGATAATGCTGTTTATCGTTTAGGGATTGCGCCTACTCGTTCTGGTGCTCGTCAGTTAGTTAGCCATAAGCATATTACTGTTAACGGAGAGCTTGTAAATATTCCATCTTATTCGTTACGTGCAGGTGATGTAATTGCAGTTCGTGAGCGTTCACAGACTCTTGAGGCGATTACTAATTCAGTAGCCGGCCGCCGGATAAATAAACATAGCTGGTTAGAGTGGGATCCAAACAATTTAACAGGTAAATTCCTGAGTTATCCAAACCGTGATGAGATTCCTGAAAATATTAAGGAAAATCTAATCGTCGAGTTATACTCTAAATAATAATTAAAGCTGTTTGCCTTAGGCGGACAGCTATTTACAGTTTAAAAAACATTAACTGAACATAAATGGCAATATTAGCATTCCAGAAACCTGATAAAGTTATCATGCAGAAATCTACGGATTTCGACGGTACATTTGAATTTCGTCCGCTAGAACCAGGTTTCGGTATTACCATCGGTAATGCTTTACGTCGTATCCTTTTGTCTTCATTAGAAGGTTTCGCAATCACGTCTGTTCGTTTTTCGGGAGTATCTCACGAGTTTTCTACCATCAAAGGTGTTGTAGAAGATGTTACTGAGATTATCCTGAATCTAAAACAAGTACGTTTCCAGAAATCGGAAGAAGCTGGTGATACTGAAAAAATATTTGTAATCATTAACGGTCAGGATCAATTCAAAGCTGGTGATGTAACCCGCTTTTCGAATAATTTTACTGTTTTGAATCCTGATCATGTTATTTGTAACATGGACGCTTCTGTAACTCTTGAATT
>DASVRX010000018.1:0-12539 GCA_036388375.1 Pedobacter sp. | reverse complement strand
CTGGGTATTACTCCTGAAACCCTTAGCAGGATAAGAAAGCAATTGCTTGCAAAGCAAGCCAAAGCTTCCTGAGATCGATTGACATTTGTCAATATTCTTTTTTGTCTTATATCAATATTCAGCATTCAGGCTTTCCTCACTTTTGAATTAACATTAATTCAATCGCGAAGACATGAAAAAGAACATCGACATCAATTTCGGCGGCAGTAATTCCCAAGTTGGAGATTTACTTGTTAACCGCCTGCTTCCTAATCGCTATACTCAACAAGTAGGTCCATTTGTGTTTTTGGATCATTTGTATCCTACCGAACAAAAGCCGGGCATGGCAAAACCAGTGTCGGGCCAATTTGCTCATCCTCACCGCGGCATTGCCACATTTACGTATATTTTCAGCGGCGAACTCGAACATTTTGATAGCAAAGGTAACCGAGGTACTGTAGGGTCGGGAGGTGCGCAATGGATGAAAGCCGGTAATGGTATTATTCATGACGAGGGGCCTAGTCCGGCGTTCCAGGAGCGTGGCGGAATTTTACACGGCACTCAGTTCTGGATCAACCTGCCTGCTAAAAATAAGTTGGAAGAGGGGGAGTATCTCGCATTACACTCACACGATATTCCTGAACTGGAGCTCCCTGATCATGCTGGAGTTATTCGCGTGGTGATTGGTAAACTTGGAGATCAAGTATCGCCCGTAGCGACTTATAGTGAGCAATTTATTTATCATATCAAATTAAACGCGAAGTCGGTTTACAGTTTTAAAACACAGCCTCGAATTGAATATGCCGCTTTTGTACCTAAGGAAGCGATTAATATCAATGACACGCTATATGAAAACAGTCAGCTGATTGTTTTTCAAGTTGGTGGCGACGAGATAATTTTAAAAAACGAATGTGTAGAATCCGCTGAGGTTTTACTCTTTGGAGGAGAACCTTATTCGGAGTCCGTTGTCGCCGAAGGTCCATTTGTAATGAATTCTCGAGCTGAGATAGCTGAAGCATACCGCGATTTTTTTAACGGAAAATACGGTACTATTAATTATTCTAAACAACAGGAGATATGAAGGCGATAGCATGGATACTTTCTATCTGTTTCCGGGAAATATCGCCGACCCAAATTGTGCCGGCATTGATGATTTTTGCAATCTACATAAAGGGATTTCTTATCATATCAAAACTAAAGCCTTGCATACATGAAGATCGGGGAAATTGTTAGTGATACTACTGCGTTAACGCCGTTCGGGGCAGAAACAGCACTGTCGTTTAAGCCTTTTGTTGATCACCTCCGCGAACTTGCCTCGCAGGGAGGCGGACGAAGTGAGTTCTACCATTACGCAGTAAGCAAATTTGAAGACAGTAGCGCGTTGGAGCCCGTTAGGGATTTTGATGTTTTGTCACGTTGGTCCGATTTGCTTAACCTTATTCATGTAGTGGTTACGCCAATGCTGTACAAGGAAGAAAATCATTTTTGGGCACTTAGTACACCAAATCCGGGGCAGGTATTTTTTGGAACGGATATTTTTTATGAATTTTTTGATTCACAAACTCAAAGCTTTGATCTTGATAACGTCTACAGAAAACAGCAAATTTCCTTAACTTATAAGCTTCTGCTTGAGCGCTTCTATAAGATTCCGTTAAGAATTGAGAATAAGATATTATATACAGATAATAGTTTTGGTACTACTCGTTACTTTACCATAGACACTGATACCAGCTTTCTTGCGATTCTGCCTCTCAACCCGCTTCCAGCACTTACGGAGGAGGAGATAGAAGCGTATCTGCTAACAGACGACGTTAAGTTGATCGAGCAGCTTCTTCCTCTATCACTTTTTAAATTCGAAGGCTTTACTATAATAAGTATAAGCAATGTCACAGCTCAGCAAGCTACCGTTAATATTGAGGAGATGCTGGCGAGCCACGGACAGCAAAACTTTGAGTATCGCAAGATATTTCAATCACTTAAATCGCTTGCCGGTGAGGCGTCTTTGGAGTTTGGCTTGCTGCCCTTGTTAAAGGTTAATGATAAAGCCGTTTACTTGTATGAAGGATGCAGTCAAAGCATGATTATGCATTCGGCGCACAAATCTGGTGTTGAAGAGGAGACCCTTAATGTGCTTTTGAATAAGTACCGGGAGGATCCAAAGCCTTTCGTATTCAGTAAGACAACAGACACATCTGATCAACACCCTTTTAGTGCGATTTTGAGGAAAGCAGGAATGCCCTCTTATGCACTTGTTCCACTGTATCATCGAAAGCAGTTAACGGGAGTACTCGAGTTTTATTCGCATAATGCGGATGCAATTCATCCTGAGCACTTCTCTAATATACAGCCTGCGCTTTCCATGCTCGGAGAACTGTTGTATTACAATATAGATGACTTTAACCTGCGTATTGAGAGCATTATCAAGGATCAATTTACGCCAATCAAATCTTCGGTTCAATGGAAATTTAACGAGGCCGCCTGGAAGTATCTTAAAGGTAGTAAGGGGTCTGGTTTGCCAATTGCACCCAGCGTGGCGTTCGAGAGTGTTTTCCCGCTATATGGAGCGGTAGATGTAAGAAATTCGACAGTCGAGCGAAATGCTGCCGTTCATGCTGACATTGAATATCTACTCATTCTTCTTAAGAGTTTGCTAAGCTCTTTCAAAGAAATCATTCCTCATGTGTCACTGGCTTCGATAGAAAATCATTGGAACTCGTGGATGCCTGCGATTGATTCGTTCTCTTGCTCAAACGATGAAGCCGGTTTGAACCGCTTCCTCGCGGTAAATGTCGAGCCGTTCTTGAAGGAAATCAGCCAAACAAATCCGGCCACCACTGAACATATTCAGAAATATTTTGAAGAAGTATCAGTCTCGGAAGGCTCCGCACATAAAAACCGCCGCGAATTTGAAGCTTCTTTACAATTAATTAACCATACAGTAAGTTCACATCTGGATGCTGCCCAGAAAGACCTACAGGAAAGCTATCCTCATTACTTCGAAAAGTTCAGAACCGATGGAGTGGAATATGATATTTATATCGGTCAGTCTATCAGACCCGAAATGGCGTTTGAAGATTTCCATCTTAGAACAGCCCGTATATGGCAATTACGCTCCATGGCAGAGATAGCTCGATTGGGCGAGAAGTTATTGAACGGGCTTCCAAGAAAACTGAAAACCACGCAGTTGATATTCGTTCATTCTAATCCAATAGACATCTCTTTTCGTACTGACGAAAGACACTTTGATGTGGAAGGTGCCTACAGTATCAGGTATGAAGTAATCAAAAAGCGAATAGACAAGGTGCAAATACTGGGCACAAAAGAACGTTTAACACAGCCCGACACAATAGCTATAGTCTATTCGCTTCAATCGGAAGCGGATGAATACCTTGAATATATCCAACAGCTTCAACAAGCAGATATGCTGGAGACTGCTATAGAATTTCTGGAACTCGAACGATTACAAGGGGTAGACGGATTAAAGGCGTTAAGGGTGCGTGTCAAGAACCTGCAGCCTGCAGCACCGATCGACCGAGTCAATGACTTTAAAACAGAATTATACCTGTCGTCTTGATAAATGTCAATGGTTTTTTTTAGCAAACATCATTTTTAAGCCTCTGGGAATCATGCACTTTTGCTTAGTAACAAAACAAGCAATCTCATGAAAACTTACCTCAACAACCCCGCAGAATTTTTTAACTTATCAACCAGAAGGATATTTCGTCATTTAATCCTGTTCATAACGCTCAGCATTATCATGATGCTAAGTTCAATCGGAGCACAAGCTCAAAATTATCTGGTTACTTACAGTGGTCTTAATCTCGACGCCCGCGACCTGGCATATTATCCAGCAAAGAAACAGTTTATCATTAGCTCAGCGCAAGATGGCCAACTTGGCTTTATCGATAGTGAAGGCGGTTATTCCCTGCTCCTTAAAGACAGTCTCCTCATAGGTGCAACAGGTTTAAAGATCAATGGTGATTTTCTGTATGTTCTCACAGGAAATTCAGTAATCTCATCGCAAGCCAATACGCACACCGACAACCAGACCAAATTAGTTAAAGTCAATTTGCTTGACAAAACAATTATTTATGTACAGGAAATAGACAAATTATACAAGGGCCCACATTTTATAAGTGATTTGGCAATCGATGGCGAGGGTGCTGTTTACATTGTTGACGCACAATCTCCGGTGATTTACAAAATACAATCAGATGGCACAGGTTCTGTTTTATTGGAAGATTCCCGGCTCAACACGGAAGCGTTTCAGACGAAGACAATAAGTTACCATAAAAACGGGTACTTGCTGGTAGCCGTTAATAGTACACTTTTGAAAATAGACTTGTCCAATACTAACTCTATTTCTGAAGTATACATCGAGGAGGGCCTGGGGGCCATCGCCAGCCTTCATTTTACTCCTGAACACCTTTTAATCCTTTCGGAAGTAGGTGAGTCTGGGAAAATCCACATACTTAACAGTACAAACAGCTGGGCATCAGGCAATGTATTGCGAACAGACACCTCAACTTATTTGAATCCGGTAAACACCGATTTTGTAAAGAATAAGATCTACGTACTAGATTCTCATAAAGACAAAGTGTCTTCATCTGATTTCTCCGTAAGGGTAATTGATCTGCAAAAATATCCTTCAAAAAACAAGAGGAAAGGAAGAGTGATTGTAGGCGAAGTTACAGTTTCAAAAAAAGGATTTTAAATGTTATTTATTGCTTCTCAAATTCTCTTACAGCACAACGGTGGCTTTTGGGTAGAAAGTGAAGAAGGGAAGTACATTTTTCTTCAGGCTGCCTATTGAAAAAGCTAAAAAGAAAAAAGTCACGGATAGTAAAATTTCCTAAAGATGAGAGTGTTGACATCAAATACCTCAAAGAGCATCGCAGGATACAAGTTAAATGGACAGGATTCAAAATTATGACTCTATTAAAACCGGCTGTTTAAAGGTTTTAAAGATCGTAAAAGAGAATACTTGTTCTAATGCTGATAGACAATTCCTATATGCTGGGGTCTTGGGCTGACGTTGCTGAATGGGTAGGGATGGAGTGTTTTCCGATGATAGAAGAAGCTGGCCTGAAATATTGAGCATGGATACATTCTGCCAGTACTTTCGACCAATTATCTTTGAGGGAAACGGTCAATGCAAAAGTCGGAAATGTAGAAACTCAGCTGTTTCGCAATGCTGAGGAAGCTACTTTATGGCTTTCAAAACTGCATTTAATAATTTAATATTGACTTGCCGTACGTAACATCCACAAGTTGAGGGGTGATAGAAAACCTAATTTAGGAATGGGTCGTAATAATTACTTAAATAATCAAGAGGAATCACCTAAATACTTGCTTACATTAGGTGATAGACGGAGCCCTTATTAGATTTAGATTACGTGATCTGACTATTCTTTCTAAAGTAACTTGGCGATGAACCAGTCACCTGTTTAAATATTTTGGAAAAATAAGGAAGGTTTTCAAAACCCGTTTCTTCTGCTATTTGAGAAAAAGTCATCTCGGTGGTACTTAATAATATTTGCGAACGCTCAATCCTTTTGTTGCGCAAATATTGCAAGGGTCGCTCGCCTGTACTTTCAAAAAATATTCTTGAAAAATAGTCGGAATTGTGATTGGCTCGTTTTGCAAGTTCTGCCACAGTCAGATTCTTATGCAAGTTAGTCTGCATGTATTCAATTGCGTCCAGCACTTTGGAAGGAGTTTTTTGGACACTGCTGGATCGGAAGTTTTCAGGGTGCATGAATCTGGATAAGAGCTGTAGGATAAGACCTTGAGTTTCGAGGTTTGCAGAGGGCTGTAGCTTATTATTCAGTTCATTGAAGCTCTGTAAAATAGGCCTTTTTTCATACACCCTGGGATTGTGAGACCTGTGCAATCCTCGGTTAGGATTTAGTTCCAGCAGACGTTTAAATTGCTCGTAATCACTGCTTCGAGCTTCAATCTTTATCACCTTCCTGTTATTATAAAAGAGCGAACCCCCCGAATGTGTTTCCTCAATAAATGATAA
This sequence comes from Pedobacter sp., assembly GCA_036388375.1. Lineage (GTDB taxonomy): Bacteria > Bacteroidota > Bacteroidia > Sphingobacteriales > Sphingobacteriaceae > Paradesertivirga. The sequence goes on along the minus strand of DASVRX010000018.1, from coordinate 6,535 downwards.
ATGATATTGACTTAAAAAAGTATTGCACTCATAGTTACATAAAGTAAAGCTCGGAATCAGGTACAGATAGTTTTTTTCCAGCTTAAAGGATTCCTGATGGTCGAATAACCGCCCTTCTCCATCATCAATTAAATAAAGCCTATAAAAGGTACTCACTACGTTTTTATAATTCCAGTTCTGGTCCAGCCTGATGTGATCTGTGTTAAGTAAGGAGAAATAAGGATTTTTTAATAAAATGTTCATACCGGATTAGCTCTATTTCGAAGTAGATAAATGTACTTAATTCTTAATAAAGTCGGGTTTGTATAAATAGAAATGGCTTTTGATTAATGAATCGAAATACAGGTTATTTACTTTTACGATTGAGATATAAGCCGGATTACCAATATAACCATTGTCTTTGCTTCTTGTTTCCAGTTAGATAAAGTGTTGGTTTGCCGGAATTAAAATAAATTTAGGATTGGAAGATTGGCTTTTAGCGCTTAATCTGAAAATCGGAAAATGTCAGCTTTATAAAAAAATATAAATGAGTATTTCAACTTGTAAAACTTCTTTTCTTAAAAGTGTTCTTGGGCGATGGGTTCAAACTATGCTTTTGTGTTTCCTCTTTTTAAATCCCCTGATCGCGAAGGAGATTGATAAAGTAGATTGGGCTAAGTTTTTAAGTCGGCACGACCTCAAGTGGACGCGCCTTTCAACCGACTGGTATAGCGGCGCTTTTATCGGAAACGGCGAATTAGGAGCCATGATTTACCAGGAAAATGAAAATTCACTTCGCTGGGATATTGGTAGAAGCGATGTAACCGACCACCGCGAATATCACGATGTAGAATGGGGGAAAGGCCGGTTGCCTATTGGTAAAATGCTATTAAAGGTGCAGGGTAAGATTGTAAATGCCTCCATGCAACTGGATATTTGGAATGCCGAAGCAAGAGGAACAATTACCACCGATAAAGGAAGTATAAACTGGCGGTCGTTTGTTTCAAATAGCCCGGATATTATTATTACCGAAGTAACGGAAACAGGTACAGAAAAAGCACAATGGGAGTTTATCTCAGCGGTTGCACAATCGCCAAGACTCGGTCTTAATTCCTATGAAAAAGGGGCCAATTATTATACCTCTTCGCTACGAAGCGATTATCCGCCAAATCCAGCATCCCGAAAGGAAGAATTGCGAGGAATTAATACCGTTCAACAATCTCTTTTGGAAGGAGGTGGTTACACTACCGCCTGGAACGTTTTAAAACCAAAAGAGAGTCGCACTAAAACCTTGTATCTTACCGTTGGTTATTCGTATCCGGCAAACAGTCATTCGGCACAAGCGGTTGAAAGAATTGAAACAGCCGGAAAAGTAGGGTTGAAGAAGTTAGAATCTACTCATCGTAAATGGTGGCATTCCTATTATCCTCAATCATTTTTATCCATTCCCGACACACGTTTAGAAAGTTTTTACTGGATACAGCAATATAAACTGGCTTCTGCAACCAGAAAAAATAAGCAGGTTTTAGATTTGATGGGGCCATGGTATAATAAAACACCCTGGCCTGCTTTATGGTGGAATCTGAATGTTCAGCTAAGTTACTCGTCGGTTTATGCTTCCAACCGTTTAGATCTTGGGCAATCTTTGCTCAATTCCATTGATGCTAACGTCCAGAACCTGATTAATAATGTGCCGGAGCAGTACCGTCATGATGCTGCGGGAATTAGTAGGGTAAGCGGTTATGATTTGAAGGCTGTGCTTTTGGTAGAAGATTTGAGTGCTCACGGGCGATTCAGGGAAGCAGGGAATCTTCCCTGGGCTTTACATAATTATTGGATGCAATGTAAATATGCAGCTGATGATAAACGAATGGTCGAAAAGCTTTTTCCGCTTTTAAAGCGCAGCATCAATTTTTATCGCCACCTGCTAAAAGAAGGCCAGGATGGCAAGCTGCATCTCGCGCCTACTTATTTACCGGAGTATACTTCCCTCTCTTATCCGGATAATAATTATGATTTGTCTCTTCTAAAATGGGGGTGCAAAACACTACTTGCCATAAACGATAAGCATAACTTAAATGACCCGTTAGCAGCTGAGTGGAAAAAAATACTGCTTAATCTTACCGACTTCCCCCAAGATGAAACCGGCTTAAAAATCGGTGCAAACGAGCCATTGAGGAAACCGAATGGCACTTATTCGCATTTGTTGATGATTTATCCCCTTCGAGTGTTAAAACCTGATATTGCTGAGAACCGAAAACTGATTGAAAAGTCGTTAGCACATTGGACCGGATTGAAAACCGATTATTTTGGTTACATGAATACAGGAGCTGCATCAATTTTGGCCCTGCTTCACAAAGGGAATAATGCCATTGATTATCTGAGTAATTTACTCGACAACCATATTCAACCAAATACATTTTATCGGGAGGCCGGTCCGGTTATTGAAACCCCGCTTTCCGCAGTTGCATCGGTTAACGAAATGATGCTCCAAAGCTATGATGGCGAAGTACATGTTTTTCCTGCGGTGCCTGATGCCTGGAAAGACGTAAACTTTCGAAACTTAAGAACCGAAGGCGCTTTTCTGGTGACGGCTAAACGTGCACGCGGAAAAGCTGTATTTGTAAAAATTACAAGTTTGGCAGGTGGTTCTTTTAAATTAACAATCGGTTCTCCGGAGTTAGATTATCACACGAAACTAGTCTCGGGCGTTAAAGTCACAAAAAAGGCTGATGGAAGCTGGTATGTATTTATCCCCAAAGGGAAGTCCGTTGAGTTTTTAAGTAGTAAATTGGAGGAAGATAAGGTTATCGAACCGGTAAAGCCCCAAGTGGATCGATTGAATTATTATGGCTTGCATTAGGTCAATGGTAAATGTCATGTTTGGCGATTTGATTTAACCGAGAAATCCGGCGGGTGGGCCGAAAAAGAAAGGCGGCCTGGGTGTTTTGCCCGTGCGGCTGAAGCTTCTTTCTTTTTGTTGACTTTTTGCCTACTTTTTTGTCAAGAAAAAAGTAGGATGCCTCCGCGGCATAGAGCGGACAACATTAAATATTAAACACAAAAAATAATTTAATATTCATGTTTGAGAAAATCTATTTTGAACAGTATGTTTTAAACAGTACAAGAGAAACAACGGGCCGTACAATTACCGAAACCGATATCGTGATGCATGCTGGTCAAACCGGAGATTTCTTTCCCCATCACATGGACGCCGAATGGTGCAAAACTCAGCCATTTAAACAGCGCATTGCTCACGGAACCCTAATTTTTAGTGTAGCGGTTGGCATGACCGCCAACCTGGTTAACGAAGTAGCAATGAGTTATGGTTACGATCGCATGCGTTTTATCAAGCCAGTTTTTATAAATGACACCATCCGGGTACGGGTTACAATTAGTAAAAAAGGCGACCATAAAAAGCCGGGCTTCGGGCTTGTTACTGAGGCTTTAGAAGTGATCAACCAGGCAGGAGAAACGGTACTTGTTTGCGAGCATATCTTGCTGGTGCAAAAACAGGAAGTTTAAAAATTAATCAAACCATATAAACCAAAACATGGCATCAACAGGCCCTATTTCAACAGACAAAACCTACCAGTACGATACTTCAATCAACTACTCACGGCCCATGAGTATAGTGGTATCCCTATTTTTTATGTGGGCCGTAGCGGTAAATATCAACGACATTTTAATCCCTCACTTGAAAAAAGCTTGCGGCCTCACTGATTTCCAGTCTTCGTTTATCCCGTTCGTTTTCTTCGGAGGCTATTTTATAATGGCCAGATTTTCCGGAGTTATCATTAAAAGACTTGGGTACAAAAAGGGTTTAATTGCAGGCTTGATCATATGTGCGACAGGTGCCTTTTTGTTCTACCCTGCTGCCCAAATGCTTTCTTTCCCCATGTTTCTGGTAGCAATTTTCGTAATGGCCTGCGGAAACAGCACGCTAGAAGTGGGAGCCTATCCTTTAGGGGCATCTCTCGGCGATCCTGCCAAAGCTTCCGCGCGTCTTAATCTTGCTTCAGCCTTTAATGCTTTAGGTGCAGTGCTTACAAGTTTGGTGGGACGGAGCTTTATATTAAGCGGCGTTCAAAGATCCGAAGCTCAATTGGCTACGATGTCGGTATCCGAACTAGATGCCTACCGAATTGCAGAAGCAAGTACGGTAAAAACGCCATACATCATACTCGGATTGGTTTTTTTGGTTATAGCCATCATTTTATACCTGGTGCATATCCCAGAACCTAAAGAAGAAGAAACGGAAGAGAGAAATTCCGTAGCCGACAAAAAAAAGGCAGGACTTTTCGACTATCCGCATTTGGTACTAGGAGTGCTGGGGATCTTTTTTTACGTTGGAGCACAAGTTGGTGTGGCAAGCTTCATCTTCCGGTATGCCGAATTTCGTATTGCAGGAATTCCCGAAAAAGCGGCAGCTTTATATATTACCTATCATTTGATTGCTTTTATGGTTGGTCGTTTTGTTGGTACCGCTCTGCAACAAAAGATTAAACCTAATCACCTGCTTGCCTGGTTTGCTTTAGCAAGTCTGTTGCTTGTGTCAATTGCAATTCTTGGAGGCGGAGATATTGGTATTTGGGCAGTGATCGGTATTGGGTTCTTCCACTCTATCATGTTTCCAACCATTTTTGCACTCGCCTTGCGCGACCTTGGAAACTACACCAAAGATGGTTCCACCTATTTGGTAATGGGTATTGTCGGAGGGGCATTAATTCCTCTTGCTATGGGGTACATCAGCGATGTCTCAAACATACTTGTAGCATTCATAGTTCCGGCGGTTTGTTACTTGTATGTGATTTATTACGCGCTAAAAGGATATCAAATCAAGGGAGAGGAAATTTAAACTGTTGTTATGTCAAACAAAAATTGGTTTTTGGGCGTGTCCCTGCGGGCCGGGCTATACGCTGCAAGTCCTCGCCATTCGTGCCTCATGGCTGTGGGCTTTCCGCTTCTATCCCTCACGCTAACTGCAAGACCCTTAACAAACCTAGTAGGTTGGCGATTGGATTGACCGAGTAATCGGGGCGCGTTGGGCTGAAAAGAAATGCGGGCCAGGGCGTTTCGCCTGTGCGGTGGAAGCATATTTCTTTTCTTGACTTTTTGCCTCCTTTTTTGTCAAGAAAAAAGGAGGATGCCCCCGCGGCATAGAGCGGACAACATAAAGTTCAATAATAGTTAGCTGTAATAAGCACGTTTAATAATATGTCAAAAAAAGTTATCAAAGGAATCACCTGGGGGCACAGCCGCGGCATTACACCACTGCTGGCAGCAGCACAACGCTATAATGAACTCCACCCCGATGTAGAGATTACCTGGAAAAAGAGAACCCTTCAAGAATTCGCGGATTTCCCAATTGAAAAGTTAGTAAACGATTATGACCTATTAATTATTGACCATCCTTGGGTAGGAACTGCAGCAGCTACAGGTTGCGTACTACCTTTAAACGAATATATTGAACCGTTATACCTGCAAGACCAAGAACGTAATTCAACAGGTTATTCCTGCCAAAGCTATAATTATGACGGTAAGCAGTGGGCACTAGCTATAGATGCCGCTACACCTGTAGCAAGTTATCGTGCTGATCTTCTCGAGAAAAATGGGATTAACATCCCCGACACCTGGGAAGACGTTTTAGCACTTGCCGAATCAGGCAAGGTAGTTTTACCGGGCATTCCAGTCGATTTGCTCATGAACTTTTATATGTTCTGTCTTGCAGTTGGCGAAGAACCTTTCAGAACACAAGAAGTAGTGGTGAGCCAGGAGAAAGGTATCAAAGCACTTACGGTAATGAAACAGCTTTGGAGCCTTTGCGATAAGGAAGTTTTCGATTTTAACCCTATTGCCGTTGCCGAAGTAATGACTACAACTGATAAGTATTTCTATTGCCCTTTTGCTTATGGTTATGCTAACTACAGTCGTGCCGGATATGCGAAACATTTGCTACATTATACAGACATCGTTCGCTTCAAAAATCATGGGCGTTTGAAAAGCACTCTTGGAGGTACAGGATTAGCCATTTCTGCATCAACTGCTTACAAAGAGGAGTGTTTAGATTTCGCTGTGTGGGTTAATTCTCCTGAAGTTCAGCAAGGTTTATACACAGAGTACGGCGGGCAGCCAGGTCATCGAAGTTCCTGGACCAATCCTCGGCTTAACCACATATCAAATAATTATTTCCAAAATACCTTGCCCACACTCGACCGTGCTTATGTACGGCCGCGTTATCACGGATATCTTCATTTTCAAGATTTGGCAGGCGACCCCGTGCGAAAGTATTTGATGGGCAAAGGATCCGAGGAATCAACTTTGGCTGAAATAAATAAATTCTATCAGGAAAGTTTGATGATACAAACAGGAACAAAAACGATGAGTGAACATGGATAATTTGAGCAAACCTCTGGAAGGTCTTCTAGTTTTGGAGTTGAGCCAATTTTTAGCCGCTCCTTCCGCCGGATTACGCCTCGCAGATTTGGGGGCGCGTGTAATTAAAATCGAACGACCACAGGGCGGCGACGCTTGCCGCAAGCTCGTTTTAAAAAAC
>DASVRX010000017.1:0-4715 GCA_036388375.1 Pedobacter sp. | reverse complement strand
TGTCCTTCCGAGCCGTAGTATTTGCGCGTAATCTTCCGTAGGAAATCCAAATTAAGTTCCTCTTTTAACTTCCGGTAAAAATTGTCAGTGGGGACCCGGTCCGATAACTGAAAATTCATGAAAAGCTTCTCCGTATAGTCTTTCTTGCCTTGCATGCCTTAAATTACTGTATCCTCGTTTTTTCACCTATCTTCACTTTTCAACAGATGTGAGTTGTGCAACATGCAAATAGGTTTTAAATTATGCCCGGGCGACGTGAATCTCCTTGCTTTTCTTCTTTTTAACTACTTTAGTGCCGGGGGATAATAGAGTGCTTTCTATCCGCCATCTTCGCAAAGCCCTAACCGTTACCAGTAATGGCAGCAGATCGACCTAACACATGAACAAATACACGTTCGAGACAGACAAAAACTTCAATACAGACTTCAAGAAGTATCATGACCGATATGTATGTCCCTGCTGTAGTTACCCCACGCTTCATGGACGAGTAAGCTACGAAATATGTGGACTTTGTGATTGGGAGGATGACGGGCAAGATGACCACAACGCGGATGACGTTCTGGGTGGCCCGAACCAAGACTACTCATTAAGGGAAGCCCAAGAAAATTTTAAAGCACATTTTACGATGTATAGAACTTCCGACCAAGCGCCGTTTAAAAGGTTCACCAAAGAGAAGGTAATAGAAATAAAAGAGCTTTATGACCTTGCACTCTCGACAGACGACACAATTGAAATAGATAATCTGTTTAGACATGCCAGAAGACTAGAAGACTCGTTGAGAAAATAAAGCGACAGCTGGTAACATCACTTTCTTGCAAGTGCGGCTGACGTGGTTTATGTTATTTCCGTGCTTTCTACTACATTCGTGCTGGCTTGGTAGTGAAGTTCTATTAATACCGCAACTGCAACAAGCCTTAACCGTTATCGGCAAGTGTAAAATCTAGCGAACAGCTAAGACCTTGATGAAAAAGACTCTTATACTATATGTTCTCTTTTCAGTTTTCTTAGTGCTTGGGGCATTTGTTTATTTCGTCTCTCAATTTACTGCCGTCTATCCTCCAATTAGAAAGTTTGAGTACTCCAAAAGCGTTAACTATTTTAATAATGACCTTCGCACTTTAACTTCGAAACGCTCAAACATCTCCTATCAGTTAACCGACACGACCGGCAGTGAAGAGAATGGGTATGCACATTACTTTAATATTCAGGTAAGCAGTCCGCAAAAAAATAACGAATTTAACGTGGCTTTTAAGACTGAAGAAAATTGGAAGGGCGACAAGAAAAACACCATCTGCTTGATTGGAGTTTATGATAAAATAAACAAGATAGGTGGATATTCTAAAGAGAGTAAAGGAATTGACCGACTTGCTAAAGCCTTCGAAAAAGACGTGTATGACGGACTAAAAAACACCAGCCCATAGCATGGGTTTTGCGAACGTGGCGGGCGACGTTTATCATGAAATTTCTACATTTAACAAAGTTTTGTACCGGGGGATAAGAAGTACTTTCTATCCGCCATCTTTGCAAAGCCCTACTCGTAAGCATAACTGTAAAAAGACCGACAACCGGCCTGAAACCTTCACATATATATGAAACAAATACTGATTATCTTTTTAGCATCCATTTTAACTGGGTGTTACATGTCTTATCCAATGACCTCCTTTTATGTAAAAAACGTTTCAAATATGCCGATAACTTTTAATGCAACTGTTTTGAAGCAGAGTCAAACTATGGGACCTCACTCAGTAAATCAATCATTTGTCGTAAATCCACAAGACAGTGTGTTGGCCAGAAGAATAGGCTTTCACAAAAATGGAGATACTCCTCAGGGCTGGTTTACTAGTTTCTCTATAAGACCAATCGATGGATTCAAGTTTAATGACCCTAAGAAAGCAGGTAACTGGAAAAAGTCTATCGACAAAAAAGGCAAGCCGATATATACCTTCGTTTTAACAAACTAGTCTTCTCAATAGATAGAGAGCCAGAACAGCGCGCACAAGCCACCATCTCATTATGACAGAGTTTAACCAAGCCATTTCAGACCGTGACTATAAGAAAGCTATCGCTAGACATTATTTCGGGTATTAGTACACCTATATCTCCCGAGTTCTAGGACTTTTACTGCTTCTAGAACTTCTGATTACGACCATCTTCTTGCCAAATGTATTTCCTGCGACTCCAGTTTTCCTATTCCTTTTAGCAGCTTTCTTGCTTTTAAGGCCCACCCTTATATTCAGAATGTTTTTAATAAGTATCAAAACAAGTAAATTTCATCTGGAGAGACGAACATAAAGATCACAGATGAAAGCGGTGAAAAGCAAGCTGCTCAGGATGCATACAATGACTTTGTTAACAAAGCAAAAAACGCTAGCAACCCGCAAGCAATGAGAGCCCTTTTGAACTTCACCGTATAACTTCTTTCGGTAATTGAGAATAGTCGTATAAGAACTTTGAACGCTTGCGCGCCCTCAATGAATTATTTATGAGTGTTTATAAAGTGTTGTTTGTTTTGAGTAGTCCCCCTGGGATCACAAAGTAATGCCTTTACCAGGTTTAGCGCTGTTTTAATAGCCAAGCTGTTAATTCAAACAAAATCTTTCATATGTTCTTCTACTACTATGGAAGATTTCGACTCTCATTTCTTTGTTTCAGTTGACGAACACACCTATCAGGTAATCCCATCCGATGGCGATAGCTTTTTAATTTTAATGGAAGGCGTTAAAGTCGGCGGCCTATCAAAGGATGAAAATTCTCAATGGCAATGGACTGATAGCAACCTTGCACAAGATTTTGCAGAACAGATCGGACAAAAAATAGAAAGCCACAATTAAAAGAACTCGAGGCATTTAAAAGCATTCAACACTCCACCCATTTTTCCACTTATCACCGGCAGATAAAGCTATGATCCCTTGCTTATCTTCAAGCTTTTGATTGTGTCCTTCGAAGTCTGCAATTCCACACCAAGGTTCAATACATACAAAGGGAGCATCTCTTGCAGCCCAAATTCCCATATAGGGGAATCCCTTAAAATCAAATGTTAATCCCTGTGTCGACTTTTTGTTCTTCAACGAAATCTTAGTAGAATTTACGTCTTCGAAAATTAAAGCATCGTCATAAAACAAACTGGCTTTTAAAGGGAGCGTTTTTTGCTGGTCGAAAAAGGGAGAAGAGCCCATTACGATATTTCCAGTCAAAATCAATTGCTGTACGGTTTCTTCCTTTTCAAACTCTAAATAATAATCCTCATAAGTTCCCTCTTTTAAAGGAACGTTAAATGCAGGATGGGCGCCAATTGAAAAATATAGGGTTTCGCTAGCCGGATTTTCAACTTCATATCCAACGGCTATTTTGCTTCCTTCAAGCGTATAGATTATTCGTAATAAAAACTCAAAAGGATAATAGCCCAGACTTTCTTCGTTGCTTTTCAAAGTAAAAGAGGCACGTTCCGCTGACGCTTCTTCGAGCTCAAAACTAACATCGCGGGCAAACCCGTGCTTAGGTAGCTGATAGCTTTTACCTTTATAGTTGAAAGTATCGTCGATCAATCCTCCCACAATCGGAAATAAAACAGGCGATTGCCGCGGCCAGAATGTAGCATCACCATTCCAAAGGTATTCTGTTTCAGAAGCTTTTAAAAAGAGGCTGCTTAATTCGGCGCCATGAAGATTTATCGTAGCTTTTAGATATTCGTTTTCTAGTGTTATCATTTTAATTTCTCAACATCAAACCGAGGTGTGCAATTTTTCGTTTTCCAAGATACCAATTTGATTTATCTTGCAAACTATATGTACAGATTACTAATAATTTCATTGCTTTCGGTAGCAATTTACGCCTGCACTGCAAAAGGGCCTTACAGCGCTACTAACAAAATATATAAACAGCAGGTAAAAGCTTTGGCAAAGCCGTTGACTGAACTACCTGTTGTGACACCCTATAATTCTCCATTGTATCAGGCGGCTACCATAAATTTCAATCTGCGGAAGCCTAATTATGTAATCATCCATCATACTGCACAAAACTCTTGTGAACAAACGCTTCAAACGTTTACGATTGTTAAAACGCAAGTAAGTGCGCATTACGTTATATGTAAAGACGGCACTATTCACCACATGCTAAACGATTATTTACGTGCATGGCACGGTGGTGTAGCCCGCTGGGGAAGCATTACAGATATTAATTCGGTGTCGTTGGGAATTGAATTGGATAATAATGGGACAGAAGATTTTTCCGAAAGCCAACTAACCAGTTTAATGAAGTTACTGGCCGATATACAGAAAACCCATAATATTCCGGCCTCAAACTTTATAGGGCATTCCGATATTGCTCCTTTAAGAAAGCAGGATCCAAGTGTTAAATTTCCCTGGAAGCGACTTGCCGAAAGTGGATTTGGAAAGTGGTACGATGCTGTTTTAGACACACTGCCTCCAGGGTTTAATCATTTACACGGACTTAAAATTATCGGGTATGATGTTAAAGATTCGACCGCCGCTATCATTGCCTTCAAACGGCACTTTATTCAAAATGAGCTGAGCCCTGTTTTAAGTCAGGAGCAAAAGGTTATAATTAATAACTTAATTAAACATTATTAGGCTGGTTAAACCCCTAATCTATAACCTTATTGTCAAAAAGTCGAGTGTTCATAGGGATAAGGATTTAAACAAAGCATATCTCAGTATCTTTGTTCGAGTATTATTAAAAAGACGAAATTACTATGA
>DASVRX010000016.1:0-5503 GCA_036388375.1 Pedobacter sp. | reverse complement strand
TAAATACTGGCTGCCCCGTTTTCGGGTCTTTGGCCATGCGCATCTTATCTCTTACTGATTCAATTTGCGAATCATCACTACTCACGCTATAGATAGTGGCCATTGTTCCTACAAATACCTCTCTTGCGGCAAAAGATGTTATCAATGCAATCCCAATCTTCCAGTCAAAACCAAGTGGCTTTATAGCGGGTTCTATTGCTTTACCGATCACTCCAGCATAAGAGGTTTCCAGCTTTTCAGCAGATTTCATCCGATCAAGTTCATCAGGATTATACCTTAAACGAATTTCTTTTGATTGATATTTAAGGTCTAATGCTCTTCGCTTATTTGGCGGTCCATAGGTAGCGAGTACCCATAAAATAATCGAAATTGCAATGATCACTTTCCCTGCTTCAAACACAAAAGCTTTCACCTTTTGATACATGGTTTGAAGTACATTATCCCAGCGTGGCATCCGGTAAACCGGAAGCTCCATAATAAAATAGCCGCGTTCACCAGATCTGATCAGGAACTTCATTACCCACGCTACAACAACGGCGGAAACGATACTTAACAGATACATCGCCATTAAGGCAAGAGCCTGCAAATTTAAAACACCCAAAACTCGCTCGTTGGGTACAACCAGCGAGATTAATACAGTGTAGATTGGCAAACGAGCCGAGCAGCTAACCAATGGCGTAACCATAATGGTAATTATCCGGTCTTTCCAATTTTCGATATTACGCGTACTCATAATTGACGGAACAGCGCAGGCGAATCCTCCAATTAAAGGAACAACCGATTTGCCATTCAGACCAACCTTGCGCATAATCTTATCCATCATAAAAGTAACTCTGGCCATGTAGCCGGTATCTTCCAGAATAGAAATGAAGGCAAACAGTACTGCAATTGGAGGAATGAATACTAATACTCCGCTTAATCCGGCTAATATGCCATCAACAAATAAGTCTGTTAGAATACTTTCGGGTAATATTGCGTGAGCTGATTGAGCTAACCATAAAAAGAGGTTTTCAATTAAGGCTATAGGATATTCTGACCAGGAAAAAATGGCCTGAAAGATGAGCAATAGTATTGCGAAGAAAATGATGAAGCCCCAAATTTTGTGCGTTAGAACACTATCAATTTTATTGCTGAACGTTTCTTCCTGCGCTGCGCCTGACCGGAATTTTACTGTATCAAACAGAACATCATTAATAAAATTATAACGGGCAATGGTTTCTGCCGCTTGGGTTCTTTGTGAATGGAACGAAAATTCCTGTTCTAATTCTTCGATTCTATCGCTTTGCGCGGAAGTAAGAAAATGAATGCGCTCATGCTGATGAGCTAATTGCAAGGCTGTGTAAGGAATATCGACTTGAAGTTCTTCCCGAATTTTTTTGATCAAATCGGGGGCTAAAGCCTCTACTTCTATTGTATCTGTTTGAAGCGGAATATTTGATGTATGAGTGATTGCTTCTTTAAGGCTCTGAATATTTTTCCCCTGTCTGGCGCAAATCGTAACAATTTGAACTCCTAAACGCAGCGCTAATTCATCAATATTTATTTCGGTTCCTGCTTTATCCGATAAGTCAATCATGTTTAAAGCGATGATCACCGGAATTTTTAAATCCGCAACCTGAGTATATAAAAGTAGATTTCGTTTTAGGTTCGACGCATCTGCAACAATAACGACAAGATCGGGATGCGAGGGGTTATTTTTATCAGCTAAAACTTCGAATACAATCGTTTCGTCTTTGCTTTTTGGATAGAGACTGTAAGTTCCGGGAAGATCTATTATTTCAGCAATTCTATCGTCGGGTAGTTTACAGTAGCCGGTTTTTTTATCTACTGTTACACCTGCAAAGTTTCCTACTTTTTGATGCAGGCCCGTAAGATTATTAAATAAAGTAGATTTTCCGGTATTGGGGTTTCCAACAAGCGCAATTCTCAACTCACCCTTCACCGATTATATTTATTGCAGAATAATTGTGGAAGCTTCTTGTTTACGAAGGCTCAATTGATATCCCGAAACGGTAATCGCCATCGGATCTCCAAGAGGTGCTAAACGTTCAACAACTATTGATTCGCCGGGAAGGCAACCCATTTCCATCAATTTTACCGACATTTCAAGATCAGTAAATTCTTTGATTATGCCCGATTCGCCAGGTTTAAGTTGTGAAAGCTTCAATGAATGAACCATATTCAAAAATAACCCTTATTTTGAATAAATCCAAATAAGCTTAATGATTATAAATTAGAATTTTTGATTGGGTTGTTTAATAAACTTTGGGCAGTTGCAATCTTTTTTGAAAAGTTTACATGATGATATTGACCCGATCATCATCCCAATTACCACTATTCTAACTAAATTTTTCATGCCCGGTTCTGTGTAAAAAAATATAACTAAAAATGCCCATGCCTACACCCGTCATATCGGTAAAGAAGTCCCAGATGTCTGCACTGCGGTATGTGAATACTTTCCATTGCAGAATCTCGATCCCCGCACCCAAAGTGGCGGTGATTAAAAGGATTTTTACGATGGTTAGTATACGGAAGCGGAAACTTCCTTGTTGTCTAATTTTACCATAAAATAAAAGTACTGTCAGCACAAAGAAAAAACCGGTATGAACCAGTTTATCAAAGCCTTCAAAAAGTTGAATATCTCCGGGAGTGCCGCTGATTGGCATATCGCACAAGATCAAAACAAGTATCGCCCAGATAATCGCCAGATATTGATGCTTTAATGTATTGATCATTAAATCCCGATCAATTCCTGATATTGTTCTGAGGACAGAAGATCACCAACCTCTACTACGGATTTAACAGAAATTTTAACCATCCAGCCATCACCATACGGATCTTGATTAACTAATTCCGGAGCAGCATCTAATTTTGAATTCACTTCAAGCACAGTACCTGCAACTGGCATAAAGAGGTCTGATACAGTTTTAACTGCCTCAACCGTTCCGAAAACTTCGTTCTCAGCAACCTCATTACCAACGGTGTTAATATCGATATACACAATATCACCAAGCTCTCTTTGAGCAAACTCGGTAATGCCAATTATCGCTTCATCGCCTTCAACCCTGATCCATTCGTGGTCTTTGGTGTATTTTAATTCTGAGGGAAAATTCATATTAATTATTTTGGCTAAAAATAACAGTATGCTCCGGCATAAGCAAAGTTTAATGCAGCTATTGCAAAGTAAATCTCAAACTCACACCAAAGTTGCTAAACGAGGTATTGAAGGTTTGTGAGGTATAAGGCTTGGTGATATTGCCATCATAGAATAGTCTAAGATTCAGTTTTTGATTTAATATATAATCCAGAGATGGTCTTATTGTAATGTTCTTTGATCCGGATGATACTTCGGGGTCGGGAACATCAGCCCTATATATTACGGTTTTGCGGTCATTTAAGGCAAAGTCGGTTTTGAAGTTTAGATCGTTACTCAGTTTTCTACCGCTAAATAATCCAAAAGGAAACCTGAATTTCGTTGTCCTGAATCCAAATCCGAATACGATTCCATTATCGTTCAATTGTGCCAACTGACTGTTAGCCAGACTCAAACTTAAAAGACGGGATTTGCGGTATTCAAAGTTGGCTGTTAAATTATTCTTTAGCCGGAAATCTATTCCAATAAGCGGAAGAAATTGTTCAGCTAATGTGATTTGAGAGAACTGGTAGGTAGGCAGGAAGTTTCCATTAACATCTTTTAGGCTTGAAAATCCGTTTTCTTCCCGATAGCGCGCAAGGGAGTTGAAACTGTTAACATTATAACTAGAGCGGTAGGTATGATTTACATCAAAAGACGCAAACAGATTATTAAAGAAATCGTACTTAGTTAAGCCGTTATAAGTCAATCGCCAGTTGGGTACAGGTATTTTGGGGAACGCGTTTAGTTTGATATTGCTTGCATCCTTACCACGATATGCAGCCAGGAAGGCAGCAGTAACTACATCTTGGGAATTTTTATTATATCCTTCGGCAAATCCGCCAGCGGTGCCTGTTGAATTAGGATTAATTCCTCCAAGTCGTCTTGAAATAATTGCTCTGTTTTCTTCAAATCGTTTAAATAAACCCGACGCACCATTTTTGTCTTCTTTTGCAAAAGCCGTGCGTAATAATGAATAAGAGATGCTAAAATCGCCTGTAGTTGTCGGACTTTGATTTATAAAGCCCATATTCACACCATTAGCATCCGGATCGCTGGGGCTATACTTAAAGTTTGTAGAATAATTAAAACTCTGGCTTTTTGTAGCCGTCAATTCGATACGCAAATCTGCTAAAGGCTCAATACTTCCCCTTATATTAAGGTCCTCTTTTTTAGTGTTTACATAGAGTTGATTCATCAGGGTATCCGTGGTTAGCCAGTTCCGACGTATAGCTTTTCCCCTAATATCATCCTGGCTACCTAAGATGAAATCCCAACCCGGAGCATTTGAATTAAAATCGTAACCTAAAAATTTAGTTTGTGGAAGATATCCAGGTAAGAAAGTTCCCTCAGTTTTAGTGTAAGCACCTGTTAAGTTTTTCAAACCAGTTAAGACACCCAGGAAATATTTGCTTGCGCCCTTATTCTTCGGGTCGTTCGCTTTGCGTATAAAACCAAATTTATTGTAAAGCGTGACAAAATTTAAGGAAGGGTTCAATTGGAACGTGCGTGCGTTTTGGATTGTATTCCCGAAATTGAGTGTATCGTTCCTTAAAGTTGATAATGGTTCTGCCGTCCAGTTGAAATTAGTGCCATAACGAGCTATTAAATTCGTCCAGCTAAGTGCAGGAACCTTATTAATCGGAACTGTATAGTTAAGATTAATGGTATGATTATAATTTGTGTTCCGGCCTAACTTTTTGAAATTTCTCCAAACCGAGTCTCTTTTTGATCCTTCCAAACGACCTTCAGGTTCGTCTACAACCGAATAGTTGGTAGCATTGAGATCCAGTTTAAGAGATTTTGTAAGATCCCAGCCCAACCCATAAAGGCGATTCATTTGGAAGTTTTTATTGTAGTTGGTGTCTATTGGTAGAGCATTAAAGAAAACACCTTCCGTTGGTGTATTTCTTAATGTCCTTTCAGAATACAATCGATCTATGTCTGTTCTGAAATTCAAAGTTGATGGTAATAATGAGAAATTAAAATCCTTAATAAGTGCCAGCTTTTTAGATTTTATTAATTTATCAAAAGGGGTATAATTTTTAGGTTGACCTGAGAAATTGTAGGCTAGCCCACCTCTATAGGTTTTTTGGAGATCGTTCTCTGTTATAAAATCATGGTGTTTAAATTCTGTAAAAGCAAAGGTGGCACTTAGGTTCTCGATATCCCATAACCTCATTTTACTATCAGGATCAACTTTTATCTTTCTTACATTGGTAAAGTTAATGCTTCGGCGTTTTGTAAAATCGTTTACAACACCCAGATAGTTTTTCCGCTCATTTCTCGATAGGCCGTCTAATGAGTTTTTTAACTCCGTATCCTGGAATCTGGGATCGTATTGTGGAGTACTTAGCTGACGCGAAAAGT
>DASVRX010000015.1:0-5964 GCA_036388375.1 Pedobacter sp. | reverse complement strand
ACCATATGTTGTTCCAAGGGGTATAAAAATAAACCCAAGGCCTATTTTTATTGATAAGGTCTGCAATTCCTTTACGAAAAAGATCATGATTATTGATGCATAAAACACCTTCTTCCAGTGTTTCGCAACTATTTCAACGATTCTTTCCTTATATAACGCAAATAAACATCCGGTTGCAATAGAATCGATTCTTGTAAAAATAGTTAAGTCATATATCCAGCTATCAGGTTTCGAAGATAGGATCATTCGTATTACAGGCACTGTAAGAATCAGAATTATCGGTGCGGCTTTTCTATATCGAAAACCATATACAAAGATCAATGGCCAAAAAAGATAAAACTGTTCTTCTACACTTAAAGACCATGCATGAGCGGTAAGCCATTCTGTTTCCCAATTAAAGTACTTCGTGTATGTAATTGCCGTTAGCCACGACATTTCACTTATATGAATCAGGTTAAGTAATTGCAAAATAAAATATACAAAGAGCAAAAAATAATATGCAGGAAAAATCCTTAGGGTCCGTCGTATATAAAAATGCTTTAAAGAGATTGTCTTTGTTATGTTTTCTTCCTCCAACATCAGGGAAGTGATTAAAAACCCCGAGATGACGAAAAACACATTGACCCCTAGTTGGCCGTCTTGAAGAAAACTGATTAGCGGGCGTAACCATCTGAAATTTTCAAGTCTGGAAAATAACGGTTCATAAAGACATAAATGATGAATGATAACTAAGACGATGCTTACAGCCCTTAGTCCATTTATACTAGGATATTTAAGTCTAGTAGACTCCATAATTGTTCAACTGACAGATACTAGTCAGGAATTTTTCAGAAATCCGCGTTTAAAAGTAAAGTTTAAGGGCTTCAACCTTATCAACTTCATTAATTAGCACCAAAAGTAATTAAAAATTAGAATAGAAACTTAGATTTCTGCTCGTATAGCAATAGACGGAAAATCTATGATAGCATTTTCGTCAATAATTGGAGGAAAATCATTCGAATCGCAAAAAAAGGGAAGGCAAGCGTGCCAATGCCTGGATTAAATTTGTGTTAGGCTAACTACACATCAAACTTATCTAACAGCTTTAACAGCGTAGCAAAATCCTTCGGATAGGGTGCTTCAACGGTTATCTCATCGGTTTCATTTATCCTAAAAGTAACCTCTTTCGCGTGAAGTGCGAAGCGTTTCATAATCGGAAGCTCCTCCTGATCTTTACCTAACCGATAACCGCGCTTAATGCCTGAAAGCAGTACAGGCTGTCCGCCATACATATCATCACCAGCTATAGCGGCACGTTGAGAAGCCAGGTGGATTCGGATTTGGTGCATACGCCCGGTTATGGGCTGGCACTCGATTAAAGTATAATTTTTATAAAATTTGATAGAGTTAAACAACGTTTCCGCAGCTTTTCCCTCCTGCCTGCTAATGGCTACATTTTTATTTCCTAGGTTGAGAATAGGGAGATTGACACTTAATTCATTAAATTGGTGCGTACCGTTTACAACAGCATGGTATACTTTTTTAACTTTCCGTCGTTCGAACTGCATTGAAACCAGGCGATAGGCATCAGGGTTCTTTGCAATAATCAAGCATCCTGAGGTTTCTTTATCGAGCCGGTGACAAACCTGCGCATCGGGAGTGTATTGCTTTGCAAGACGTAAAATGCTAATTTCGCCGCCTTCCCGCTCATCTAGCGAACTAATAAATGGCGGCTTATTAACGACAATGATGTCGCTGTTCTCAAACAGGATGCAGTCTTTAAAATTTGGAAATTTCACGGGGCAAAAGTACAGAAAAACACTTTCGCATTTAAGTGCCTTGGTCTACGCTAAGTCAAACTTATAACCTACACCCTTGACCGTGCTGATATAGTCTTCTCCAAGTTTTTCACGCACTTTACGGATGTGTACATCAATGGTGCGGTTAGTTACCACTACAGAATCTTCCCAAATGCTTTTTAAAATCACATCACGGGTATAAACTTTACCCGGCTTAGAGGCAAGCAGGTATAGCAATTCAAATTCCTTTTTGGCAAGCACGATTTTTTGATTGTTTCGGTAAACCATGTAAGTCTCCCGGTCAATGATAAGGTCGCCAATTTCAAGCTTATTTTCTATCGCCTCTTCGGGCTGACTGTTTCTTCTTAGAATAGCATTTATACGACTCACCAAAGCTCTTGGCTTAATGGGCTTGGCGATATAATCGTCTGCTCCTACGTTAAAACCCGCAATTTCAGAGTATTCTTCGCTGCGAGCAGTAAGGAAAACCATGAAAGTATTTTTGAATTCGTTCATAGTACGCAAAATACGACAGGCTTCAATCCCGTCCATTTTGGGCATCATAATATCTAGAATGATCAAATCGGGGTGTGATCGTTTGGCTTCGGCAACGCCTTCCTGACCGTTTGAGGCTGTAAAAACTTGATAACCTTCTTTTTTAAGATTATACTCTATCAGTTCCCTGATATCTGGTTCATCATCTACAATCAGTATCTTTTGTCTACTTGAACTCATGTTTTTTATTTACCACTAATGTATAACCTTAAAAGAAGTAAATAGTTAAGCCATCGTTAAGTTATTGTTAACAACGACAATGTGTTAACAAGATAGTTTTATTAATTCAATGTACGGGTAAGAATTTCTTCAAGTTGCTGCCCATGAAGGTTTTTTCCGATAATTTTACCTTCCTTATCTAAAAGAAAAGACATTGGGATGCCCTCTATACTGTATTGCTTTACAATATTACTATCCCACTGCTTCAATTCCGACACATGGTTCCAGGTTAGATTATCGTCTTTGATAGCTTTAAGCCAGAGATCTCTATTGTTATCTAAGGATACACCCAGTACCGTAAAACCTTTGTTTTTGAAGGCGTTATACTGCTTTACAACATTTGGGTTTTCTTCTCGACAAGGTCCGCACCACGATGCCCAAAAATCAAGCAACACATACTGACCTCTAAACTGAGAAAGTTTTAGGCTCTTCCCATCTACTGAAGCCATTTCGAAATCGGGAGCCACCTTGCCAACAGACAAAGAATTTAGCTTATCCATCTTCGTAAGAAATTCTTGTACGGCTTTGGTATTCGCAAACTTTCCTCTTATACTGTTTGCATAAGCTAATAACTGCGGCTCATACTTGGTTTGATCCAATGAGCTTATCGCATAAAAACCAGCGAGATTGTCTTTATTCTTCTCTGAAAATTGAATGGTTTCTTTGGCGAAATCGTCCATATTTTTTTCGAAACGTGGGATTAAGGTTGCTTCCAAAGATTCTTTAATACTTGGATCTCGGCTTACTTTATCCTGATATTCCTTTTGGATGTCTAAATAGACCTTCCCATAACGACTGCTGATTTTATTGAATTCCTTCAGCCTTTCTGCATTGTCAGACCCACTTAGCTCAAACTCACCGGCTTCGTTTGCATAGTCGGCTTTAAATTCAAGTTCATCGCCGTTTTGGGCGATTAACGGATACGTTTTTTGCTCTGCGGCGATGTAATAAAAATCAACATCGGGCGAAGCCACATGAAATTTGAACTTCCCGTCGGCATTTAATATTGCCGAATCTAACAGCTTGTCAGCTTTATAAATGGCCACTTTTTTTAAGCTGCCGAAATTTTCTAGCTGGCCGTCAATTGTAAACTCGTCGCTCTTCTTGCATGCTGTTAACACCGTAATCAACAGCAAGATTATACCTATTACTCTCTTCACTTTAACGATTCTAATTTTTCTATTATCAACTTATTAGCTGTTTTCGGGTCGATCTTTCCTTTTGAAATCTTCATCACCTCACCCATAAACAATCCTAGAACGCCTTTTTTTCCTTTATTATATTCCGTTACCTTTTCGGGATACAAGGAAACAGCCTGATTTATGTAATCATCAAGTTCATCTCCATGTGTATCAATCAAAAGATTCAGTTCCTGTACCAGATCAAGCAATTCAACACCCGGATTTCTCATCAGTGCAGGAAACAACGTCTGGCTGGCGGCGGAATGATTAATCTTTCCATCATCAACTAACGAAATTATTTCTGCAATAGATTTTGCCGGTATTTTCAAACGGATATCTTCTCCTGATCTTCCGTTCAAAAAAGATTGAACAGGTCCGTTTATCCAGTTTGCTGCCGATTTATAGTTTGATGTAAATGTGGTTACCTCCTGGAAATAATCGGAAACCGCTTTATCTGAGGTTAATTGCAAGGCGTCTGACTCAGAGAGGCCGAAAGTTTGAGTATAACGTTTCACCCGTTGTTCGGGAAGCTCCGGCAGATCAGCCTTAATTTGCTGGATCAGCTCATCGCTTAAAACCAGTGGTGTTAAATCTGGTTCGGGGAAATAGCGATAATCATAAGCCATTTCTTTCGAACGTAAAACTGAAGTAATTCCCGTTGCGGCATCAAAGTTCAACGTATTCTGATCGATCTTTTGGCCTTGCTCAATCAACTCAACCTGCCGGCGAAATTCATAATTAACCGCCCTTTGCAAATTACGGATAGAGTTTAAATTTTTCACCTCGCAACGCGAACCGTATTCGGAAGCTCCTTTCAGGCGAACCGAAATATTAGCATCACAACGCAGACTGCCTTCTTCCATATTTCCATCGCAGATATCAAGGTACCTTACCAATTTTCGAACTTCGGTTAGATAAGCGGCTGCCTCTTCGGCACTGCGCAGATCTGGTTCTGATACAATTTCGATCAGCGGCACTCCTGCCCTATTCAAATCAATCAGCGAATAACGCGGATCTTTGTCGTGAATGCTTTTGCCTGCATCTTCTTCCATATGGATCCGGTTTAACCGGATTTTCTTTTGAGAACCATCTTTTGAGCTTATCGGAACGTAACCAGCCTGGCAGATAGGTAATTCATCTTGTGTAATTTGATACCCTTTCGGGAGATCGGCATAGAAATAGTTCTTACGATCAAAGCGGTTTACTTTGTTGATGGTGCAATTAGTTGCCAATCCCATTTTAATGGCATAAGCCACAACCTTTTTGTTCAATTTAGGCAATGAGCCGGGCAAACCCAGAGAAACCAAACTGGTATGGTGGTTAGGTTCGGCGCCAAAAGTGGCTGGGTCTGATGAGAAGATTTTAGTATTAGTTGCTAACTGCGCATGAATCTCCAGGCCTACCACCAGTTCATACTTATCAAAAACCTCTTGGTTAAGTGCTTTTTGTTCCGTTTTCATTTCTTGCAAGGGAGCCAAATATACTATTTCTGTTTAATGAAGGCGAAATAGGTTGAAATCGATATGTAAGATAAATCTGCAAACAGTGGGGGAGTGATTTCAGGGCACTAGCAAAGCTTATTAATACGTCAAAGCCAAGTATCGGCCTTATAATCTGTACTTCACTCCCATACATAAAGACCCTCCTTTATGCCGGATTCTGGACTCCGGAAAATAATCAGAACTGGTAAACGTCGTCAAGCTTCGCTGATAGCCAAGTGTTGAGAACAAGCCAAGATTTTTATAAAACATATATCCAGCACCAATTTGAACTTGTCCAGCAATATCTATTTTCTTTACATGGTCAGTAATCTCAACAGTTTCTGAACCGGTTATAGTTCCTTCGCCGCCAAATACTGGGAGTATGGTTTCCGCCTTAATGAGCAGTGAAGGTATAACTCCCACATTACCGAAACCATAGAGTTTAGAACCAATAGTATAACCGGTTTTGATAGGAAGTGAGAGGTAGTTATAGTTATAGTTATACTTATAGGCTGCTTTCCCGCCTGTCGGTTCTCCAGTATTATCGGTAAAAATCGCATGGTTGCTAAAACCACGCTGACTGAAAATTAAATCAACTTCGGTCGTAACATGGTTTTTAAAAACATAGCTGTAAGTCAAGCCACCGGTAAAGGCTTGTCTTGACCCATTATTACCCGGAAAACTTTTCGATGAAACATTGCTACTGCTGGCTCCTCCAATTATTCCAATTGAATGACCTTGGCCACTGAC
>DASVRX010000014.1:0-4876 GCA_036388375.1 Pedobacter sp. | reverse complement strand
AGGTGCTATTCAAGAGTGGATAGAGGACTATAAAGAACCCGAAATAGGCCATAGACACATTTCTCATTTATACGCGTTGTTTCCTGCCAATCAAATTACCGCCGCCACGCCTGAGCTGTATGCTGCCGCCCGCAGAACGCTGGAAAGAAGGCTTGCAGGTAACCCCAATGCTGCTATAGAGGAAGCAAACAACCGATACAAAAGTTATCACAGTTATCTGGGAGGAAAAAGCTTTGGTGGTTATCAAAGTACTTGGATAGGTTTGACGTATTTAAGATTAGGCTACACTGAGGAGCCCTATAAGCATCATCAATACCTATTGAAGTATGGACTTACACCAAACTTTTGGGGCAGATCTTATCAATTAGATGCTGTTTTGGGGGCGCCTGCGCTTATTACCGAAATGCTTTTACAGAGCCATACAGGCACTCTTAATTTATTGCCTGCTGTACCTAAAGCCTGGCCAGATGGATCCATATCAGGATTACGTGCAAGAGGAGGATTTGAAGTAGACATGAAATGGAAAGATAATAATCTTAAAGAAGCTCAAGTAAAATCGAAAAACGGCGGAGTTTGCAAATTGAGCACAAAAAATGGGGTGAAGATATTCAATAAAGGGATTGAACTAAAGCCGGCAAAAAATGCGGACAACAGTTTGGAGTTCAATACTAAAAAAGGAGAAGTATATAAAGTAGTTGGACTATAAAACATTAGAGCGTCCCTCATTGTGCTGAGGGGCGCTCTAATTTATATAAAAGACTAATAGGCTTTTAAGCTCAATAGGATTTACAATCCGTACTGATAGATTGCTAAGAGCAGATACCAGTAAACGAATGATTATTCGTAAACCTGTTTGCCATCCTTGTAACCAAACACCAATTTCATGGTCGTCCAACCCTTAGTTCCAGCAGGAGCTTCAGGAGAAGGACGCTGGAATTTTTCCATAATATCAAGCCATTCTTTAACTCTGGGACTCGACTTTACGTAGTTTTGGTCTTTATCACCATCCCAATTTTCAGGAACAGTAAGAATCATCACTAATCTATTGGCGAGGCGGTAAATTTTTACGCCTTTGATATTTGCCGGCTCATTGGCTGCAATTACTTCAGGCCATGCCTTAGCGTGATATTTGTCATATGCTGCTATGGCCGCACTGTCATCAACCAGATTTACCATCATTGCGATGTCCTTCGTTTTAACACTTGATGAAGTGTCCGTTGTTGCTGAGTCAATTGCAGTAGCAGAATCAGGAGTTGCCGATTTGTTTTGGCAGCTCGTAAACGTGGCCATACTTAGCATTATAAATGCAGAAGCAGCAATTGAATTCTTAATTGTTTTCTTAAACATGTTTATAGTAGTTAATTAAAGATTATATAAATAGCAACCATAACAACAGCGATTATTCCCCATAACCACCAAATGTTTTTTGTGCTGGCTTCACCAGACATGGCGTAAGTTTCTTTTAAAGTGGGAAGCGCTTTGTTGTCTTTATCTGTTGTTAAATAAGACGCAATGATCATGAAAATCAGGAATCCTACAAAAAGATAAAATGTAAAAAGCATGAAGTGAGGGTAAAAATCTTCTGAAGGAAACTTTAACACATATAAAATACCGAGAATGATACAGATAGTTCCTCCACCAATTAAAGTCAGCTCTGCTGCTCTTGAAGTGGCACGTTTCCACAATACGCCCAGCAGGAATACCGTAGTTAAAGGTGGCGACAAATAACTTGCAACACCTTGTATTAAGTCGAATAAGTTTTTGTCGGCACTTTTGTAAAAGATTGCGATACCGATACCCAGAATTGCCGGTATCACCGTGAATAGCTGTCCAACTCGTTTAGTTTCTTTTTCGGTAGCATTTTTGTTAATTGCCTTATTGTAAACATCTAAAGTAAATAAGGTACTGAATGAATTTAGCGCCGAGGCGATAGTGTTTACTAAAGCCGCACACAATCCAGCTACAATAAGTCCAACTACACCAGAAGGTAATAGTTTAGTAACCAAGGTCATATAAGCCTGATCCGGATCGGCCAGATTTGGGTAAAGAACATAGCACATCACACCCGGAAAGAGGAAAATGAATGGCATAAAAACCTTCAAGGCTGCTGTAAACACGGTACCATACTGACCTTCTCTATTGTTTTTCGCACCCAGAACACGTTGTACAATGGTTTGATCGGTACACCAATAATAAACCGCTACAACCGGATATCCTAAAACAAGCGTATACCATGGATATTCACTCTCAGACCCTCTAAAGAGGTGCCATCTTTCTTCGGGCACAGCGGCGATTAGATTATCTAATCCTCCTATTTTGTTAAAAGCGATAATCGAGAGCACAATTGAAGCAACAATGATCAAAACCGATTGAAAAACGTCGGTCCTTACAACAGCTTTTAATCCCCCTATTGCGGTGTAGCTGGTAGCAATACCTCCAATTATCACTACAGCAGTAATAAAGTCAACTTCAACAACTTGTGAAATGATTTTTCCTCCGGCGAACAATGCTGCGCCAATCCATATAAACAGAATCGCAAAGAGAGAATAATAGGAGAGGAACGTGTGACATCTTTTACCGAATCGCACTTCTAAAAATTGCGGCATGGTTGATATTTTTGTACCCAAATAATGTGGAACAAACACCATTCCCAGCAATAGTAAAAACGGCCAGGCCATCCATTCAAAATTACTTACCACGATACCCGTTGAGTAAGCTACTCCGTAATACCCAATCAGCATGTTAGGGCTTACGTTGGTTGCGAATATGGAGAAACCAATGAGGGGCCAGGTTAGCGATCTTCCGCCAAGAAATAAGTCATCATCTCCTTTTTTGTCCTTTCCTTTATAAAAGCCAACATAAAGCAGGACAACAAGATAAATCAGAATTACGATGTAATCGAGATTTTGAAGGTTAGTAGTCATTTATGGTTTATTAATTAGTTTTTGTGATTGAATAAATCCGTTTTTATTGATATAGTTCCAATCGATTTCTACTCCGATTCCAGGCAAATCTGTAAGGATAAACTTACCGTTCTCAACATGAGGTTTTACTGAATAATATGGATTATAAAAATCAAGGATAGGGATTAAATATTCTGTAAAAGCCTCGTTTCCGGCTATTGCACACCAGTGGCAAGCGAGCTGGGAAAAACCTCCTGAAGAAAATTTACGATTAAGTTGCTGAGCAGATTTTGCAGCTTCCAACCATTCGCCCATTGTAGTAAGATATCCAGAGATCGTTTGTAAATGATCGATACCTGTGGCTAACAAAGAAGGAACAACTTTTCCGCTTCTTTCAGATTCTCCATAAGACACTGGAATTGCGGTTTGGCTGCACAATTTGGCTATTGATTTCAAATCAGCGGCTAGTAACGGTTCTTCGATCCAGGCAAGATTTAATTCTTCACATTTCTTAAATACCTCAAGTGCTTCGTCCAATTCCAAACCTTGGTTAAAATCTACCGAGATAGCAATATCATCCCCCACAGCTTTTCTCACCGCTTTGATTCGTTCAATATCTTTGTCGATTCCCGCTGCACCGCCTCTTCCAACCTTCATTTTTAGAATGGTATAGCCTTCGTCTACATAGCCGCGCATTTCCTTAACCAGATCTTCTTTCGATAACATGGCGCTGCCACCGCTGGCATAAACCGTTACAGCGTTAATATCCGACCCAAAATAAGCTCTCAATGTCAAACCCCTACGCTTTGCTACCAGGCTATGCAAAAGCATGTCTAATTGCCCTAAAGCAACTGATGCATTTCCTCTAAAGCCTTCGTTTCTTACACTCCAGAATAAAATCTTAATCAGTTCGGCGTGAGTGCATGCCGGTGTTTTAAGGAGGGTGGGAAGTAAAATATTTTCAAGATATGGTAATGCAGATCCGTTCACAATGATGTCTTCGGTATTGCCATCTGTATCTGCAATTGTTAATATATTTAGGTTGATGCTATCGAACGGGCCCATCGTAGCATCGTAAAAAGGGACGGGTAATATAGTGGGCTTGGTTATAGTTATCTTCGCCGAAGCGATGTCTATTATCTCTGTACTAATATTGTGCATTTGCTTATGAGTTTTATATGCCTTGACTACCAGGCGCAATATCTTAGATTTATAAAATTCCCTGTACTAATTCATTAAATATTTCTTCCGGAAGAATACCCAGGTCCCAATCTTTTAAAGTTTCTTTAAGTTGAGCCTCGTTGCGTGCACCAATTACTACTCGATCGGTTTCTGCGATTGAAAACGCAAACCGGTGGGCTAATGTAGACAAAGACATATCATATTTCTTTGCAATTTCATTGGCTCTGATGGCATTCTTAACATCTTTGTCGGTGATCCAAATAGGCGGATTCTTGGTCACATCATCAAAGCGCCTTCCTAATAGCCCCATATGTAAGATACTACCAGCGTAAAACATGATGTTTTCCCTTTTATATAAAGGAATATCAAAAAACATCCCGTCGATGTTAGCGGCGTCAAGACGGTTATAATTCATCACTACATCAATATATTGCTTATCAACATATTGATACCAGTTGATATCTAATCTGCCACCTAGCCCTATGTTTTTAACAAGACCGTTTTGCTTCATTTCACTTAAACACTCAAGTGCGGGCAATCTCTGCTCAACCGGACAGTTTTCCATGTCGTGTAGAAAAACAATATCTAAATAATCGACATTTAGCAGGCCTAAACTCCGCTTTAAGCTTGTCTTAAGGGCTTCTTGCGAGTAATCATAACTTCCGTTGTCGGCAGTTAATCCAGGAAGTCTTCCAACCTTAGAGCTGATAATAGGTCGCTCGCCCTTCCATTCTTTTAAGGCTTTACCAAGGAATTCTTCAGCTCGGCTATAAGCTGGTGCAGTATCAAAA
>DASVRX010000013.1:0-5070 GCA_036388375.1 Pedobacter sp. | reverse complement strand
TTTCCAAAAATGAAGCTCTTTTCTGAATTACATTTCTTTAAATCTTAAGCCTAACGCAGGGCGAGATATTTCAATCCCGCCTTTTTGAAAACTATGGTTACGGTTTTTATGCCGGCAAAAGTTCATACGCAATAACATAAAATCTCCAAAATGATTTTATTTCAAAAAATCATTTTGGAGATAGAAGTTTGTAAGTATTAGCCTGTTATGCCGAACAACTATATCTTTTTACAGTAAAGACTTTGTTTCACTATGCTTCCACAGTAGTTCTTGCATAAGATATATTTTGCTTGTCAATGGCTTTTCCGGCTTTATCAAGATATTTGGAAATGCTTCCGTCATGAATCCAATGCGCTACTAATATGAAAAGCAACGCTTTCAAGATTAAAGCTAGTCCGAAAAACATAGCCGGCTCCAGCGAATCAGCCTCATAGCCGCCAAAGCTTACCCATTTGGCTTGAATAATTACATAGAGATATAGCGGAACAAGCATATATCTGGGTAATGCCAAAATGAAGCTGTCTAAGCGACCAAAAAAGTAAGCCATTGCCAATCCTGTGTAACAGGCGCTAAGGAATGGTCCTGAATCATCGAGTCCGAAATAATGATATCTGCCAAGCACCGACAATGTTGCGAGAACTAGCCCAATTGTCGTAATTAATGTAACTTTTCTCCAGAAAGGTTTCGTTTCATCCTTTTGTTCTCCTCTGGATACGCTTTGAGTATCGAATACCAGGAAACAAAAGAAGAAGGCGAAAGAGTTCAATATATTCAGAACATCAGCGACGGACCAAACCAGCGAACTCCAGTTTTTATCCCAACCGCTATATCCGCCGCAATACGACAGCCAGAGATACAGCAATAGCCAAGTCACCCAAATAAAAAACCAGCCCCAAGAAAATTGTCTGAAAGTTTTCTTGGCAAAATCCTCCTTCGGCATTTTGTCCGCGGGCGGTTTTCCGAAGTAGGTAAACTGAAGAAAGATAAACAAAATTATCAAACCGACGTGAACAAGCGCAATAGTCGTTTCAAAAGGAGAAATAATTGGCTGGGAATCCAACGCCGGCGTAACCACGGTAATAGGGTCTAAGATTGGTGAATTTACTTCACGATTTTGTGTCAGAAGCCGGTAAATCTCAATTATTCCCTTATTTCCGATAACAATTGCAACAAGCGTCGAACTTAGTCCGGCTACGGCTGACCACCACGCCAGAGTAAATATCTCCAGACGTTTTTCTTTGCCGGTCTTCGATTTACACTTTTTACTGTTTTGCAGCAGGTTACGAGCCGTCCGGCGGATTTCCTCCGGCGACGTATCTGGTGCGCGGAGCAGGGAAATAAGTTTATCGGCAATCCCTTTCACTGCTCCGTCTGACGAATTTTCCATTATCGCTGGAATCACCCATTCTTGTTTCTGTAACGCTTTCACGAATTCAACATCACTAATCGATGTTTCATCCAGAATCTTGATTCGTTTGATGTATTCGTTCAAATTTTCCATAAATCTCCCGTAAAACTTTTCGGCGAAAAGTCATAGATAATGTTCAAATTTTCGTCAATTTTCCGATTTAAGAGGAGAGTTTCGGTATCTTAACAAACCGAAGCGGTCAAGTTTTATAAATCAGCTCGCCGTCAGCCTTATTAACTCCTTAATCAAAGGCAAGATTAATGTCTGACGGCGAGCTGATTTAATTCGGCACATCCGGTTTTCGGTCGAATGTGTGTTTGCCCGACGACGGCATTGCCTGAGCGGTTAAATCTTTATCTTCGCGAATCGCGCAGCCATACAGCAAATTCATTTTAGTTTCCACCAGTTCGGACACTAAAGAGTATTCGTCAAACATCTGTAACAGTTCCTTCCAGATTTCCGCTTCGACCAGATTATTTAATTTGACGGACACTTCAAACAAATTAAGCACAGCCGTAAAATAGTCGGGCTTAATTTTCCAGGCGCTCAAATAATAGAAGCGGGCTTTGCCCGGTAAATTCTGCTCGAAATATACATTTCCGATCATCATCGAAATCGCAGCTTTCCAGTTAATCAACTCTCTTTCCGTAAAGAACTCTTTGCCTTTGACCGAGAGAAGCTCATCGGCTTTTTCATAATAAGCAATCGCCTTTGAAAAGTTATGCAAAATTCTATGAGCGGTTGCAATATCGTAGAGCGCCGAAATATAAACAAGACTGTCCTTCGGAATTCTGGCAAATTCCTTTATCGCTTGCTTCGCGTATTTGATTCTGGTTTCCGGAGAAAGCTTTATATTTCTCGCCAGCTTCAGAAATCCAAGACCTTTTTCCTTGATAGTCAGAAACAGGTCTTCACCTTTTTCCGAAACTTTCAGTCTATCTATAAATAAAGTCTTATTACCTGAATTGACGACTTCTCCATTGGATTTATCGGGTTCTTCCCGGTCATTTTCCGACCTGCCTTCAGCGTTGACGACTTTGCGCCAGCCAAGAACAAAGCATGCTAGAATTTCGGTCGCGAATACTCCGAGCAGCCACGTTATTTGCTCTTGCGGTCGTTGCAGAACAAAATGCGAAAACAGGGCATAAATCAAAATCATGTTCACCAAGGAAATCAACCCAAAGTTTACGTAAAACATTATCGTGCTGCGGGCATTTTTCATAGTTACTCCTTTATGCGTCGGTGTCGTGCCCATCATCTAAAGTTACCGGAAGTGACGAATCACTAAATTGATTGGCGGCTCTTGAAATCTTTTCTTCAGCCTTATGGTGATTATTCGCCCCAAAGTAATTTTGTTGACTTACACGGACGGAGAAAATGCCGACCAGTGAAAAAACAGTCAGAGCTACCAGAAGCGACATCAGTGCAAAAACTCTGATTTGGGAAAGTTTCTCATTCATATTTTCTTCCTCTCTTTTGCAATTACTGCAATTAGGCTGTAAAATCTCAACCAATTTTTTAGATTGGTAACCTAGATTCTCCGGATAATGGAGAATGTTCTTAATGGTCTAATAATATTCTATTTATCTGGACTTCTCGTTATCATTTGCTTTACTTCAAGTCTTAATTAAGCCGTCATTTTCTATGGTTTTGTAAGCAAACTATACAATTAGAAGTTTTTTCTCTATCACATCGGGCTAATCACACGAACATTTATGAGCATCAATAAAACAATTACAGAATTTCTGGAACTAAACGACGATATAAAAACCATTTCACGCCATCTGAAAAAACGAAATTTTACCGTAGGCAAAGAGCCGGCAGCTCAATTTTTGAAAGATATGAAAGAGTATCTATCAGATTACGAAGAGCTTACCGACATCAACATAAAAAGGTCTTTTCTGGAAAGCGTGACAAATGCCTGGGAGATTACTGACGCAAGTAATATTTTTAATCCAAAAAATTTATTTAGGACGTTTAACGAAATCGTAAATTTTTCGGAGTGGAGATTTAAGGAAATTTGCGCCTTTAATAAAAATTCCGAACTTATCGTTTATTCAAAGCCGGAAAGTACCGAATATAAGAAATACCAGGAAGAATTGGTGCGTAATTCTCTGATTTTAATTGGAGAAGAATATCGCGTGCAAAAAAATCTGGAAGGGTGCCAAAACCGACTAGACCAATTGTTTTTGTTTATAGCTAATAATCTGAAAGAAACAGAAGATTATCGACCAAATATTATTTTAGCTCACTGTCATTATTACTCATCGAAAATAGCAAGGTTTCAGGGGAATTTAGTTAAATCCCAAAAAGAACTTATTGCCGCTTGTAAAAATTTGAACGACGAAGCGCTGATAATAAGTAAAAACGAAGAAGAGTCAAGCCAAGATAAATTAAATGAAATACAGCTTCTCTTAGGAGTTTTGGAGGTCTCGCACGCCTGGCTTAATTTCAGTCGGGGGCGTTACGAATCCGCTAAACACACGGCATTAAATGCGTTGCTGATGTTAGCGGGTTCAAAAGACAGTCTCACGCAATTGCACGCGGAGTTAGTGATTGCAGCGACAAAGAGAGCCACCGCAAAGAATGTTATGGAGATGATTGAGGTCACTGAAGAATTAGAGCGACTCAGAAATGAATTCGACAGTTATAAACAGCTGAGGTTGAGAATTAAAACAGATTACGAGTATGTTTTATCACTCGTTATTCTCGATGGTCTTTTAGATGACGCACATAATTCAAGCATTATAAGCAGACGAAAAGATTATTTATCCGATGCGGCTAAAACACTTAATAAATATCGGAAGAAAGATAAAATATCACAACGCTGGCTTTCCCTACTATACACTGCTGAAAGTCGATATCTTAGAAGGCTCGAATTGAAAAAGGATAAAGCTGACCGCAATTTTGAAAATGCTTTGAGAGCAGCTAAAGACGCGTATAGTATAGCTGAAAGGCTCAAGAATCCACTCTGTCAGGTCGAGTCTTTACTCAGTCAAGGGGAAATATACTTTCGAATGGGTACGGGCGGTAAACCTGAAGAAAATAAAAATAACAAGTATTCACAAGAAGCTATAAAAAGCTTACAAAGAGCAGATTCGCTTTGTTCCGAGCTGTGCAAGGAAGGAGGCTTTCTTGAACTCTATGCAGCAGTTAAGCTATATTTAGCCCGAATTTCCGTTCATACAAATCAATTCGGACTTGCTAAACATTACCTTAATGAATTTCACGATTTTAAGAATATAGAACACGCTTGGGTACATCGCTTGGAAAAACGTGTGATAAGAGAATCTGAACAATCAGATGAGGAAATCATACGAATTGATTCACCTAGGTATTCTGACATATTAGACAGACTCAAACCCCTGCTTATTAAAAAAGCTGTAGCTTCTCTTAAGGCGAAAAATGAAAAAGTGACACAGGAGAGTATTAGTAATGCTATAGGCATAACCAGAGTCACCTTGAATAAATGGCAGGAAGATATTAGAAACGGATAAGACGTATTTTGCAATAAATTGTATTTTTAGGGAGTGACTAAATAAGTGTTGGCAGATTTTCTGCCAGATAAGCAGGATACTTAGGAAGTCGTCTTTTTCTGAGTTGCCGCTGATTGTAAAAATAAACAAATAACTCAACCGCCCTGGCTAAAGCTTTGTAACAAC
>DASVRX010000012.1:0-12994 GCA_036388375.1 Pedobacter sp. | reverse complement strand
CGTTTTAGGCTTTTTATGCTCTACTCCCAGATTAATAGCAAGCTTCCAAACTCCCTTGGTATTCTTTTTCCAAACAGAGAGATAATCGCCATAATGGATTTTGCTTGTGTCTGATGCTTGATAAGTTGATGGCCCGCTGGTAATTCCCCAGTCGCCACTTTTTGCAATTCTGGCATAAACAGGCTGCCAGCTTAGATGACCAAGACTGTCAGATTTCTTCTTGAAGTATTTCTCCGGACTAATTGGTGCGGGTTTGAAGATGATTGTTTCCTCTGATGATACACTTAAAAAAGCTTTTTTTATACCTTTCTTTTTGGCTAACGCCGAAAAATAATTTTCAGCAGAAATCAACTGACTCACTTTATCCTCCGTTTGCGTTTGCGCAGCAGTTGTTGAAACGAATGCCAGTAAGATGTAGGTTATAATTTTTTGCATTTTCTATTAGCGTACTTTGGGTAGTTTTATTGTAAGCCTAAATTTTAGTCCAATTACTGCCTTCTTTGCTGTCTTTAAGCTGAATGCCCAATTCCTGCAAGCCAATCCTAATCTTATCGGAAGTTGCATAATCCTTGTTATTCTTAGCCTCGAGGCGAAGGTTGATGATAAAGTCCATTAACTGACTAAAATCGTCGTTTTGAGAAGTTTCTTCTTTTAATCCTAAAACATCAAATACGAAAGCATTAACGGTTGATTTTAGTACTTCTAAATCGGGAGAAGAAATTTTTGCTTTACCATCATAAACACTATTGATGATTCGGGCTGCTTCAAATAATTCGGCAATTACAATCGGACTGTTAAAGTCATCATTCATTGCCTCATAGCAGCGTTGTTTGATTGATAGAACATCAACATCCGATACATCGGAAGTCTTTAGCTTTTCAAGTAAAGCACAGGCATTCATCAGACGTTTGAATCCTTTATCAGATGCTTCGAGGGCATCATTAGAAAAATCAAGAGTGCTGCGGTAATGGGCCTGCAGCATAAAAAAGCGAACCGCCATTGGCGTGTAACCTCTTTTTAATAAAGGATGGTTTCCTGTAAAGAGCTGATGGGGAAGAAATCCATTACCGGATGACTTCGACATCCTTGCTCCGTTTACCGTGAGCATATTCGTGTGAAGCCAGTATTTGGCCGGTTCTTTATGATTGCATGCCCGGGATTGGGCGATTTCGTTAGTGTGATGCGTTGCGGCCAGATCCATTCCCCCACCGTGTATGTCGAATATCTCACCGAGATATTTACTGCTCATGGCCGAGCATTCAATGTGCCATCCGGGGAAGCCCCAGCCCCATGGCGATGGCCACCGCATAATATGTTCTGGCTTAGCCTTAATCCATAGCGCAAAATCTAAACGGCCGCGTTTCTCATCCTGCCCCCCCAAGTCGCGTGTGTTGGTTAAGAGCTCCTCCATATTGCGGTTGGTAAGAATGGTATAGTTGTTTTGCTGGCTATATTTTTCTACATCAAAGTAAACGGTTCCATTAACCTCGTAAGCAAAACCGTTAGTGATGATATCTTTTACCATCTCGATTTGCTCGGCAATGTGGCCGGTGGCCGTAGGTTCAATACTTGGTGGAAGTGTATTGAACAAGTTCATTACATCGTGAAAGCCAAGCGTATACCGCTGAACTATTTCCATTGGCTCTACCTGCTCAAGCCGCGCTTTTTTCGAAAACTTGTCATCTCCTTCATCTCGGTCGCCTTCCAGGTGGCCAGCGTCGGTAATGTTTCTAACGTACCGTACTTTAAAACCAAGGTGAACCAGATATCTGTATATCAAATCGAACGATACAAAAGTACGGCAGTTACCAAGATGCACATCACTGTAAACAGTAGGCCCGCAAACATACATTCCTACAAAAGGAGTGTTTAAAGGTTCAAAAGGCTCTTTCTTTCTTGTTAAAGTATTATAAACAACCAGGTTGTTATTCATGTCGCAAACTTAAAGAATACTGTCGAGATTGAATAGGGGATAATCCGTTAAGGGCTGAATTCCAGATCGGCTCTAACGGGATAGTGATCCGACAGCTTTTTCTCAATGATGGTATAGTTTTTTACTTTAAATTCTGGTTTCACCAGGATGTAATCAATCTGAAAATTAGGGAAGTCGCCGTTATAAGTGATGCCGAAACCGCTGCCTTTTTCGCGAAAGCTGTTTATCATTCCTTTTCCCAAAGTATTTACTGCATAAGATATGGGTGTATCGTTAAAATCTCCGGCAATTATATAAGGCATCTTTGCAGAATTGGCATGGGCCTTTAACGCTTCTACCTGCTCTCCACGTTTAACAAAGGCATATTTGATACGCTTACTTACCCGTTTCGTGGAACTTACATCAGTATGGATTTCTTTAACATTTTTTAAATATTCATAATCTTCCGGCTGGAAACTGATGGACTGCAGGTGAACACTATACACACGCAATTTTTTTCCGTTAATCACAAAATCAGCAAAAAGAACATCGTTACCATGTGTAATATTCGGGAATTGAAGTTTCCCTTTATTATGGATTTTGAATTTCGAAAAGATCGCATACCCATGCATTTCGTAATCATTTCCATCACTTTCTTCGATGTAATAATGCTGAGTCTTTAAAGTTTCTGTTACTGCTTTCTTGAAGTTAAATTCGCCGCTTCTTCTGGTAAAAAATTCCTGTACACAAAATATATCGGGTTGCTCCTTTCGGAGGATATCCATCATCTGACTTTTTATACTTTTCTCGTATTCCTTATTGTCAAAAGTGCGGAAATAGTGCACGTTCCAGGTCATTACCCGGATAACATCATTAGAAGATTTAGGTACCTGGATAGCTGTGGGTTCTCTAAAACCAATAGTGCTAACTAAAAACTTCCATCCTAGTAAAATGGTAAGGAAGGATACCAAAGAGTAAACAGGTTTTTTAAACAGCCAGAAAATTGCACAAACTACATTGATTAGTAATAAAAAAGGATAACCTAAGCCGATAAAGGCAACAGGCCAGAAGCTGGTAGGTGGAATAAAGGCGGCAACATAGCTTAGAATAAGAATTGCTGCAGCAGCGATATTTAAAACAAAAAGTATTTTGGTCAGCCAACTGGCTTTTGATTTCTTCTTACCTCTTGAAGTCATTCTTTATTGCTGGCTTTGAACAATTGTTCCTTCTCCTGAGGGCTTAGGCTGTTATAACCCGATTTAGATATTTTGTCTAAAATCTGGTCAATCAATTCCTGCTCAGGAACTCTGCTGCTAACGTTCACCGTTGCGTTAGTTTTACGTTGAACAACACGAAGGCGTTTTCTTTTTTGTAAGATCTTGCTCCAGTCGTTGCCAGCTTGAAGCTGTTTAATAAAGATAAATCCCAGTAGTGCGCCGCCCAGGTGAGCAAGGCTACCGCCGGGGTTTGAACCCGAAAGACTTATCACATCAATTAGAACATAAATCATTGCCAGGTATTTTAAGCGGACTTCGCCAAAAAGGAGCAGCCTGACCGAATAGTCGGGAAGCAAAGTAGCGATCGCGACAACAATAGCCATTACACTGCCTGAAGCCCCCAAGAGTATGGAATTGTATTTCGCAGTTTCGAACAGCGGAAAAGTATTATAAAAAAGTAAGAATAGCAGTGCCCCGACTAATCCGCCAGCCACATAAGTAAATGTAAACTGCCTTGCGTTGAGATAATCCTCGAAAATTCTGCCGAACCAGTAAAGCACAAGCATATTAAAGAAGAAATGGAATAGCCCGGTGTGGGTAAACATATAAGTGAAGAGCGTCCAGGGTTTATAAACCGCTGCATATAAATCTCCGGGAACGGACAATTGTACTCTAAGCCAATCTGCAATGGCCGTATTTTTTGTTATTAATATTTCGAGTTTCAGGAAACCCAAAATCAGAAAAACAAGGGTGTTGATACCGATAAATAAATACAGCCGGCTACCCGAACTAAACATTTTATTCCAAAGCTCTTTAAATATAGACTGCTTCATAAATAACCTCCCGGCCGGCGATGAATACCCCAGAATTTAATTAGTAAAAAACCAAATAATGCACCGCCAAGGTGTGCAAAATGAGCAACAGAGTCGCCCGAGAATTGTTTAACTCCAAGAAACAGTTCAAGTACTATATACCCGGGAATCAGGTACTTTGCCTTAATTGGAATAGGTGGAAATATCAACATCAACTCGGCATTTGGGAATAACAAACCAAATGCAATTAAGACGCCAAATATTGCCCCCGAAGCACCAAGCATTGGCGTATTATAAATGGAATATAAATTTTGCGCTGCCTGTAAATCTGTTTCTTTAAGTGCCTGAAGCGTACCCGCTAAGTCTGGGTTAGTAATTGAACCCGTTATTCCGTTAACCTCGATTGCCTGAACAAGCATTTGAAGAACCAACGCGCCTAATCCCGTAAGAAGGTAATAATTTAAGAAGCGCTTTGATCCGAAGGTATATTCCAATACTGGTCCGAAACTGTATAGTGCAAACATGTTAAAAAGAATATGCATAAAGGAACCGGGGCTATGCATAAACATATATGTCACCACCTGCCAAATTTTGAACTCAGGAGAATCAAAATAATACACTGCCAGATATTGTACTAAAGGATAAGCACCATTTGCTGAGAATAAATGTGTAGCAATGTAAAATATCACATTGATAATTAACAGGTTTTTTACAACCGGGGGGATATTGGAGAGGGGTGAGCCGATGTTATTCATTCAGTATTTGGAGCGGTGTTTTTTTATCTTTCAAACTTTTGTACCAATTCGTCGAGTGTAAATGTAATAATTACTGGTTTGCCCTGAATTGAAATATTAGGCGACTCGCACGCAAACAACTCATCAATCAGGCTATTCATTCCTGTTTGCGATAACATAACACCTGGTTTAATTGCTGCATTCTTCGCTAGTGTCCTCGCCAAATTATCCCTCTTGTTTAATTTGAGCAGTGAAAAATTGTTTTTGAAACCTTCTATAAGATGTTCAAGCATTTCAACTTCGCTTATGTTCGAACCAATATCGGCTGGAATCCCTTCAACAATGAAAGTATTTTTTCCAAACTCGCGTACCTGAAAGCCAAGAGCTTGTATATCTGGCAGGAGTTCTTTTACTAATTCAAAATCAACTGCTCCAAGTGACACCGTTTGCGGGAACAGACTTTGCTGACTAGCACCTTTATGAGTTTCCAGTTGCTGTAAAAAACGTTCATACAATATTCTTTCGTGTGCTGCCTGTTGATCAATCAACATAAAGCCCGATTTTATTTGTGAAAGTATAAACCGGTTATGAAGTTGAAAGAGCTGTTTCTCGCCATGTTTTGGAATCGAATTTTTTTCATCGTCAGTATCCAGATTAAACTGTTGTTGCTCCGTTCCCTGCGGTTTTACAATATCATATAATGACCCCCAATTCTTACTTACGTTATGTTGGCTTTCGCCGATGTTTCGGAGATAAGGAATTTCCCGCTCTTGTTTTTCTGTTGTAAAAGGATTATAATCTGGGTTAAAACTGATGGCTGGTGGAACAATATCTGCGTGTGCCAACTGCGTAATCATACCATTAAAACCCGTTTCCTGATTAAAATCGAGCGTTGGCGTAATGTTATATTGCCCTAAAGAACGTTTTACCGCAGAGCGGATAATGGCGTAAATCGATTTTTCATCCTGATACTTTATTTCTGTTTTTGTGGGATGAACGTTGATATCAATTTTCGCCGGATCGATATCGATAAACAAAACATAAAGCGCATAACTGTCGTCGGGCAAAAGCTCCTCATAAGCTTTTAACACAGCGTGATTAAGATAAGGATCTTTTATAAACCGTTTGTTAACGAAGAAGAATTGCTCCCCTCTGGTTTTCTTGGCATATTCAGGTTTCCCGATATAGCCTTTAAGGCTTATAATGCTGGTATTCTCTTCAACAGGCACCAACTTCTGATTGTAAGTACTCCCAAAAATATGGATGATGCGTTGTTTTAGTGAGGCTTCTGGTAAATGAAAGATCTCGTTTCCATCGTGGTGGAAAGTAAAGAAGATTTCGGGATGAGAAAAAGCAACCCGTTGGAATTCATCAATAATGTGCCGCAACTCAACCGGGTTTCCTTTTAAAAAGTTTCGCCTTGCGGGGATGTTATAAAACAAGTTTTTTACACAAATACTGGTTCCCGCACTGCATGAAACCGGCTCTTGTTTAATCACTTCCGAGCCTTCGATGCAGATGAGCGTTCCCAGCTCATCTTCGTGCTTCCTGGTTTTTAGTTCTACTTGCGCGATAGCTGCGATAGAAGCCATGGCTTCTCCGCGGAAGCCCATTGTGCGTATGGCGAATAAGTCTTCCGCTTTGCGGATTTTTGATGTTGCATGGCGCTCAAAGCACATGCGGGCATCGGTAATGCTCATGCCGCAGCCATCGTCAATCACCTGAATAAGTGATTTTCCGGCATCTTTTATTATTAACTGAATTTTTCCGGCACCCGAATCAATTGCGTTTTCGATAAGTTCTTTGACTGCCGATGCTGGCCTTTGCACCACTTCACCTGCAGCAATCTGATTGGCAACCGAATCAGGTAAAAGTTGAATAATATCCGACATAGAGTTCCGGCAAATTTAACGAAAATAAGGGTGCTTGATGTTTCTGTTCGGCTGGTGTTGATAATTAAATATTAGTGGAATGAATCTTTCATTCCCACCTTCCGGGAAAAATGTAGCACTTACAAATTTGTATTGCTTGCCTGAACTGTTAAATCTACGCCGATAAGGAAAAAGCAAAGGTTTTGCAGTTGGTGAACGTTTCGCGGTTCGTTTAATTGAACAGTTCGTCCGTTGATTGATAAGTGTAGTCCAGCGCCTGAAAAAGATAATGATTGTTGCTTTGTGCCATAAATTAAACCGTTTCCAGTTCGTTCGAAACCAAGCTTCAATAACCATTCTTTAGTTAGGGGATTGCCCAGGAATATTCAGAATCCATCCAATAGTCAACGCCTTCCAGGCTTTTGCATTTGATGATATTTCGCGTTATTTCATCAACATACACCAAAGTGCCATTTGGAGCCATCAGTAAATTGTTTAAACGGAGTTCGTGGGTTATCATATTAATTATGAGTTAAATAAAGGCGTAATGTTCTTCAGCATAACATTCAGACACTTATTATGTGTTATCTGCCTGATCCAAATGTTTCGAAAGAAGGACTGTAACCGTTTATGTAACAATCATGAAGCGAGCAAGCTTCCAGGAATGGAAAGTCTAATTTTGCTCTAAGTTCGTTGTTATCAATGACTGTCGTGATTCACTCTGCGAATATTAACCAATTTATAATAAAATCATGGTAAAGAGGCTTCTTCTTGTTTTCATATTTAGTAGCTCAGTTCTTGTCTTTGCGCAGGATAAAATATTTCCGGGCGCAAATGAAAAAACACCTTCAAGAGCACAATATTTTTCCTGGATCAACAACACAAATGAAGGTCCGACTGAAGCACAGACCAAGATAAATCTTGACTTTTTTAAATGGCTGAAGCAGGAATATGGAATGCAATTGGAGATTTATGCTTTTGATGCCGGAGCAATTGATGGTGCGGGATATTATGGGAGCGTAAAATCGCAAAAGTTCAAAACTCAGTTCCCTCGCGGATTTAAGCCGGTTTACGAACAGGCCAAAAGTCAGGGTGTGCGATTAGGCATATGGGGTGGCCCCGATGGTTTCGGGAATACTCAACAAGAGGAAAAGGAGCGCATCGATTTAATGGTAGGACTCGCTAAGGATTTTGATTTTGAGCTTTTTAAATTCGATGGAGTTTGCGGTGAGTTACGGGAGCATAAGCAGGATGCCTTCGTGAAAATGATGACAGACGTACGGAAGTATTCTCCAAACCTGATTTTTTTAAACCACAGGTTGAATTTAGGGAAGGGATTGCCTCATGCTACAACCTGGCTGTGGGAGGGTGCTGAGACTTACACCGACGTGCACATGCAGAACCAGACAACTGCTCCACATCACCGCCAGCAGGCAATGGCTCGCGGCCTTCCTCCCAATTTATCTCGCTTAACAGAAGACCACGGCGTTTGTTTATCAAGTGCATTAGACTTTTGGGATGATGAATTGGTGTTGCAAGCTTTTAATCGTTCGCTTATTTTGGCTCCGGAAATTTATGGAAACCCATGGTTACTAAGAGATGATGAATATCCTAAACTGGCTAGAATCTTCAATCTTCATAAAAAATATAACAACATCCTGGTTAATGGGATTGTCTTGCCAGAGAAGCAATATGGCCCGCATGCGGTATCGCGCGGCGATGACAAAACACGTGTATTAACACTTAGAAACTTAAGCTGGAATCCTGTGTCGTATTCAATCGAGCTCGACAAAGAAATTGGATTAGGCAAAAATGTTTCTGATCTGTACCTGTATCAATATCATCCCACCGAAAAGTTTATTGGCAAATTTAAAGCTGACGCCAAAGTCAAAGTAGAGGTGCTGCCATTCCGGAGTGCTTTGTTCATCGTCCGCACAACGCCCGCCGACGAGCTAACAGTAGAGGGAACCGATTTTGAAGTGGTTAGGAACGTTCCCGGGAAGGATATTCAGCTTAAACTGCTAGGTCTTCCGGGAACGGAAAAAACAATTAAGTTAAGTGCTTTGCCTGCCAGATATAAGAAAGCTTTATTAGATGGGAAAGACGCCAGTAATCTGTTAAGAGGTAATACCATGAAGGTTAAGTTTGATGGAACACCTTCAAAAAACGCTTCGCACCGTAATTTGGGTGAACTGAAATCGTCCGCTCTGCCAGCCGATGCGGAAGCATTATATGACGCAACCTGTTTTGCGGCAGATAATAATGCGCTCGAAGTAAGAAGTCTTAAGCGTTCGGGTGAAACCAAAATTAAAGAAGTAAGAGCAGCCAGAGATGCGTTTTTCAATCAGGCGCTGTTTACCGAAAGGGGGATTTGGGATAAGAATTTATTCGATGGTTCCGAAGAAACTGACTTCTATGTTTCGAGGCGCTGGGGCGGAGATCTCAGAGTGAATGGAGGAGGCGTAAGAGTGGACTTTGGGCAGCTTATCGAGCTCGACAGCGTTAAGCTGATTGTTGGTAGTGAACATTTTCTTCAGCCTCTAAAATCTACCGAGAATGTTGATGCTTTTGTTTCTGCCGACTTAAAAGCCTGGGTGCCGGTGGTAATGAGAGCAGGAAAAGTAATGAATACCTCCATCCCGAAAGGATTAAAAGTTCGGTACTTGAAAATAGATAAATCACCCGAGCGAATCTCTGAGATTATTGGCTATAGGAACGGAAAGAGTGTCGATCGTAAAAGCTGGCGTGCGTCAAATCTGTTCAGTCCATTTTGGAAAATGGGATTCAACAAAAGCTGGCAGAGTTCGCATGTTCTGAAGGAAATTCCGGAGAATAGTTATCTGGCTCTAGCCGTAAACGGAAAACATGGCGCAGAAGGTGTTTATCCGGCGTTGAAAATTGACGGTGAAATACATGGATTCCCCGATCGCAGCGTTTCTTATCCATCCAATACCTGGGAAGTTAGTGCAAAAGTTGCTGATAGTAACTACACGTTTTATTTTCCTCTAACGTCCGAAATGAAGGATAAAAAGATTGAGGTCGTTCTGTTGGGAGGCGCTTCCGCTGAAAATATCAAGCCGGAACTGTGGATTACAAATTACCCTAATCCGTATAAGGAAAAGATGTTGGTTATTAAGGCGAAGTAGTTTGGTAGAAGAACCCCATAAATGTAAGCATGTGAAGAAAACACCATCAACTTTTCTGGGAGTGCTTTTTATTTGTTCTATTCAATTGATTTATGCACAGGAAGTCGTTCCCCGGAAAGGGGAAACCGTCTTTGAAGACAAGTTCAAAAGAGGACTGAATGCTGGTTGGACTTGGGTCCGTCCGGAGGCAAGTGCTTATAAAATTGGTTTTAAAGGGTTGTTGATGAGGTCCTTAGATGGAAATATTTGGGGTGGGCAAACTTCTGGTCGCAATTTCTTATTAAGAATGCTGCCTCATCTCGAGGAAGGTGTTATGACTGAGGTGAGCCTGAAGAGCACTCCCACTGGCCCATTTGAACAGGCTGGTTTAATATGGTATCACAGTGATGGCAAGTATATTAAGCTCGTGGTTGAGTCATTTAATGGCGAGAGAATTGTTAATATGGTTCGTGAAGAAAATGATAATGCTACAATATTTAAGCAAGGTTTGGTTGATAAGGCTTCAAAGCCTTTGGCTATATCTTTCAAAGATAATAAGGCTGTGCTTATCGACAAGACCACGAATAGAGAAGCTGAGGTTGATCTAAATAAAGTCGTAGCGGAGCGAATCGGTTTACGCTTACTGGTAGATTCCGGCAATGTCGTTGGTCAAATGAGGGAAGCTGGAAAGAAGGAATGGAAGACAATCGCACGGTGCCCATCATTGAATGAAGCGAATCTCAGAGTAGGGTTTGTTACCTTAATGGGGTCAAAAGAAGGGGCAAAATGGGTTGAATTTGATAAATTCGTCATTCGAAAAACAAAGTTTTAGTATCGCCACTTGCTTTTTGTTCTAAAAACAAAGTCAAACCAAAATTCATTTACCTCACACTTGTACTTCTTAAATCTTAATTTCGTTTTTTAATTAATCTAAAGATTAGGGGTTATTAATTAAATGAAATTTAAGGTACTTGAAAAATTGTCGGGGATTGTCATTCTAGCAATGTCTGCGTTGTTTATTTCAATGTCGTACTACGGCGATGATGAACTCCATGCGTCCGAATGGTTAGCTCAGTCTAAGTCATTAAAGTCTTCGACTGTACTGCTTAACAATTCAAGAAACATTATTCCGCTGAATGATTTGGAGAAAAGGAAGATCGCGGCTGTTAGTGTTGGAGCTGTGTTCGGGAAGGAGTTCACCAGCACCTTAGAAAAATACGCGCAAATCTCATCTTTTAGCCTTGTGAATACTAATCTGCAATCATCTGTAGATACACTCACTACTAATCTGAAATTCTACAATACAGTCATTATCCAGACTACAAGTCTTTCGTTGAAGGACGTTCCTTTGCAAAACTTTCTTAAAGAACTGAATAAAACAAAAGAAGTGGTATTAGTTGCTTATGGTAAACCCGCTAATCTGCAATTTTTTGATCAGTCAGGCTTTCCGATTATTTGGACCGACACAAACTCCCCTTCAGCCGCAGCTTACATGGCCCAAACTGTGTTTGGCGGTATTGAAATTTCGGCGAAGCTTCCCGAAAACATTTCTCCGACATTTAAAAAAGGAACGGGCTTCTCGACGGCTGTTTCGCGATTGAAATATTCGGTGCCAGAAGAGGTAGGCATTTCTACCAAGGACCTTGAAAAGCCAATCGACAAAATTGTAGAAGAAGCGATTGCTGAAAAAGCAACTCCGGGAGCAGTAGTAATGGTAGTGAAAGATGGCAAAGTGATTCTGAATAAAGGCTATGGAAGTCACACCTACAAGAATGATGCACCTACAAAAGCCGACGATATTTTCGACTTAGCTTCGATCACTAAAATTGGTGCTACCACCATGGCGGCTATGCGCCTTTACGAGCAGCAAAAGCTTAAGTTAGACACGAACATAGGCGCTTACATTCCACTGGTTCGAAATACCGATAAAAACAGTATTACTGTTAAGGAATTGCTGCTTCACCAGGCCGGTTTGGTTTCGTTCATTCCCTTTTATAAGAACCTAAACCCCGGAGATTATAGTCGCGATTCCAGCCTTTTCCATTCTCTTAAAGTGGCCGATAATTTTTATCTCCGGGCAAGTTATTTTGAGAACGTGATGTGGCCGAAGATGCTGAATTCGACCCTTTCGACTCGTGGAAAACACGTTTACAGCGATTTAAGTATGTATATTATGAAAGATATTATTGAGCATCAAACAATGGAGAGGCTCGATAAATATGTTTCAAATCAATTTTACAGTCCTTTGGGGATGTATACGGCAGGCTTCAATCCGCGTGAACGATTCCAAAAAACTAAAATCGTACCAACCGAGCAGGACGCTTTCTTTAGGAAGACTTTATTAGAGGGTTATGTGCACGATCAGGGTGCGGCAATGGCTGGCGGGGTTTCCGGTCATGCCGGATTATTTTCTAGTGCCAATGATATAGCCATACTTTTTCAAATGATTTTAAATGGTGGCACCTACGGTGGAAAACAGTATTTTAAGCCTGAAACGATA
Organism: Pedobacter sp.; assembly: GCA_036388375.1. Lineage (GTDB taxonomy): Bacteria > Bacteroidota > Bacteroidia > Sphingobacteriales > Sphingobacteriaceae > Paradesertivirga. Next base: position 823 of record DASVRX010000012.1, on the reverse strand, counting down.
AAGCTCTTTACCGCCAAATATTCAAATGTAAGCCGCCGCGGCCTGGGTTTCGATCGCTGGGACCCCGATCGTACAAACCGATACCCTTCAGATTTAGCTTCGGATAAAACGTACGGCCACACCGGCTATACCGGAACCTGCGTGTGGGTAGACCCCGAGTACAATCTTATCTATATTTTTCTTTCAAATCGAGTGCATCCAACCGTTAGCGCGAAGCTTTCCAGTTTGCGTATCCGTCCAAGAATTCAGGATGTTATTTACAAAGTAATTAGGGAGAGCAAATAATCGGAGGTAGCCACAAAGGCTTAAGGTGCTAAAAACCAATCTGCAATCGAATAAGAACTAGAGAAACTTATTCGTCCTTTGGGTCTCCGTGCCTTTGTGGTAAAAACCCTCCGTAAAGAATTGACGAACCATAAACAATCTCCTGATATTTTTATATTTAATTTGTGTTATGAAGATTGGAATAGTATGCTATCCCACCTTTGGCGGTAGTGGCGTGGTAGCCACCGAGCTTGGAAAAGCTTTAGCCAAGAATGGCCATCAGGTTCATTTTATTACTTATAGCCAGCCGGCCCGGCTTGATTTTTTTTCTGAGAATTTATATTATCACGAAGTTTCAGTCTCGCAATATCCATTATTCGATTATCCTCCATACGAAATAGTATTAGCCAGCAAGCTGGTTGACGTAGTAAGGTTTGAAGGACTGGATCTTTTACATGTTCACTACGCCATCCCGCACGCCTCGGCAGCTTTTATGGCTAAGCAGATATTGGCAACTTACGGTATTCACATTCCGGTGGTAACCACGCTCCATGGCACC
>DASVRX010000011.1:0-22842 GCA_036388375.1 Pedobacter sp. | reverse complement strand
GCTTCCGTCTGCATTCCGGGCATAGAAAGTACCATAAAAAATACCAACCGGCTGGCCACCAATAACTGCGACAGGCGCACCACTATTAGTGCTAAATAAAGTTAAAGGTTGATTATCGGCCTTGTTCCTGTTACGATTAATTAGGAGATTTACATTCCAGGTAAAATCTTTTGATTTTACAGGAACGCCAGTGATCATTAACTCTAGGCCCTTATTGGTTAAAGATCCAAAATTATCTAAATAACTGGAGTAGCCGGTTGTTGATGCTATGGTTCTGTCGAAGATCAGATCTTCCACTTTCTTAGTATACCAGTTTACATTTAAACCAACCCGACTTTTTAAGAATGATAGGTCAGCACCAACTTCTAATTCGTTTTGTCTTTCAGGTGCTATGTTTGGATTAGACAGCACGGTTAGTGAGGTCAAGTTTGATTCACCTAAGAAGTTACTTCCACCATAAGTATTGAAGCGTTGATAAGCCCCGATACCAGTTAAATTTCCCGACTGTCCATAAGCCACCCTAAGTTTAAGCACATCCCACCAATCAGAAAATCCTAGGGTTTGCCAGTAATCTGCAGATGATATGACATAACTTCCGCTTCCTTTTAAATACACTTGGGTTCTTTCATCTGAGCCAAATACAGATGAGGCATCAACCCGGGCCGCACCTGTAAAAAATAAGTGATTCTTATACTTAAAATTCTGCTGTGCATAACCGCCGGATATCCATAAACGTGGCCGCTCATCGGCGCTAGGCAGCAAAGTGTTTGCACCATTAATTGTTTCGACAAAAGGTGTAAGCCCCTGGCCTTGTAAAATGGAAACTGTTGTCCTTTGATTTTGATAAGAGTATCCTATTTGACTTGTTGAGGATAAATTGCTATTAATTTGCCAGTTGTAAGTAGCATTTAACTCGTTGTTGATCTGAAGATTTAGGTTCTCACCTGTACTGACGTACCCGTTAGTGGCCGGGTCAAGGCTAGCGCCACCTCCAAAAAAGCCGGGACTTACATTGTAAGCATACGGCGGAATGTAAGTAGTACCCTTCTGCGATGAGTTGTCTAAGCCAAGAGTATAATCAATAGTCAGATTTCTCAGGGGAGATAATTTCAAGGTTGCGTTTCCGATAACCCGATTAGTTTCCTGACGTTGTTTGAAGTCTTCAATAATTGAGACCGGGTTTACCCTTCCTCTTTCACCAATCGAAACCAAATCTCCCGCAGCATTCCTTGCAAAAATATCATGGAAATTTCCTATGATATTAATAGAGTTAGTAGGAGAAAAGAACGAATTACCCTCAGGTTTCTCATTAGCAGAGCTATTAATGTAATTTACTCCAGCTGTAAGGCTTATCCAGCGGTTTATCCGCTGATCAAGATTAGTCCGGAAATTAAAACGTTGAAAATTGGTGTTCTTAACAATGCCCTGGTTGTCCAGATATGAAAAAGACGTATAATACTTAGTGTCTTCTTTACCTCCTCGTACAGAAATTGTATTATCTGTTCCTGTGGCCCTATCAAAAATATAGTCCTGATAGTCATACCGGGTTACTGGAGTGGTGGTTGTTTGGAGTGGTGTAGTAATGATATCTTGAGTGAACACATTCGGTAGTCCGCCAAATTTTATAGGTGCCTGGTTAACGTCTAACTTCTTTCTTAATGCGCTTGAAGTTAGGTTCGAGGAAAAACTAACCTCAGGTGCTCCAAGTGATCCGCGTTTAGTGAAAATTTGTATTACACCTGCATTCGCCCTTGATCCATAGATAGCTGCCGCAGCGGCTCCGTTTAATACCTCTACACGCTCTATATCTGCCGGATTAATATCCACCATCCGGTTTTGGCCTACAGAACCAACGAAGTTGCCACCTTCATAATTCGCAGATGTGTTCGTAACCCGGTTAGTACTATTCGACACAATGACACCGTCTACAATGTACAAAGGCTCTGAACTTGAATTAATCGAGCTTACACCTCGTAAACGAACAGACATTCCTCCTGCAGGATCGCCGGAGTTTTGCGTTATCTGCGCACCTAAAGTTTTTCCTTGTAAAGCTCCTAGTACGTTTCCGGTTGCACCTTTTGTAAGCTCTTCGCCTTTTACAGTACTTACATAATTTCCAAGTTGCCTTCTGGTAGTACCGGCAGATGTGCCGGTTACAACCACTTCATCAAGGCCGGTAACATCCAGCGCCAGACTGAAATTGGCAGAAACGGCTGGAGATGTACCTAAATTTACAGCCCTGCTGAGGGTTTTATAACCGATGTAAGATGCCTGCAAGGTGTATGAGCCTGGATTAACAGACACCGAAAGCCTGTAAGCGCCGTCAACGTCGGTTACCGCACCAGCAGCATTACCGCTCAGCTTCACCGAAACCCCCGGCAAAGCTTCGTTCGAAACAGCATCAGTTACCTTACCTGAAATAATATATTGCGTTTGTGCCATTGTAGAAAAGGGCAGGAGCATAATAAATAGGATGGCTGCAACGCTGAGTCTTGTCCATCCGGATGAGTAAACTGTTTTCATTATTATATAGGTTATTAAGTTTAAATTCTTTGTTCCGTTATCCGGGAAGGCTTATTTTCCCCATCGTAATTCTTGGAAAACTCCCATTTCCAAAGTCTATTTGTTTACCGGCAATAGTTTCGTTAGCCAGCACTGCGAATAGCACCGCTTCTTTAGCATCAGGGTTTATTCCCAGGTCGGTTGTGGTTTTTACTTCTATGCCCGGCAATTCATTTTTAATGTACTCTACTAACAAGTTGTTGTACATTCCACCGCCACTCAAATAAATCACATACGGGTCATCACCAATTGCTTTTTCTATACCATTGGTGATACTCAGCGCCGAAAAACGGCAAAGTGTCGCCAGCACATCGCTGTTGGATAGGTTTTGAATACCGCATGCCTGTATCGCCTCATTCAAATAATCCAGATTGAATAATTCAGGGCCTGTAGTTTTTGGCACTTCGGCCTGGAAAAATGGATGGTCAAACAAAGCTTGCAACAAAGTCTCATCTACCGTTCCTGATGATGCGATATCAGCATTTTTATCAAAGCGCAGACCAGGATAATTAGCTTGCACAAACTGGTCCATCAAGGTGTTGCCCGGACCTATATCGGTAGAGAACACTGCTTCCGGCTGCGACCGGGAAGGGAGAAAAGTGAAATTTGCTATTCCTCCTATGTTTAGGAGAATGCGTTTTTCGTCTGGATCAGAAAATATTAAAAAATCCCCGTACACGGCAAGAGGAGCGCCCTCGCCGCCCCCGGCGATATGTTTTTGCCGGAAGTCGCTCAAAGTAATAATGCCGGTTTTTACAGCTATGTGATCGCCGTCGCCTATTTGTAAAGTAGCATTGCCATATTTTTCCAAATTATGTCTGACGGCAGGAGCGTGGTAAATAGTTTGACCATGACTTGCTATAAGATCTATCGACGATGTTTCTAAGTTCCACTCCTTGAGACTCTGCAGTATAAGCTCAGCGAAATAGCTTCCTATATATTCGTTGAGAAGTGCGACTTTTAGCAAGCTGGCTGTTTCTTTAGCGAATATCGATTTGACTTCGTTTTGAAATTCAGCGTCATAGTTAACCGTTTTGAAGTTCAGTAATTCCACCCGGGTTTCGAGACCTGATCCATGGAATCTGCAAACAGCAATATCAAGCCCATCTAAAGATGTTCCAGACATCAGCCCTACAATGGTACGACTTGGTTTTTTAGATATTTCACTTAGTTGTTGTATCTCTTCAAACATCCGGATTGTTATTGGTGTAACTGAGGCAGACGATGATTAATGCTGCACTGGAAATAAAGATAATATTTTATTTTGCAATTACTTTATATAAAACCGCAGAAAACAGCAGTTTGTTTTTATGCGTTGCAAATAAATTTTACAGGTAAGTGGGAGTTTTCAGATAGATATCTGCTTTGATTGTAAGCATTTAATAATCGTTTGGTCTCTAATGCTACCTGATCGTTAATCAGCTTCCCTAATGCAGAGGTTACTCCAAGAAAAGTGCAGAAAAGCGCAGATTTGGAAGTAGACTACTTATTGGGCTGTAATCGGGAGACATAGCCCTTGCCAGGCATGATCGATGAAATGCTTTAAAATCAAGAAGCGAAACCTAAAGCAATTCTACAAACTTAGAGTAGCCATTCAATGCCTTGTCTGAAGGGTCAAGATCTGTTATCAAATAATGGATAGCATTAAGGTTGCAAACTTTCATTTTCTGTACCGAATCCAATTTTTCGGCAATGCTCACAATGGCTGTTCGTTTGGCACACTTCAGCATCGCTTTCTTAACCTGTACTACTTCCATATCAGAATCGGAAATGCCTGCTTCTATGGAAAGTCCGTTGGTGCCTAAGAAACAAAGATCTACATGAATATCCGATAGTTGATTAATAAGCATCGATCCTGTGGTGATATGGGAATTCGGCGAAAGCTGCCCACCCAGTAAAACAACGTTAATGTTAGCGTTTTCTACCAGTTCGAGTGCAACTAAAGGACTAATGGTGAAAAAAGTGCATTTTAAGTTTTTAGGAATCATTCGGGCAATCTCAATCATCGTCGTTCCACCGCCCACTAAAAGCACCATTTCTTCTTTTATAAGCTTCAGTGCTTTTTTTGCGATCTCCTTTTTTGAATCCTTCGCATAGGTTTCTCTTTCAGTAAAAGGAGAATGGAAAGACTTAGAAAGCGCACCACCGTAAACCTTCAAAATCTGACCACTTTCGGCCAGTTCGTTAAGATCGCGCCTGATCGTGTCTTCTGAGACACTGAGTTCCGTGCTTAAATCAGACGACAAAACCTTGTTGTGCAGATTTATCTGCTTAATAATATACGACTGGCGCTCTTCTTTTAACATTGCAACAAAAATTCAAATTTAGTTTAATATTCGATTATCGAAATTAAAAAGCTTGTTACGTATCCAAATCGTCTTCTGGCACCTTCTTTGCCAACAATTACTAAATTAATTATTGAAACATGGGAACTTTAAGATTATTAGTTACAGGCGCAGCGTTGGTTGCAGGTATAAATTACGTCACCAAAAAACGTCCGGATGGCTCTTCAATTTTTGAAGACTTAAAAGCAAAAGCACCAGACCTGATGAACAAAGCGCAGCCTTACCTTGACCAGTTGAAAGGGCAGTTTTCAAAGGTGCCTCATATCAAAGGTAACAATCAGCCTTATCCTCAAAAATTCGATAAGCTTTCAAGCGATCCGCAGTCAGATTACTCTTCATAAACATCTCACTCCTCAACCTATGATTAATCCCGTAAAGCACCGAGCTGTTCAGGAAAAAACCATCGTACTCACCGGAGCAAGCAGCGGTGTTGGCCGCGCAGCGGCCCTTGCTTTTGCCAGCAAGCAAGCAACACTCGTCCTTGCCGGTAGGAGAGTGGAACTATTGGAAGAGCTTGTTTCAGAATGTGAAGAATTAGGAGCAAGAGCCATCGCTGTTGATACCGATGTATCCGACCCAGATGCAATGAAAAATCTGGCTCACGAAGCCATAACCCTTACGGGGAGGATAGATGTATGGATTAACAATGCCGGTGTGTTAGCAGCCGGTCCATTTGACGAAACCCCCATCGAAATCCACCGAAAGGTTTTAGAAACTAACCTGATGGGATATATATACGGGGCCCATGCGGTTTTGCCCTATTTCAAATCTCAAGGTTATGGCGTACTTATAAACAATATTTCCGTGGGCGCCTGGATCCCAACACCATACGCCGCTGGTTACACCGCTAGCAAATTCGGTATGCTCGGCTTCGCAGATGCACTTCGGGGCGAATTAAGGAGCTTTAAACACATTCATGTTTGCAATCTGTTTCCGGCTTTTTTAGATACGCCAGGAATGTCCCACGCTGCAAATTATACAGGCAAGGCTTTGCGACCGGCGCCACCCGTATTTTCACCGCAACGCGTAGCAAATGCGATGGTGCGTCTGGCAACAAAGCCGGCAAATACAACCACCACAGATCTGGCTGCACCTTTCCTTAAATCCGCTTATTCGCTGGCCCCGGATCTTACTGTAAATATTACATCGCGTGTAATGGAGCAGTATTTTAAAAACGCTAACCCCATGCCAGCAACTAGCGGAAACGTGCTTTCGCCGGTTAAATATGGGAGCTCAGTTTCGGGCGGATGGCAGAGTTTATTGAAACAAAAAGCAAAGCCCGGAATAGGAAAGGCGGCAGTGTTGCTGGCTTCGCTAAGTATCGGTTTGTTGCTGCTGGGCAGGTCATCATAGGAATTACAAACAAAGACAAAGCATGAAGATCCCAAAAGTTTTGACGTCAGCTATTACAGCTACTTCCGCTATGACGGCTTTTAGCTACCTCGTTTCTTACATCAAAGAAAGGAACTTTAGGGAACCGGAACTGCTTGCAGATTTATCACAAGAATTAATTCCAAATAAAGAAAGGGCTCTGGCCTTGCCGACAGGCTGGTTAACCCATTACAGTATGGGGCTGGCCTGGGCCCTGTTCGAAACCTGCCTTGTCGAAAACCGCAAAATGAAAGCCGATGTAAAAAGTAGCGTATTATTCGGCTGTTTTGGCGGAGTTACCGGAGCACTAGTTTGGGGTTTGGTATTTAAAATTCATCCCAAACCGCCGCAAATCCCCTATCGGCGGTTTTATGGTCACTTAATCTTAGCGCACATTGTATACAGTATAGCTTTAGTACAATCGTCCAAAAACTTAGCGCTTCTTCATCATTTATCTGACGGGCCCGATACCCATTCCTTTGCCTTTTCAAACTCGTCAAGTGGGTAGCCCTTAATCTCGCCTGGAACCAAAAGGCTCAATCCTTCATACGCTTTTCTCAACCAGCGCTCATCCGAAACTATCGCCATCCGGCTCCATTTGCTAAAGTGCTCAAAACTAATTTTAAGGTATTCCAGAAAGGCACCAATGCTATAATTGTCCATGTCGGTTTCTAATCGCACCAGAAAGTTAATTTTGCTGTATCGATCGGCAACCTCATCCACCCTCGCCATCACAACTTCCTGATATTCTTCCTTGCTTATTGCGCCCGAAGCTCTATAAGCCGCTACATGATCCGGGAAATCTGCTAATAGTTTTACCATTGTTTTTTATCCAAGAAAGAATAAAATTCATGCCAGGCTCTGACATCAACGTATCTAGCTTGAAAGGAACTTAAAACCGGTATGATGAGTAGTACTTTGATTTGGAAAGGTGCTTCTGTGCTGCTATGTTCCGCAAGCCCCGCCATCACTAATACGCCTTCAGGCCTTAGGCGCAAAAAGGCCGGTATCCGTTTTGTCGGGTTTAGAAAACATAAGCCGCGATTTTTAAAGCAAGACATACACACTAGTTTCTACCTATAGGATCATGAATGTTGATAAAAATTAGATTACTGGTTTATTCAATAGCAACGATTCTTTTTTCACAGTTCATCTTCTCCTATCCGCCCATGCAATCCATACATGCATTGGCAAAAGCATCATATTTATCGTAGGCTGCTCCTGGCTTTCCAAATAAAGTAATGATTCGGTCAATTCTTATCCTGGTACCTGTATCCAAAAGAATAAACATTCCCCCGCATTTTATATCTTTTATTTCCAAAACGCTGCCCTTGCTTTCACAAACGCCTTCTTTAGAGCAGAAGTAAAAGATTTTCCCTGTAGAATTTCTTTTAATTGCTTCATCAATTACCTCACGATATTCCCAGGGTACAGGCGAGTAGGTGCTTAGCGATTCCTTTTTTATATTCATAAGTTTCAAATTGGGTTCTTTACATAGTGAAGGCGACTGTTATCAAATACAACAATCTAAGAATCTAAGTTTTTTATTGGACAAATAAATCCGCTGGTGCGGTAAAAGTTAACGCTTATAGAACGAATATCAAATTCTTGTAAAGTTTTTTACGGTTTTAATATTAAATCTCGTTTAGGATTAAAAATAACTCGGTAACTCGCAAATTTTCAACAATCTTACCCCATTTTCACTTTAATAGTTCAGTCGAGTAACGTTTTTGATTATTTTTCGTAAAATATGGCATAAGAATAGATAAAAACTATTAATTATTATGCTTTCAGAACAACTCAAAACCGATGATGCTATAAATAGCAGCGAACTTAAACTTGATTCAACCGAGTTGCCTGAAGCAATATTGCAAGTTGTAAATGAAACAATTGCTAGTAATAACTCTAAATGCCTGGATCCGATAAATTCTAGAGGCCGATGTCTTCAAATGTCGCATGAGTTAATGCATAACCTGGCTGCAATTGGTAAAACACCATTCGTGGATTCTAAATTACTTTTCAGACAAATGCCCAAACCGCATTTTTGGCTATGTGTTGACGGTTTTCATATTGATTTAACAGCCAGGCAGTTTAATCCCTTTGAACAGTGTCCAAAGGTTTGGAAGCAGGAAAATCTTGATTCAAGCGAATGCTTTTATGTTGTAAAAGGGAAGGGATTGGTTCTTTTCAAATTGATCCCTTTTAATAAAAGATTATTTTTCGAGAACCGAATTAGAATCATTCTCCAATCATCTAAGAATAAGATAAAAAGTCTGATTGCATCGGTTTGGAGAAAAGGAAATGGGTTATTTGGGAATGTTTATAGAGGAATAATTCAATTCTTGAGTTTGTTGACTGTAGTCAATACGTTTCAAAAATAATTCTAACAAAAAAGGCCTGCATCTCTGCAAGCCTTCTATTGATAAATCTTTTTTTCTTATCCAAGATAAGATTTCAAAATTTTGCTTCTCGACGTATGACGAAGGCGTTGTAACGCTTTGTCTTTTATCTGTCTTACACGCTCACGAGTAAGATTAAACTTCTCACCAATTTCTTCCAATGATAAAGGATGATTGCTTCCTAAGCCAAAGAAAAGAACGATAATTTCGCGCTCGCGCTCAGTTAAAGTCTGTAAAGAACGTTTAATTTCTTCAGACAGTGACTCGTCAATTAAGTTACTGTCAGTGCTTTGTTCGCCGTTTTCCAATACATCCAATAATGTATTTTCTTCACCCTGAACAAATGGTGCGTCCATAGAAACATGGCGGCCTGAGTTGCTTAGCGTATCAGATATCTTTTCAACAGTAGTTTCAAGCGTATCAGCTAATTCTTCTGGTGAAGGTTCGCGTTCGTACTCTTGTTCCAGTTTGGAAAAGGCTTTACTTATCTTGCTTAATGAACCTACCTGGTTTAGCGGCAATCGAACAATACGCGATTGCTCAGCAATTGCTTGCAAGATAGACTGACGAATCCACCATACAGCGTATGAGATGAATTTAAATCCTTTAGTTTCATCAAAGCGTTTTGCAGCTTTAATTAGACCAAGATTACCTTCATTGATAAGGTCTCCTAATGTAAGTCCTTGATTTTGATATTGTTTAGCAACTGAAACTACGAAACGTAAGTTTGTTTTTGTTAAGCGTTCAAGTGCTGCCTGGTCACCTTCGCGAATTTTTTGAGCAAGAATTACTTCTTCCTCGGCAGTTATTAAATCTACTTTACCAATTTCGTGTAGATATTTGTCGAGAGATTGTGACTCACGATTGGTAATGGATTGTGTTATTTTGAGTTGTCTCATTTAAAGTATGATACCCCTTTCTTAAAGAGTGTGCAAAGTTATAATTTTTTGTAAGTTTTAACGCTAAAATCCAAGAAAAGTTGTAAGAATTTTTTAATAGAATCAAACGCTTAATAACAAAAATCGTTCCACAGACTGTGGAAAAACGGCTTTTGTGAATTTGATATGACAATTGATAGACATCTGGTGAAGTGTTGTCGTACACCTTAACATTTTCGAAGTTCAGTGTCAGATGTCGCTCAATCTAAAAGTGTCTTTTAATCTGATACCTTTCTCGGTGTCAGTCAAACTACAGCACTCATACTGCGAATCATGTTCGAAAAAGAGGATTACATTGTTCATCAACGCTTCGCGTAAAAAGACTTTCTTTTCTTCCATCGCTTTAAGCGGGAAAATATCATAACCCGCAACATAGGGAATAGGGATGTGAGCCGCGGTTGGAATTAAGTCGGCGGCAAATAGGATCTTTCTTTCCTTATAGGTGATTTCCGGAAGCATCATTGCTTCGGTATGACCGTAAGTAAAGCGAATTTTTAGATCATCAGTCAGATCAAAATTATCACTGACAATAAACTTCAGCTGTCCGCTTTCTTGCAGAGGGATAATGTTCTCTTTCAAAAACGAAGCTTTTTCCCGATCATTAGGATGAATAGCCCAGTTCCAGTGTTTTTCGTTACTCCAGTAGGTAGCATTTTTGAAAGTAGGAGCCAGTGTGTCGCCGTTTTGCGAGACAGCACCGCCAACATGATCGAGGTGAAGATGTGTCAATACTACATCTGTAATATCATCTTTTGAAAAGCCGTTTTTAGCTAAAGACTTTTCCAGCGAATCATCACCATGTAAATGGTAATAGCTTAAAAATTTTTCGCTTTGCTTATTCCCGATGCCGGTATCAATTAAGATCAACCTTTTTCCATCCTCAATAAGCAGAGAACGCATGGCCAGCGTGCAAAGATTGTTTTCGTCGGCTGGTGTTGTTTTATTCCAGATAGATTTCGGCACAACGCCAAACATGGCGCCGCCATCAAGTTTGAAAAGTCCGGTTTCTATGGAATAAAGGTTCATTCTCGTTAATATTTGAAAGTGTACTACGATTTCGAAACTACTTTTAATCCAAGTATAGAGCTTATCAGTAAGAACAGAAAGAACAACCGCCAGAAATCAAAAGATTCTTTAAAAAAGAAGATACCTACAACTACCGATCCGGCGGCTCCAATGCCTGTCCAAACGGCGTATGCAGTACCTATAGGCAAGGTTTGAACAGCTTTATTAAGCAGGAAGAAGCTCATGCTGATGCAAATGAAAAAGCCAATACTCCAATTTAGTTTGGTGAAGTTGTTTGAGAGTTTAAGGCAGGTGGTGAAGCCGATTTCGAATAGACCACCAAGTATAAGAAAGATCCAAGCCATTGTGATTTACGATTTTTGGATTAACGAATTGCGATTACTGGTATGGTGTTAAAAGAAAACGACCTGTATGGCAGGTCGTTTTAATAAAGTAACAATATTTTGATATGAGGGCTTAAAACTTTGATTTTACCCTTTACAAATGTATTCCCTCACCGTAAGCATCAGCGGCAGCTTCCATAATTGCTTCGCTCATAGTAGGGTGGGGGTGAACGGTTTTTACGATGTCCATTCCGGTTGTTTCCAGTTTACGGGCAACCACCACTTCTGCAATCATCTCTGTAACGTTTGCACCAATTAAGTGGGCACCTAAAAATTCACCGTATTTAGCATCAAAAATTACTTTTACAAATCCGTCTTTATTGCCACCTGCACTGGCTTTGCCAGATGCTGAGAAAGGGAATTTTCCAACTTTAACTTCATATCCCGCTTCTTTAGCAGCTTTTTCGGTGTAACCAACAGAGGCAATTTCAGGTGAAGAGTAAGTGCATCCCGGAATGTTGTTGTAATTCAACGGTTCGGGGTGGTGACCAGCAATTTTCTCGACGCAGATAATCCCTTCAGCCGAAGCTACGTGCGCCAACGCCTGGCCGCCAACAATATCGCCTATGGCATAAACGCCTTCAACGTTAGTTTTATAAAACGGATCTACTACTACACGGCCGCGATCGGTTTTAACCCCGGTTTCTTCCAAGCCTAAGTTTTCGATGTTCGGAGTAATTCCAACCGCCGAAAGAACGATATCCGCTTCTAACACTTGCGTGCCGGCAACTGTTTTAACCTGTGCTTTACAGCCGTTTCCGGATGTATCAACCGATTCAACATTCGCGTTTGTTAATATATTAATTCCCGCTTTTTTAAGACTGCGTTCCAATTGTTTGGAGATCTCTTCATCTTCTACAGGTACAATACGATCCATGAATTCAACTACGGTGACCTTAGTTCCCATAGCATTGTAGAAATAAGCAAACTCAATTCCGATAGCACCCGAACCAACAACGATCATGCTTTTTGGCTGCTCAGCCAAATTCATTGCCTGACGATACCCTATGATTTTTTGACCATCTTGTTTTAAGTTTGGTAACTCTCTTGACCGGGCACCGGTTGCCAAAATAGTATGTTTGGAAGTATATTCTTTGGTAGAGCCATCGGCAGCTTTTACGTCTATTTTGCCACCTTTTTTAATCTTGGCGGTACCCATAATCACATCAATTTTATTTTTTTTCATCAAAAATTGAATGCCCTTACTCATGCCATCAGCTACACCGCGACTCCTTTTAATCACGGCCGGAAAATCGGCCTGACCGTTTTGCACGTTTATTCCGTAATCAGCAGCATGGTTTATATATTCAAATACCTGCGCACTTTTTAATAAAGCTTTTGTAGGGATACATCCCCAGTTAAGGCAAATACCACCAAGCGACTCACGTTCAATGATGGCAGTCTTCAATCCAAGCTGAGAAGCTCTGATTGCTGCAACGTAGCCTCCGGGGCCGCTTCCTATAACTATTAAGTCGTAATTCATGAGAATTTGATTATTATTTCTTTTGACCGGCCAAATCTACAAATTGCGAAGATTTTAACAGTATTAAAATGATTGTTTGATAAATGATGCGAACGTAAAGGCTGAAATCGTTGAAAAGCATAAATGCTAGTAATACCTAAACTCTCCGAACTCCGATTTTACGGTGACTTGCTTCTTCTCTGCCGATTCAACCCGACCAACAATTTGCGCTTCAATGTTAAAGCTCTTTGAGATATTAATGATATCCTGAGCTATTTCTTGGGATACGTAGACCTCCATCCTGTGCCCCATATTAAAGACCTTATACATCTCTTCCCAACTAGTTCCTGACTGGTCCTGAATAAGTTTAAAGAGTGGAGGTATTGGAAACAGATTGTCTTTTATAATGTGGAGATTTTCAACAAAGTGCAGCACTTTGGTTTGTGCTCCGCCGCTGCAATGCACCATCCCATCTATCTGTGACCGATATTTGTCTAAAATGCTTTTTATAACAGGGGCATAAGTCCGGGTGGCGGATAGAACCAGCTTGCCTGCAGTAATGCGTTGGTTATTGCCAATTTCAATTTCATCTGTAAGCTTTTTGTTTCCGGCAAATACCAGCTCATAAGGTACAGCAGGGTCGTAACTTTCGGGATATTTTTCGGCTATATATTTATGAAATACATCGTGCCGCGCAGAAGTAAGCCCGTTTGAACCCATTCCACCATTGTATTCTTTTTCGTAAGATGTTTGTCCGTAAGAGCTCAATCCTACAATCACATTGCCTGCTTTAATTCTGTCGTTCGAAATCACTTCATCGCGACGCATACGGCAAGTAACCGTCGAATCCACTATAATCGTTCTTACAAGATCGCCAACATCTGCAGTTTCACCGCCAGTTGAATAAATGCCAATTCCAAGTTCGCGTAATTCCGAAAGTATTTCTTCTGTGCCATTAATAATTTCAGCAATAACTTCTCCGGGTATAAGATTTTTATTTCGCCCGATTGTGGAAGAAAGCAGAATATTGTCCGTCGCGCCCACGCATAAAAGATCATCAAGGTTCATAATAATGGCATCTTGAGCGATGCCTTTCCAAACCGAAATATCACCTGTTTCTTTCCAGTAGATATAAGCTAATGATGATTTTGTTCCCGCTCCGTCGGCGTGCATGATATTACACCATTCTGCATCTCCTCCAAGTATATCGGGAATGATTTTGCAGAAAGCTTGAGGAAATAAACCCTTATCAATATTCTTTATAGCGTTATGAACGTCTTCTTTTCCGGCAGAAACGCCGCGCTGGTTATATTTAAGATCTGACATTGGTGGCAAAAGTAAGAGTTAGAGGTGAGATTTAATAAAAAGCCTCACCTAAAACCACTCCAAGGGAGAGGGCTTCCCGGATTTCGAGTATAATAATCTTTTCACAAACAGAAAAAGTTCCGCTTAACGGAACTTTTTCAAGTCCCTCTCCTTTGGAGAGGGATTTAGTGTGAGTCTATCTATTTTATAAACAGCAACTCCCTAAACTTAGGCAATGGCCATTTATTATCAGCAATAATCTGCTCGAGTTTGTCTACGTGATAACGAATCTGCTCGAAATGCGATTTAACGTTTTCATCGTAAGCAATCGCCTTTTCTCTGGTATCTTCAATGACATTCGCTTTTTTGCGCTCGTCTACCATCGCTCTAACATCTGTGTTAATGCTGTTAATATGCTCGGAGATTTTTGTAATGAATTCTAGTTGTGCAGCATAAGTTTCCTTGCCCAAACCTATTTCTTTTAAACCTTTAACGTTATCAATCAAATCGGTTTGATATGAAATTGCAGCTGGGATAATCACGTTGTTAACCATTTCTCCCATTACACGGGCTTCGATCTGAAGCTTTTTATAATAGTTTTCTAACAGGATATCATGTCTGGCATGTCCTTCGCGTTTGGAGTAAACGCCCAGGTCTTCAAATAAGCGTTGTGTTTTATCGGTTAGTAAAATATCAAGCGCTTTAGGTGTAGTTTTAATGTTTGATAGTCCCCTTGCCTCAGCTTCTTTAGCCCATTCATCACTATAGCCATTACCTTCAAAGCGAATCGCCTTAGATTCCTTGATGTAACGTTTGATTACGGTCATCAAAGCAACATCCTTCTTCTCGCCCTTCTTTAATAATTTATCAACTTCAAGTTTAAACTTGTTAAGTTGCTCCGCAACGATGGTGTTCAAAATAGTCATTGGATCGGCTGAGTTAGCCGACGATCCTACTGCACGCAACTCAAATTTATTTCCTGTAAAGGCAAAAGGCGAGGTCCGGTTACGGTCGGTGTTGTCTAATAAAATTTGAGGTACTTTAGGGATATTAGTCCACAAAGCCGTTTCTTGTTTCATTTTAGACGTTACACGTGATGATTCAATCTCATCAAGCACGTTACTTAACTGGCTTCCAAGAAAAATCGAAATGATTGCGGGTGGCGCTTCATTAGCACCTAAACGGTGATCGTTGTTTACAGATGCAATAGATGCACGTAAAAGATCCGCATGTTCAAAAACCGCCCTGATGGTGTTCACAAAAAAGGTAAGGAACATCAGATTATTTTTCGGAGTTTTTCCAGGAGACAATAAGTTTTTGCCAGTGTTGGTAATCAGCGACCAGTTGTTATGTTTTCCCGATCCGTTGATCCCTGCAAAAGGCTTCTCGTGTAATAACACTTTAAAGTTATGGCGGCGGGCAACCTTATCCATAATGTCCATCAACAATTGGTTGTGATCTATCGCGAGGTTGATTTCTTCGTAAAGTGGTGCGCACTCAAATTGAGATGGCGCAACTTCGTTATGCCTGGTTTTTAGTGGAATACCCAACTTGATCGATTCAACCTCCAAGTCTTGCATAAATGCTAAAACCCTTTCAGGGATTGATCCGAAGTAATGATCTTCCAGTTGTTGATTCTTGGCCGACATGTGGCCAAACAATGCTCTTCCTGTTAAGTGTAAATCCGGACGCGCATTAAACAAGGCTAAGTCAACCAAAAAGTATTCTTGCTCGATACCTAAAGAAGCATTTACTTTTTCAATTCCCTTATCAAAATATTGAGCTACGCCAACAGCAGCCCTATCCAAGGCAGATAATGCCTTTAAAAGAGGTGCTTTATAATCTAATGCTTCACCAGTATAAGCGATAAATACAGTGGGGATACAAAGGGTACTTCCGATAATAAACGCAGGAGAAGATGGATCCCAGGCGGTATAGCCACGTGCCTCAAACGTACTTCTTATTCCGCCGTTAGGAAAGCTTGATGCATCCGGTTCTTGTTGGGCCAAAGCATCACCCGAAAACTTTTCCATTGCCATGCCATCACTGGTAGGCTCAAAAAACGAATCGTGTTTTTCAGCGGTTGAGCCCGTTAATGGCTGAAACCAGTGGGTGTAGTGGGTGGCTCCCAATCCAATTGCCCACGATTTCATGGCTGCAGCCACTTGTTCTGCTACTTCTCTTTCAATTGCTGCACCATGTATAATAGAATCGTTTACACTATCCAAAGCTTCTTCCGATAAGAATTCTTTCATTTTTTTCTTATCAAAAACATTGCAGGCATAAATTTCTGACAACCTGGCTGGAAGCTTTACTTCGGGTATGGTTCTGGTTAATACGGTATTAAGTGCTTGAAATCGAAGACTTGACATGAGTGTTTTTGGTTGTTTAGTTTAGCATTGAATTGAGGGTCAAAGATTTGCAAATTATACCACATCACCAATTATTCTGAAAAAAAATGTTAAAGCAGATCGGCCTATCTTCAGTCAGCGAACATTATGGAAACTGTAGAGAATCAGCATCCATATAAAAACTCAAAATCATGTTCAATCCTAAATCAACTATTTACCAAACCGGGTGGCTCGATTTGGTATTTGCCAACAGAAACAAAAGCTATGGTGCCTACGAACTCCGGCTACATGCTGATGAACGATTAATTCGATCTCTATTTATTACCCTATTTTTTGTAGGTGTAATTGTTGGGTACTCGTTTCTTCCAAAAAAGATTATCACAGATGGAGCTTCTATTACTAAACCAGATATTTTAGATACCACTATTGTAGTGCTAAAACCACTTCCTCAAGTGAGTCAGCCCTCTGCTCCAGCAGCTCCGTCATCAAGCAGGCCTTCCCCCAGTACCCAAAGAAATCCTCCTTCAGTTCCTGTAGTTGTATCAACAACTGTTATCGATGTATTACCAACTCAAAGCGTTACAAACCCTAGTGATGCGCCTCAATTAATTAATGGCCCTGCAACCGGCGAAGGTGGAACGCCTGGCGGAACGGATCCTGCTGGTGGCAACACTGTAGGTACAGGCGGCCCCGAAAATACTACAGTTTATACAACAGGCACAGTCGAACATTTCCCGGAATTCCCCGGAGGCATGGAAGCTTTTAGTAAATTCTTGAGAAAGAATCTTCGTTATCCGCACCAGGCACAAGAGGCTGAAGTTGGAGGGAAAGTGTTTGTGAGTTTTGTGGTTGAAAAGGATGGGCGTTTAACAGATATAAAGATTGTAAAGGGCATTGGATTCGGTTGCGATGAAGAAGCGGCCAGAGTGCTGGCAAAATCTCCTGCCTGGAAACCAGGCATTCAAAATAGCAAGCCAGTAAGGGTGTTGTTTAATATTCCGCTTGTATTCCAAATGGAGAAATAAGATGTTCGAAAATCAACAGTTTTTAATACCACATATATGTAACTTGTTACACGATTTGTGGTATTAAAAACTGATAAAATAGAATTTTATGTAATTAAAATCTATTTTTACCTCTAATAATCAATTCAAAACTCATGACTTCTGGTATTCACACACTTAAAATTGTCACTAAGAAATATTATGTTGTAATAATTATTTCATCTCTAATTTTTTACGGTTGTAAAACTCAAACCACTATTAAAAGTAGTGGTAATTCAATCGCTGCAGTAATCGATACTTCCATACGTTCAACAGCATATGCACTAAAAGATTTAAGCGTAGTAGAAGGCTTGAATGTTGAATTGTTTGCTTCAGAGCCAATGCTTAAAAATCCAACCAACATTGATGTGGATGAAAGAGGAAGAGTATGGGTGACAGAGGCTTATAACTATCGTCCTGAGATGACAGGAAAACCTTTTAACCCAAAAGGAGACCGGATTGTGATTATGGAGGATTTAAACGGCGATGGCAAAGCAGATTCAAGTAAGGTCTTCTATCAGGGCCCGGAATTAAATGCCCCCTTGGGGATTTCAGTTCTTGGCAAGAGAGTAATTGTTTCTCAAAGTCCGTATGTATGGGCTTTTTATGATGACAACGGCGATGATAAAGCTGATCGTAAGGAAGTGCTTTTCCAGGGAATCAAAGGCGAACAACACGACCATGGGATGCATGCTTTCGTATTCGGTCCGGACGGTAAATTATACTTCAACTTTGGTAACTCGGGAGAAACGCTAAAGGATAAAAATAACAACGTAGTACTAGATCAAGATGGCGATCCGATTGGTCCTGGTAAATATACTCAAGGTATGGTTTTTCGCTGCGACCCAGACGGGACAAATGTTGAGTGCCTTGGGCAAAACTTCCGTAATAATTATGAAGTGGCCGTTGATAGTTATGGAACGATGTGGCAGAGCGATAATGATGATGATGGGAATAAAAGTGTTCGTATAAATTACGTAATGGATTATGGTAATTACGGCTATGTCGACGAGATTACAGGAGCCGGCTGGTCTGCCAACCGCACCAATATAGAGGATTCCATTCCTTACAGACACTGGCACTTGAATGATCCTGGAGTTGTGCCCAATTTATTGCAAACCGGCTCAGGTTCGCCTACCGGGATGATAGTGTATGAGGGCAGCTTGTTGCCAAAGCCATTTCAAAATGAGATGATTCACTCTGATGCGGGGCCAAACGTGGTTCGCGCCTATCCGGTAACCAAGAGCGGAGCAGGTTATACTGCGCAGATCAAAGATATTTTAAAAAGCAAAAAAGATCAATGGTTCAGGCCGGCAGATGTTTGCGTAGCCCCTGATGGTTCATTGATTGTAGCCGATTGGTACGATCCTGGCGTTGGCGGACACCAGGCAGGTGATTTACAACGCGGAAGAATTTATCGTGTGGCACCGGCAGGAGTTAAATACAAAATACCTGTTTACAATTACACCAAACCTGCCAACGTAGTTAAAGCATTACAAAATCCGAATCTTGCAGTAAGGCATCATGCATGGACCGTATTACAGGAAATGGGTGTTAAAGCGGTTCCCCAACTGGAAAAGCTTTGGACATCTTCACCTAACCCGCGTATGAAAGCCCGGGCGTTTTGGGCATTGGTTAAAATGCCGTCTGCTAATGCTGCTGCTTACGTACAGCAAGCGATTAAAAGTCCTAATTCTGATTTAAGAATTACCGGCCTGCGTGCAGCAAGGCAATTAAAATCTAATGTTATTGGCATTGTTGGCCAGTTAGTTAACGATTCTGATCCTCAGGTTCGTCGCGAATGTGCTATTGCGTTAAGACATAATTCTTCTCCTGAGGCTGCCGAATTGTGGGCTACTTTGGCTCAGCAATACAATGGACAAGATAGATGGTATCTCGAAGCTTTAGGAATAGGTGCAGATAGACAATGGGATAGATTCTTTTCCGCTTATACAAAGAATGTAAACAATTCTATCACCACTCAAGCCCAAAAAGACTTAGTATGGCGTGCACGTACCGACAATGCGATTCCTTCTTTATCTAAATTGGCTTCTGATGAATCGGTAGATCTTAAATCACGTTTACGTTACTTCCGTGCATTTGACTTCAATAAGGGAAGTAGTAAATCTACTTATCTGTTAGGAATGTTGAAAAACAACGATGTGGAATTTAACAAATATGTTTTACGACACATGGATGTAAACACTGCAAAACAATCTCCGGCGGCAAAAACGGCAATAGTGAATGTACTAAGGTCTATCGAGGGCAGCCCGGAATATCTGGAATTGGTTGAACGGTATGAGGTTACAGGTGAAAATCCTAAACTACTTGAACTGGCCATTTCACAAGCTGATCAAAGTGTTGGAAAGCAAGCAATTGCTACACTTTTAAATAATAATGGAATAGCCTTAGTGAATAATGTGGTCCAAGGAAAGGATACTGGAAGAAAAGAAAGAGTAATCAGGGCATTAGCTGGCGTGGGTAGTATGAAATCCCTCGAGATACTTCAAAATATTACCCTATCCACCGCATATCCACTTGACCTGCGCAAACTTTCAGCAGAAATGCTTGGGAAAAGCGGTCAGGGAGAGAATATTGCCATGGGTCTCTTAAGGACTAATAAAGTTCCGGCAGAACTGGTTGCACCAGTAGTGAAAGGTGTAAGCAGGTCGTGGCGGAGGAATATAAGAGACGAAGCAGCAAGCTATCTTCCGAACGCTACTGCGGCGATCGAAAAGCAGTCTGCAGCCATCAATGAGCTATTGGCGCTTAAGCCTAACGCAGTGAAGGGAAAAGCTGTATTTAGTCAATCTTGTAACGTTTGCCATATGGTTAATAAAGAAGGTTTCGACTTTGGGCCTAAGTTAAGTGAAATCGGTTCCAAGCTTCCAAAGGAGAGTTTACTGGAAGCTATTGTTCGTCCATCCTCCGGTATCAGCTTTGGTTTCGAGGGCTGGCAGTTAAATATGAAAGATGGTTCTGTGCTAAGTGGAGTTATCTCCAGCAAAACCGAAACAGACATTGATTTAAAATATCCTGGTGGTGTGAAACAACGCATTAAAACAGCTGATGTGAAGAATTTAAAAGAACTTAAAGAATCAATGATGCCTGAAGGTTTGGATAAATCAATGTCAAATCAGGAGCTGGCGGATTTATTGGAATATCTTGCGACTTTGAAAAAGAAATAAATTAATTATTGAAATAGAAGCCCGAAAGGGCTTTTGTTGTTTTAGTGATAGACGTTTAAATAGTTAGCATACTGCGCAAATCAATTTTAATATCAGCTATAAAAAAGCCTCCATTTTTTCTACTTTTGCAGCATCCCCATAAAATCCTCACATTTTGGAAAATAATCAACTTTCAACTCTCGAAAACGCAAAAGATTTAGGCCTTTTACCAGAAGAGTTTGAGCGCATACAAGAAATCCTCGGTCGTGTTCCCAACTTTACAGAGCTATCTATATTCTCAGTAATGTGGAGCGAACATTGTTCCTATAAGAATTCAATTACATGGTTAAAAACCTTGCCAAAAGATAGCCCACGTATGTTGGCAAAAGCAGGTGAAGAAAATGCCGGAATGGTAGATCTAGGTGATGGTATTGCTTGTGTATTTAAAATAGAATCACATAACCACCCTTCAGCTTTGGAGCCGTACCAAGGTGCTGCAACAGGAGTAGGTGGTATTAACCGCGATATTTTTACCATGGGTGCACGCCCAATCGCTCAGTTAAACTCACTTCGTTTTGGCGAATTAAGCAACGAGCGTAATAAATGGCTTATTAAAGGAGTAGTTAAAGGTATCGGCGATTATGGAAATGCTTTTGGAATTCCAACCGTTGGTGGCGAGGTGTTTTTCGACGAATGTTATACCGTAAATCCGCTGGTAAATGCCATGTCGGCTGGTATTGTTAAGGTTGGCGAAACCGTATCTGCAACTTCATACGGAGTTGGTAATCCGGTTTATATTGTAGGTTCAGCCACCGGAAAAGACGGTATTCATGGAGCAGCGTTTGCTTCAAAAAATATCACCGAAGATTCAGTGAACGATTTACCGGCTGTTCAGGTTGGCGATCCTTTCCAGGAGAAATTATTACTTGAGGCAAGTTTAGAAGTGATCCAAACCGGTGCCGTTATCGGTATGCAGGATATGGGTGCAGCAGGAATTATCTGCTCCAACTCCGAAATGTCGGCCAAAGGCGAACACGGTATGCGCATTGATTTGGATAAAGTTCCAATGCGCCAAGAAAACATGAAGCCTTTTGAAATTTTGCTTTCAGAATCGCAGGAACGTATGCTTATCGTAGTTGAAAAAGGCCGCGAAGCAGAAGTTCAGGCGGTGTTTGATAAGTGGGATTTAAATTGTGTTGAAATAGGTGAAGTAACCGATACACGCCGCTTACATTATTACATGAACGGTACTTTAGTCGCCGACGTTCCTGCCGATGACTTAGTTCTTGGTGGCGGCGCTCCTGTTTACAAACGTGAATACAAAGAACCTGCTTACTTTGCTGAAAATAAAAAGTTTAAAATTGAAGATGTACAGGAACCTGCCAACTTGAAAGAAGTTGCAGAGCACCTTATCTCTCACCCAAATATCGCGTCAAAGCGCTGGGTAACCGACCAATATGATTCGATGGTCGGCACCGCAACCATGACTACAAATACCCCCAGCGACGCTGCAATTGTAAACGTAAAAGGAACCGATAAGGCCATTGCCCTAACGGTAGATTGTAATTCACGTTACGTTTATGCCGATCCGCAAAAGGGTTGCGCCATCGCGGTAGCAGAAGCTGCCAGAAATATCACTTGTGCAGGCGGTGAGCCCGTGGCGATAACCAATTGTTTAAATTTTGGTAATCCATACGTTCCTGAAGTGTATTGGCAATTTGTTGGCGCCATCAAGGGAATGGGAGAGGCTTGCACCAAGTTCCAAACTCCGGTTACGGGCGGAAACGTAAGTTTCTACAATCAGTCTAGCGATGAAGGTCCGGTTTTCCCAACTCCAACCATTGGTATGTTGGGTGTGCTGGATGACGTAAAAACAAAGATGACGCTGGATTTCAAACAATCTGGTGATTTAATTTACCTTGTCGGCGAAAGCCAAAACGATATTGCATCGTCGCAATATTTGGCTTCATATCACAAAGTTTCCGCTTCCCCAGCTCCTTATTTCGATTTAGACAAGGAGTACGAAATGCACCAGGTAATTAAGCAGTTAATTCGTTCAGAACTCGTTCAGTCTGCGCACGATGTTGCCGACGGCGGATTGTACGTTGCACTTGTAGAGTCATCAATGCCGAATAAATTAGGTTTTGATATCGAATCGGACGAGGAAATTCGTAAAGATGCTTTCCTTTTCGGCGAAGCGCAGGGCAGGGTAGTGGTATCTGTTAAGCCTGAAAACCAGGAAGCATTTGTGGAATTAATGGCAACGTCTGAAACCGAATTTTCCTTATTAGGAACAGTCACGGAAGGCGAATTTAGAATTGATAACGAAGAATTTGGTTCGGTGATTCCGGTGAAGAACGTTTTTGATAATGTGCTGCACAATATTTTAGGGGAATAGGAATTTCAAACTTGCAAATTCAACTTTCCAAAAGTTCCAAACTTTTGGAAAGTTATTTCCACGTTTTATTAAAAAATTTGAACAAGAAAAGG
>DASVRX010000010.1:0-2521 GCA_036388375.1 Pedobacter sp. | reverse complement strand
AACATAATCGGGGCTCTTCGGCATTTGGATAAGTGGTCACTGTACCTGAAGTCTTTCTTAAGCAAAGGATCGGCGGGCTGGTGAAAAAAGGAAAAGCTGCGGAAGAATTGAAAATGAGGCGAAGCGGAAATAGCCACTTTACTCTTTACGTATCCTGATCCGCTGGGGTATATTTATTGATCTATTCCTTTTAGTGTCTCAGCAATCATCACCGCGGCCTCCGATATTTTTGACCCACAAAAAATTACCGTCTGGACTTAGTTTAGATATGAAGATGTCGGTTGAATTCATTGTAGATGTTATGTTGAAGGAAGCAGCTCCAGATCAAAATCTGCCGTGCCATTAAAGGTTCCAGCTGAGTAGACATTTCCCTGTGCGTCTACTGCTATTTCCATACTTTGCTCATCCGAAATGCCTCCCATTTGTTTTGCCCACTGAAAGTTGAGATTGATATCTAATTTTGCAAACAAAAACATCCATGGAACCGGAAGCTGTAAGATTGTGAAAACTCATTCCCAGATCGAAGTCTCCCGTTCCCTCAAATACTTCTGTCAGGTAAATATTACCCAAGTTATCAAGGGTGACAGAATTTGCTCTGTCCGTAGAAGTTCTTCCTAGTTGCCTTACAGTAATCATTATACCAGTAGTAGACAATTTTAAGACACCATTTATACATACTACATGTCAACGGATTAGATGAAGAATAGGAACACGCGGTTCCGACAAACCGGAAATGGCTATTTTTATAACGTACATCTCCTGATCAGCTGCAGAAGATTTTAGTATGGCTAAAGAAAAAACAATACAAACAAATGAGAATATAACTGAGAAGCTTTTTAGTGACATCACTTGCCTGGTTAACGAAGCAAGGAATAGAGTAGCGATTATTGTCAATCGAGAGATTACTATTTTGAATTGGAATATCGGAAAGGCAATAAACAATCACCTTCTAAATAATAATCGTGCTGAATATGGGGAAAGGATTGTTGCGACAATGTCGCAACAATTAACTGAAACGTTTGGTAAAGGATTTACAAAGTCTGCTCTAAATAGAATGATCAACTTCTACTTAGCGTATAGTGAAGATGCAAATATTGCGACACTGTCGCAAGAATTAAGTTGGAGTCATTTTGTCGAATTGATAACTATAGAGGATAAGGTAAAAAGAGATTTTTACTTCGAACTAAGTAAAAGAGAACATTGGAGTGTTAGAACGTTAAGGGATCGTATCGATAGTATGTTATTTGAGCGTACAGCACTTTCGAAAAAACCAGAGAACTTAATTTCAGAAGAGATTGAACTACTTAAATCTAAAGGCTTAGTAACAACAGACCTGGTTTTCAAAGACCCTTATGTATTAGACTTTTTAGGATTGGAAGACAGTTATAGTGAAAGCGATTTGGAAACAGCCATTTTGAACCAGTTACAAAAGTTTATAATAGAATTGGGAAGCGATTTTGCTTTCATTGCAAGACAAAAGAGAATAACAATAGATAATGAAGATTTTAGAATCGATTTACTTTTTTATCATAGAAGTTTAAGGCGACTAATTGCTATAGACCTTAAATTAGATCGTTTCAAGGCAGCCTATAAAGGCCAAATGGAATTATACCTAAAGTGGCTCGACAAACATGAACGAAAAGAGAATGAAGAAACACCGATTGGTTTAATTCTTTGTTCAGAAAAGCAGCAAGAACAAATAGAATTATTGGAACTGGATAAAGGTCACATACGTGTCTCTCAATACTTAACTCAACTCCCTTCCAAGGAAATACTAGCGCAAAAATTACATCGAGCAATTGAGGTTGCAAGAGCAAAAAGAACTGATTAAACTAAGTTCCTAAAAAGGTTCAAATCCCAAAAAGTCTCCCGAACTTTACCCTGAAATTTGCGGTTTTTGATCTCGTTTAGCAGGGTGCAAATTCGGGAACTTACTTTTTACACCGTCGTTATTATCTGATAGTCAAGCCATAGAAGAGGTAGTTCACATCCCTCAGTCTCCGCTGGTGAACTCCTGAACCATTAATGGACAAGTGTTTCAGGAGTTTTGGCCTTCCTCAGTAGCGGAATAGTAGCAATCAAAAATTGTTTTCATGGATCTGGAAAAAATAGCCAACATCTTCGGAGCCGAGACGGTGAAGAAGATCTATGACGATGGCCTGTCAAAATCTGTTCAACAGCTTGGAGATACAAGCGCAGACATTATTAAGGCTTTAAGACTATTTACAGCTCCATTTCAATTACTTGCTACTTATCAGGAAAGACTCACAAGGCACTTGAATAAAGTGGCGGAAGCAGTTCCAGAAGAGAAACAAATTGAGGCGCCTCCTTCAATCAGTGGACCGATAATAGAGAGGCTGAAATATCTTGAGGATGGAAATCCTATGACCTCACTTTTCTTAAACTTACTTACAAGAGCAATCGACAAGGACCGCATCAATGAAGCGCATCCAGGGTTCATTCACGTAATCGATCAATTATCCTCGGATGAGGCTACATTACTTTTTCATCTTTCAAAAGG
>DASVRX010000009.1:0-31238 GCA_036388375.1 Pedobacter sp. | reverse complement strand
GCCTGTAAATGAACAGGTCACTGTTTTGAGCAAGCTGATAACACTCGTTAAGTGAGGCTTCTATTAACGGATAGATTAGCTTGTCGAGATTTCGTTGTATTGCAAAAAGGTTTGCTTTTAAGATTTTCTTCCCTTCATCCGAATTCAAAATCTCCTGATAATCAACATCTATAGGGTGAAAGTTGATACCATAGCCTTCAACTAAATCTTTGAAGTTTCTAGCAGTTGATAAGGTAACATCATGCCCACGGGCAGCTAAAGCCTTACCGAGTATGGCGTAGGGTTGTACATCGCCTCTGGTTCCTATGGTAGATATTGCAATTTTCATTTTCGAGCAGCGGCTTGTTGTAATAATATACAAAAGCCGTTCCGAAAGAATCGATCTTTCACAGGAAGAAACCTGATTTTAAGTGGAAAGTTTTAACGAAGTGAAATAGTAGTAGGAATTATTTATTCCTTAACAGCGGTGTAATGTATTCTAAGGCAAACTCAAGTTGCTGTTGTTCAGTCAAATCGGTGTTATCTAAAATTAATGCGTCTTCTGCTCGCGTTAGCGGGCTTTCTTTGCGGGTAGTATCCTGATAATCTCTGTGGGCTAGATTTTCGAAAACCTCTTCAAGGGTTATACTTTGATTCTTGGCACTCAGCTCTTTAAAGCGGCGTTCTGCTCTAATCTTTGGATCGGCGGTCATAAAAATTTTAACCTGTGCCTCCGGAAAAACTGTTGTTCCGATATCACGTCCATCCATTACGATATTTTTAGATCTACCCATGCGCTGCTGTTGCTTTACCATTTCCTTTCTTACAGCTTTAATCGCGCTTACTTCGCTTACCATTTCAGAAACAGGCATGTTTCTAATTTCTTCAGATACTTCCTCATCATTTAAAGTGATATGAGTTTGGTAATCTTTTGAATGGAAGTTTAAATGAATGTCCTTTAAAGCATTCGTTACGTCATGCTCGTTGGTGATGTCTATTTTCTTTCTTTGAAAATAAAGCGTTACGGCACGGTACATAGAGCCGCTATCGATATAGATGAAGTGCAGCTTTTTTGCCAGAGCCTTAGCAAGGGTGCTCTTTCCGCATGAGGAATAGCCATCAATAGCAACCACAATATTATGATTCATTTTAGCAAAGATATTGTTTGTTGTGAATGTTTAACAAGCGTTTAATTTTGTTATTTTGAATATGGAATTTACCATTCAGGATCTTTTGCCAAATACCACTTTTAAAACTTCACGCAGTGGCGGAAAAGGTGGACAAAACGTTAATAAGGTCTCGAGCAAGGTTGAACTAAACTTTGATTTTGTGGCTTCGACTGTTTTCATTGATGCCGAGAAGGAGCTTATAAGGCATAAACTCTCTAATAAGATGAATGCTGATGGACTGGTTCAGGTGATAAGTGCAGAGGAAAGAAGTCAGTACCTAAACAAGGAAAAGGCTTTAAGTAAACTGTACTTTCTGCTGAAGAATGCATTGTTGGTTCAAAAACCACGGAGGAAAACAAAGCCTAAAAAAGGCTCGATAGAGCAGAGGCTTAAGAACAAGCAAATCACTGCCGTTAAAAAGTTAAACCGAAGAAAGGGCGGTTTCGACCATTAGAATCGATAGTAAATCATTGCCGTTCCATATTGATGAGGAGATTCCTGCTGTTTGTTATCTCTTGATTTGAAGGTCAAAAAGAAATTCAGGGTCCAATGTTTAACAGCGTAATTAACACCAAGCTCCTGAGAATACTGAAACCTTCTGGGACTGTAAGTTACCGGTCCTCTATCACCCGTAAATAAACCTCCCTGAACCGTAGCATCGTAAGCAACCAGATTGAGCATAGGTCTTGTGAAAAAGAAAAACTCCTTTGCAGGGATAGTATCGTTTAGCGAATTTGATATTCTGGTGTTGTTGCTTACGGAATTAGAAAAGGGATTAATTCTTCCGGTTCGAAAAAGTATTCCCGCTCCCAAGCCCGAAAAAGTATTCCCCAAGTTAACGTAGCTCTGAATGCTTAAATCGTTCCCCGACTTACGTGAAAGAAGGCTTGAATATTTTAACGCAGCGTTGATTCCCGTTTCATTATTGACCTGATATTCCCAGCCGCTTATCCTGTAAAAGCCAATAGCATTATGCAGGCCTTCTTGTACTTCTTTTCCCAGAGCCTTTGGTCCAATGGTACCGCCATTTACAGATAGCTCAATACTTTTTTCGTTTATATAGATCAGATTAAGCTTTACGCCTCCATAGAGATATGCTGCAAATGGTCTGTCTACCTGAGAGATATTTCCAATTTGCCCTGTTTGTGCATTAAACATGTATTGACCGGCTTCAATTTCATAGATTTTTTTTGCAAATTTTGATCGTTCTGAATTTTGTTTAAGCGCATGTCTAAAGCTTAAGAAAAGCCCGTTGGTATAATAACGATCCTGTCCAACAGCTAGAAATGAGTCGTTATCGCTGCGGAAACCGAATTCGTTTTTGAAGTTTGTTGTCTGGCTTGACGCGGTGAAGGTAATTAAGAATAAAATCAGGCAAATACAAAATGATTTAATTATAGGTTTTAAACGACTAAATCCTGCAATGTGCACTGCAGGATTCAAAAATATCAATAACAGACCTTGCGTTAAATTACCCCAAACCATCTTGCTTTTGTGAGAAGTAGAAATTCTTTTTTTCAGATTTAGCTTTAAAAGTATATCAATCCTTTACTAGTTCAACACAGGTGTTATAGCCTCTTTGACTGTTAAATCAACCGCATCTTTCACCCTTTCGTTCGTTAAAGCCAGCTCAATAACCTCTTTCATTTCTTTCACATAATGAAACTTTAAATCCTTTATGTAGTCTTCCTTAATCTCTAAAATATCTTTCTCATTCGATTTTGAAAGAATTACCTCTCTGATATTAGCTCTTTTCGCAGCCAGGATTTTTTCTTTAATACCACCAACCGGCAACACTTTGCCACGAAGCGTAATTTCACCTGTCATTGCCAGATTTTGTTTAACACGGCGTTGCGTAAACGCTGAAGTTAGTGCTGTAAGCATTGTTATACCCGCTGAAGGGCCATCTTTTGGCGTGGCACCGGCAGGCACATGTACATGCACATCCCAAAGGTCAAATAAGCGATGGTCGATATTGAATTTTGCCGAATGCGCACGAAGATAGGCCATCGCTATCGCTGCCGACTCTTTCATCACATCGCCCAAGTTGCCGGTCATAGTGAGTTTCCCTTTTCCCGGACTTAAACTGGCTTCGATGAATAAAATATCGCCGCCCACCTGGGTCCAGGCCAAGCCGGTAACTACACCGGCAACTTCGTTGCCTTCATAAAGATCTTTATCGTAAACCGGGGCACCTAAAATGCGCTCCACATCCGTTTTGCTGACTGCTGGAGAAACTTCTTCTTCCATGGCAATTTTCGTAGCAACACCTCTCACAACAGAGCCTATCCTTTTTTCCAGTCCCCGAACTCCAGATTCGCGGGTATAATCTTCAATGATTTTTTCAACCACATTAGGTTTCAACAAAACATCCTTCTTTTTTAAGCCGTGCTGTTCAATTTGCTTGGGAAGTAAATGTTGTTTTGCGATTTCAATCTTTTCTTCAACAGTATAACCATTCACTTCAATAATCTCCATTCTGTCGAGCAGGGCAGGCTGAATGTTACTTAAAGAATTCGCGGTAGCAATAAACATCACATTCGATAGATCGAAATCCAGTTCTACGTAATGATCGTAAAACGCGTTATTTTGCTCCGGATCAAGAACTTCGAGCAGGGCAGAAGATGGGTCGCCGCGGAAATCATTTCCTACTTTGTCGATTTCATCTAAAACGAAAACAGCGTTTGCCGCACCTGCCTTCTTTAGTGATTGTATAATCCGCCCTGGCATTGCACCAATATAGGTTTTCCGATGGCCACGGATCTCAGCTTCATCGCGAATGCCGCCTAAAGCCATTCGCACATATTTACGCCCCAAAGCTTTCGCGATAGACTTCCCTAAAGAAGTTTTACCAACTCCCGGAGGGCCCGCCAGGCATAAAATTGGCGCTTTCATGTTGTTCTTAAGCTTAAGAACAGCCAGGTATTCGATGATGCGGCGCTTAACTTTATCCAAACCAAAATGATCTTTGTCCAGAATTCTCTCAGCGCGTTTTAAATCGAAGTTATCTTTTGTGAACTCGTTCCAAGGCAAATCCAGTAATAATTCCAGGTAATTTACCTGCACAGAATAATCCGCTGCAGCGGGATTCATTCGGGCCAACTTATCAAGCTCTTTAGCGAAATGCGAAGCAACATCAGCAGCCCATTTTTTCTTTTTAGAACGCTGGCGAAGATTATCCAATTCAAGGTCGGGTGAATTTCCACCAAGTTCTTCCTGGATCGTTTTTAATTGCTGATTAAGGAAGTAATCGCGCTGTTGTTTGTCTAAATCGGTACGCACTTTGGTCTGGATCTGATTTCGCAACTCCAACATCTGAATTTCGATGGTAAGGTGTTCCAAAACCATTCTTGCACGTTCGTGCAAGTTAGCTACTTCCAACATTTGCTGTTTTGCCGAGACATCAGCATTCATGTTGGACGAAATGAAATTGATCAGAAAAGAAGTGCTCTCAATATTTTTGATAGCAATTCCCGCTTCGCTGGGAATATTTGGCGAAAGCTGTATAATCTGCATCGCCAGTTCTTTAACAGAAGCTACTACCGCTTTAAATTCTTTATCGACTTTAGGTTTTATCTCTTCAAATTTATTGATAGCCGCTTTGATATAAGGTTCGCTTTGTACAGCTTCACCTAACCGGAAGCGTTGTTTTCCCTGTATAATCACCGTAGTACTACCATCTGGCATTTGCAGCATCTTAATAATGAGTGCTACTGTACCTACGCGGTTTAATTCATCATAGGTAGGATCTTCAACTGCCACGTCTCTTTGCGAAACTACGCCAATTGTGCGGTCACCTTTGTAAGCATCTTTTATAAGTTTGATGGATTTATCTCTGCCAACTGTAATCGGAATAACCACGCCCGGAAACAAAACGGTGTTTCGCAATGGCAGTATAGATAAAATTTCAGGAGTTTCTTCATTGTTCATCTCCTCTTCATCCTCCTGAGACATTAATGGAAAAAATTCGGTATCCTCGTTTATTATGGGTAATGTTTGATTAAAATCAAAGTTGCTCATGCATATCCTTTCTCAACGTCATATTGACAGTGAATTCTAATTGAAATGTGTGTAAGATTTAAAAGCATCACAGCGCAATGCCTATGCCAATTGGCTGTATCAAAAATTGAAAACCAAAACTCATCATTATGCTGTTAAAAAGTCAGCTTGAATAAAGTTTTCTTTAAACAAAGAAACAAAATATTTAACCTTGTGTATTATAACCTTCCTTAAATCGTTATAGTGGAAAATTATCTGGCGCGATATTCGAGTTATGGATTACCGCGTTTAGCCAATAAATTAAGAATAAAATGAAATTACTTACGTGTATTTTTTCTCTACTGCTTGTTTCTACAGGAATATCCAAAGCTCAAAAATCAGAGACAATAAATCCTTATGTCCAGTTAGGCAACAAAGCGGTTCTGGACAAAGACTTTAATAATGCCGTGGTTCATCTGGAAAAAGCATTGCCTGCAGAAGCGAATAACCCCGATGTGCTTTACATGCTTGCTTATTCTTACTATCATTCAGGTCAATTTCAAAAAGCTATCAGCACCTTTGGAAGGGTAATTTCATTACGTCCAAACGATGTTTCAGCGTATTATTACCGTGGTAAGGTTCGCAATTATTTAGGTGCACAAATGGGAAGCACACTTACTCCGCTAGAGCGGGAAAGAATTTTAGCTGCAAGCGTGAAAGATTATTCGAAAGCTATAGAATTAAGTCCGGATGATAATAAGTTATATCAGAACCGGGCTATTGCTTACCGTGATTATGCCATTTTAAAGGGTCAAAAAGATCCAAAAGTTTACGACAAAGCCGCAGCGTCAAATTCTTATAAATCTTGCATTAATGATTTGCAACGTTTGTTAGATGCAAATCCGGGCCGAAAAGATATTGCAGATGAATTGAAAAAAGCTAAAGTTTACATGGCTAACCTGTAATGGGTGATTAATTATGAGGTTATTAAATCCCTTTTTGAGTAATCGATTACCTTTTCTTAATAGGGATTCTTCCACCAAAATCTTGCACCCAATAATAATTTTGCATTGCAATTCCCACTTCTATAAAGGCAGGGCTCATTAAGTTTTTGCAATGGCTGGGGCTTTCTTTCCAGCCTTTCATCACTTCTTTAATACTTCGCTGGTTAAATGCGATGTTTTCGCCAATAGTGAAACTTTGAAAACCATTTGGGGTGTATCCCGCAGACATTATGCGATCTTTTATTTTACTGCCATTCTTACTTACATGACTAAAATATTTGTTTCTTGCCATGTCTTGCGCATGGCCTAAGGCAGCTAATTGTAGTTGAACATTCCAGCTAAGTGGGGGCGCAGGAGGCATATATTTATCTCCACATTTACAGCCATCGGCTCTGAGTTTATTTAATTGTTTAAGAAACTCTTTTTGAAAATCGACAACTTCTGCAAATGAATTTTTCTCAGATGCTTTCGTAATAACTGGTGGCGGTACCGTTGTCTTTTCGGTGCTTTCCTGTGTAGTCGTGCACGATGCAAAAGTTAAAATTACTATTGCCCCCTTAAAAATCTGATTCATATACATCAAGTAAACGAACTGTCGAATCATTTATTGGAGTTTTCGTTTGTAAATTCTGATTTGATTTGATACGTATTAAGGCTGTTTAACAGAACCTTTTGCTGTTTGTTGATAGTATAAAAGGAATCTGGAGAATAGTTGAGGTATTCGGTGGAAGTATATAAGATATTAGAAGTTTGATTTAATATTGAGATATGTTTTATTCCGCCATGCGGTTTACTTAGAATTTCAATTTTTTGAGTTCTTAGCCCATCATCTTTTGAAAGATAGATAATCTTATTTCCTTTTTTAATAACTCGATAACTATTTCTCCAGGCAGGCTTATTAATGTCTGACGCTATAAAAAAACCCAACTCTGATTTCCAATCGGTGATTTTAATATCCTTTTTTTCCGACTCACCATTTTGACCAACTGTTTTGGTGAGCAAAGGATTTCGCGTTTGCAATCTTATCGCTTCCTTTTCAAAGTACGATGCCAGGTCGAAATATGGGAGTGGTTTGTTTTTAAAAGTATCTTCCTCCTGCCTGTTAGTGCAGGCAGTGAGGACGAAAATAATAAGGATTGTAAGAGCAGATCTCATTAAATGAGAATATTACCGGTCATTTTCTCCGGTATAGGCACATTTAAAATTTTAAGAACGGTTGGCGCGATGTCGCCGAGCTTGCCTGAAGCAATTTGCTTGTAATCGTTGTCGATTAAAATGCATGGAACCAGGTTGGTTGTATGTGCGGTATTTGGCGAGCCGTCCGCATTAATCATGAAATCGGCATTGCCATGATCGGCAATAATGATAAAGGAGTAGCCGTTTTCCAATCCGCAGTTTACAACGTCTTTCAAACAGGAATCAACAGTTTCAACCGCTTTAACAACGGCCGAAAAAACACCGGTGTGCCCAACCATGTCCGGATTAGCAAAATTAAGGCAGACGAAATCAGGTCTGTTTGTTTTGAAATCCTCACAGATTGCATCTCTTATACCTTTTGCACTCATCTCTGGTTGTAAGTCATAGGTAGCCACCTTTGGAGAAGGAACTAATAACCGCCGTTCACCAATAAATTCTTTTTCCCGGCCACCGGAAAAGAAAAAAGTTACGTGAGGATATTTCTCTGTTTCAGCAATTCTTACCTGAGTCTTTCCATTTTTTTCTAAAACTTCTCCAATCGTTTCGCTCAAGTCATCCTTGGTAAAAACTACTTTGACATCTTTAAAGGTATCATCATAGGTTGTCATCGTGATATATTTCACACTCAAAGGTTCCATTTGATATTCCGGAAATGCTTTTTGAGTAAGTGCAAGGCTAATTTCGCGGCCCCTGTCTGTTCTGAAATTAAAGCAAATTACTACATCACCATTTTCAATTACAGCTAGTGGATTATTGGCTGCATCAACCTTTACAATAGGTTTCATGAACTCGTCGGTTATGCCTTGGTTGTAAAGTTCTTTGATTTCGGCAATAGCATCAGTGGTTTTAAGTCCGGTTGCATTCACCATCACATCGTAAGCCTCTTTTACACGTTCCCACCTATTATCACGATCCATAGCGTAATAGCGGCCAATAAGCGAAGCAAGTTTTACCGGTGATGTGGCAAGATAACTTTCCAGTTTGCTGATATAATCTATACCTGAATTCGGATCGGTATCACGGCCATCTAAAAAACCGTGAATAAAGACTCTATCCAGATCAAAACTTCTGGCAGCGTCGCATAAACCAATTAAGTGCCTGGTATGTGCGTGCACTCCACCATCAGAAACAAGACCTATAAAATGAACTTGTTTGTTTTCTCTTTTAGCGTATTCGAAACCTTCTTTAAGAATGGGGTTGGTTATAAATTCACCATCGTCCACGGCTTTATGGATACGCCCCAATTCTTGGTAAACAACTCTTCCAGCTCCCAAATTCATGTGCCCTACTTCGGAGTTTCCCATTTGTCCGGCAGGTAAACCCACTGCCATACCAGAAGCTTCTAAAGTTGAGTTCGGATAATTCGCTATAAGGCTATCAAAAAAAGGAGTATTTGCTGCAACAATTGCATTCGATATATCGGTATTGCCGTAGCCCCAGCCGTCAAGAATAATTAAAGCTAATTTTTTATTTTCCACGTTGCAAACTTACATAAAATTTGATTTTTGCGAATGAACTACCGCATATGGCGAAGCTGAACAACAATAATTCAAAAACATTCAACGATTCTTGAACCCATTTAAACAAATAAGCATATATCAGTGTAATTCTTATTTTTGCCATCTGTATGGAAACCGAAAAGGAACTATTGCAAAAATTTATTGCCGATGCGCTGAAAGAGGATGTTGGTGATGGGGATCATACTTCGTTAGCGACAATCCCGAAAGGAATGCAGGGTAGTGCAAAACTACTCATAAAGGAGGATGGTATAGTGGCCGGTGTTGCCGTTGCCGTAGAAATTTTCAAACAGGTTGACTCAAAACTTAAAGTTGATATTTTTATTAATGATGGAGAAGATGTAAAATATGGCGATATCGTTCTACACGTAACCGGGAGCTCTTACTCCATTTTGGTAGGCGAGCGCCTAGTGCTAAATACAATGCAACGCATGAGCGGTATCGCAACTACAACCAAACGAATAGTTAACTTGTTAAAAGACACTCAAACTAAAGTTCTTGATACACGGAAGACTACACCCAATATGAGGTTTCTCGAAAAGCTGGCCGTGAAAATTGGTGGAGGCGTAAATCATCGATTCGGTTTATACGATATGATTTTGATTAAAGATAATCATGTTGATTATTCCGGAGGAATTACACAGGCACTAAGTGCTGCTACAAAGTACCGTATAGAAAAGAAAAAGCATATTCCTATTGAAATAGAAGTGCGCAATATTGGAGAGCTAGAGCAAGTAATCGAGCATGGTGCAGTTGACAGGATTTTATTAGATAATTTTGATTTTGAAACTTTAACTGAGGCGGTTAGGTTAATCAATGGGAAATTTATTACGGAAGCTTCTGGTGGTATCACTGAAGACAACGTTAAAAATTATGCTCTTTGCGGAGTTAATTATGTTTCGATGGGTGCTTTAACACATTCCGTAAAAAGTCTCGACATGAGCCTGAAGGCTATAAACAATCTTAATTAAGCTTATAGGTGAATTGGCAATACTTTTTTTAATATTGCATTCTGAATGATTTCAATTTATTCTCTTTCTGCATTGGTTGCAGCATATTTATTTGGATCGATACCGACAGCTGTCTGGATAGGGCAGGCGTTTTACGGTATTGATGTACGTGAATATGGTAGTGGGAACGCAGGAGCCACCAATACATTCAGGGTTTTAGGTAAAAAAGCCGGTATCGCAGTAATGTTACTGGATATTTTTAAAGGCTGGACAGCCACAAATCTCGCTTACCTTATCGGGCTGTCGGTAACCGGACCTCAGCATTCTGTACAATTTGTAAATTATCAGTTAGCGTTGGGAATAATCGCGGTAATGGGGCATCTTTTCCCGGTTTTTGCCGGATTTAGAGGTGGTAAAGGAATTGCTACTTTATTCGGGATGATTTTAGCTGTACATGCCTGGGCAGCCTTAATATGTGTCCTTGTGTTTGTAGCGGTGTTATTAATATCCAAATACGTTTCTTTGAGCTCCATCTCAGCAGGTTTTTCCTTTCCGCTAAGCATTATATTTCTATTCCATTCTCCCCTAAGATCAATTTTAGTATACGGTATGTGTATCTGCATTTTGATCCTTGTAACTCACCAAAAAAATATTGAACGCTTGCTAAAAGGCAAGGAAGCCAAAGTAAATCTCTTCGGAAAAAAACAGGTTGGCTAATATTTGCGTTTAATATTAAACACCGATAATATTATGAAAAGATTGAAGATAATTAGCTTTATTGTTGTAGTAACGATAATAGCTTCCTGTGCTACGGTTCCACTAACCGGCAGGCGACAATTAAGTTTAGCTAACTCCGAAGCGATACAACAAGAAGCATCGCAAGCCTATAGACAATTTCTTAATGACCCCAAAGTAACAGTAGTTCGAAGTGGTTCTGATGTTACCCGCGTAAAAAACGTAGGTGCCAGAATTGCCCGAGCCGTTGATACATACTTAAGTCAAAATGGCTTTTCCGGGAAGTATAATATGCAATGGGAGTTTAACGTAGTTCAGAGTAAAGACATCAATGCCTGGTGTATGCCAGGTGGTAAGGTGGCTGTTTACACGGGATTGATTCCTGTCGCTCAAACTGATGCGGGTTTAGCAACCGTTATGGGACATGAAATTGCACATGCCATAGCGAGACATGCTGAGGAGCGTTATTCTCAAATGATGGGCGCTCAAGCACTTGGGGGGATTGTAGGTGCAGCAAGTGGTGGCTCCCAGGCAATTGGGCAATTGTATGGCGTTGGCGGACAACTGGCATTATTGAAGTATGGTAGGTCTCAAGAGTCTGAGGCCGACAGACTTGGTTTAGTATTTATGGCAATGGCCGGTTACAGCCCAGACCAGGCATTAACTTTCTGGAAAAGGATGGCTGCTTCAAAGGAAGGAAATGGCACTCCACCGGAATTCTTAAGTACCCACCCAAGTGATCAAACTCGGATAGCTCAGATACAGAGGAATCTTCCGGAAGCGAGAAAATACTATAAACCGTAGCTGGAAAGATAAAACACAAAGCCGGATGTAAGATTCGGCTTTTGTGTTTTATGATAGCGTTTTCCTAATTGCTTCCGCTTTCAATAAACATTCCTCATACTCTTTATCGGGATCAGAATCAATTGTTATGGCGCCACCAACTTGAAAAGAAAGGTATTTATTTTCAGCATTGTATAAAAGTGTTCTGATGATCACATTGAAATCAAAATCACCGTTAGGCGCAAAGTAGCCGACAGCGCCGGAGAATATTCCTCTTTTACTTTTTTCGTATTTTTCAATCAATGTCATTGCCGAAATCTTTGGAGCTCCGGTCATTGATCCCATTGGAAATGCAGACTTAATAATTTCAACGTTGGAACAATCCGGACCAACTTCACACACAACTGTCGAGATCATTTGGTGCACTTGCTCGAAAGAATAAATGCCAAAAAGTTCTTCAACTTTTACGCTGCCGGGAACTGCACATTTGGTTAGGTCGTTGCGAACAAGGTCTACAATCATTACGTTCTCGGATTGCTCTTTGATATTCTCCTTTAATGTTGTTCGAAGAACTTGGTCCTCATGCGGATCGTCACTACGTTTGATAGTTCCCTTGATAGGTTGTGATATGAGTTTGCTCTGTCGCCGACTTAAGAACCGTTCGGGCGTTGCCGAGATGATATATTGATTTTTTAATTTAAAAAAAGTTGCAAAGGGAGTTGGTGAGATTTCGTTCAGCAGATTAAATGCAGTTAATGGTTCAAAGTCACATTGTTCAGCATAGAACTCCTGGCAGAGCGTAGCCTCATAAATATCTCCCCGCTGGATGCGTTCCTTCAATTGGGAAACTGTTTCTTTATATTCTGTAGAAGAAAAGCGACTTTCGATTTTGCCGGAAAAAGCGAATGGTGTTTTTTTTAAGCCAGTTCCGCCAATCTCTTCAAGAATTTCATCCGCCGCAGGCGAAATGATTTGTATTTTATCTCCCTTAATTTGAATGAGATGCAAGGGCTTAAAGAAATAAAGGTCAGGAAAAGAAAGACCGTCTGCGTTTGTTGAATTTAAATTTTCAATCTCATTTTTGAGATCATAACCCAGAAAACCCAGAATCCAATCCTTGTTATTTTGAAGCAAGGCATCTAGGCTTTCAAATGCCGAACCTGGATCCCCTGTGAGATCGGATGCTGCCCCAGCCGCAATTAATACATCAAAAGCCGAATAAGGGTCGGTGAACCCATTAGAATCAAAATAACAGGCTGTCTCAAATGAGGCAGCCCATTGTAATGCTTTACGCTTGAAAGTTTCGATATCTTCCGGCATATATTCCTTCATGCCCGAAATTGTCTTTAGTTCAGAATTAGGGTCTGAACTCGGTCTGGTCCAACTGAAAGATATCTTACCGGTACGCCAACTTCACTTTCCAGATATTTAACATAGGCCATCAATCTCTCTGGAATTTCAGCGATGGTTTTAATGCCTGTCAGGTCTTCTTTCCAGCCATCAATCTCTTTTAAAACTGGTTTTGGCTCGATAGAGCAAATATCGTATGGCATATAGTCTATCGTTTCGCCATTGTATTCGTAGTGGGTGCAAACGTAAATCTTCTCGAAACCGCTCAAAACATCCGCCTTGGTCATTACCAGTTCGGTAACGCCATTCAGCATCACCGCGTATTTCAAAGCTGGCAGATCAATCCAACCGCAACGACGAGGTCTGCCGGTTGTAGCACCAAATTCGTGGCCAATTCTGCGGAGCTCTTCGCCTGTATTATCGTGTAATTCAGTAGGGAAGGGACCGCCGCCTACTCTTGTGCAATAAGCTTTAAAAATCCCAACAACGGAACCAATTTTAGATGGAGCGATTCCTAAACCCGTACATGCACCTGCCGCAGTGGTATTAGATGACGTAACAAACGGATACGAGCCAAAATCAACATCAAGCATAGCGCCTTGAGCACCTTCTGCTAACACTGTTTTTCCATCACGTAAGTATTGATTTACGAAATGCTCACTATCTACTTGTGGTATGGCTTTAAGATATTCAATAGCTTCAAAAAAAGCTGTTTCCCTTTCAGAAAAATCCGGAATTTCGCCGTAATGAGATAGGATAGATTTATGCTTATTAACAAGCTTGTCGTATTTCTCTTTAAAGTCGGGTAAACTCGTGTCGCCAACTCTTAAGCCGTTACGCCCAGTTTTGTCCATGTAAGTCGGACCAATACCTTTCAGGGTTGATCCAATTTTACCTTCGCCCATTTTGCTTTCCGATGCGGCATCAAGTAATTGATGAGTTGGCAGTATTAGATGCGCTTTCCTGGCAATAACCAACTTCTTTGCAGCTACCGGATCAAAGCCGCTTTTCTTTAAGTTTTCTAGCTCTCGCTTAAGAATAATAGGGTCAATTACTACACCATTACCTATTAGGTTCATGGTTTTTTCATTGAAAATACCGGAGGGAATTGTATTTAGTACATATTTCTGATTATCGAATTCCAACGTATGGCCAGCGTTCGGCCCGCCTTGGAAGCGAGCTATTAAATCGTATTTCGGACTTAAAACATCAACAATTTTTCCTTTTCCTTCATCGCCCCACTGGAGCCCCAAGAGTACATCAACAGCCATTATATTTCTTTATACTATTTTAAAACGCTTTATATTTTCTTTCAACCGTCCGGGTCTCGTTTTACTAACCGGGCTTGCATCAATTCGTTGATGAAAGTAATGTCTCTTAGACTTGTCAGTTTTTTGAATAAGATTCGCAAAAACCCTCTCTTAATTTTGTACAGTTGCCGTAAAGATTTAATGAATGATGTTTGATTTCAAACTTCAATAGATCGCCCATCATCGATTGGATTTGCCCCACACGGGGATCGCAAAATTCAACCACCTTGCCGCAATCAATGCAGATAATATGATCATGCTGTTTATAGCCGTATGATTTTTCAAATTGGGCCATGTTTTTACCAAACTGGTGCTTGGTAACTAAATCACATGAAACTAATAATTCGAGTGTATTATAAACCGTAGCGCGACTAACCCTGTATTTCTTATTTTTCATGTGGATGTAGAGCGATTCTACGTCAAAATGATCTGTACGAGAATATATCTCTTCCAGTATAGCGAAACGTTCGGGCGTTTTTCTTAAACTCTTATTTTCGAGATAAGCCTCAAAAATCTTTTTAACTAATGCTATGGTTTCTTCAACGGGCATAATTGCTTAACAGCGTTCAAATTTATCCAAAAAAATAAGAATACGTAAAAGTTTATGAGGCGAGGTCGATATTTTGTTGTTCAGAGTCGAAACGCGTTACAGCCGTAACTCCTTTAACTTGTCTTAATTTTTTTATCAGATTATCGAGATGCTGCGTGTCATTGACATAAACCATAATTGAGCCTTCAAAAATGCCCTCATTGCTATCAACGGTTATCGAACGCATATTAACTTTAAAATCATTGGAAATAACGGTGGTAAGTTTGTTGATTAGGCCTACATCATCTATTCCTGTAATCCGCAATCCTGTTAAGAAAGCCAGCTCTTTTTGAGAGGTCCATTTAGCTTTAACAATCCGGTAACTATAATTAGCCATAAGCTTAGTAGCGTTGGGACAAGTAGTGCGGTGAATTTTTATGCCGTCATTTATCGTAATAAATCCAAAAACATCATCGCCTGGTATAGGATTACAGCAAGTTGATAATTTGTAATCTATTTTTTGAAGATCCTCGCCAATTAATAAAGTATTGCTGTCTTTCGATTTTACTTTATTAATAATTCCCTCAATTTGATGTGCCTCGATCTTTTCCGGGGAACGTTGTTCAACAACTTTTTCAGACGATTGAAACTGCTTTAAATCTTTTAAATCAATAGCACCAGTAGCCACATTATAGAAAAGATCAAGCGGCGAGGCAAACTTAAAATAGTAGGTTATTTTGTGGATGTTATCAGTATTGTAAGTAATCTTTAAAGATTTCAGCTTCCTTTCAAGAATTTCTTTTCCTTCTTCGGCGATGCGGCGTTTTTCTTCCTTAAGACAAGATTTTATTTTTGATTTGGCCTTTGCCGTCACAACAAAATTTAACCAGTCTTCTTTGGGGGCTTGCTTGTTGCTTGTTATAATTTCAACCTGATCTCCGTTTTGAAGTTTATGCGAAAGCGGCACCAACTTATGGTTCACCTTCGCGCCGATACATTTAGCACCAATATCCGTGTGGATTTCAAAAGCGAAATCCAGTGCCGTGGCTTCAGTTGGCAATTGCTTTAGGGCACCTTTCGGAGTGAAAATGAAAATCTCATCAGAGAAGAGATTCATTTTAAAATCATCCAGAAAGTCGAGGGCGTTTGACTCAGGGTTACTTAAAAGCTCACGAACTTTTTGTATCCATTGATCAAGGCCACTGTCGGACGATGATTCTTTATACTTCCAGTGCGCAGCAAAGCCTTTTTCGGCAATTTCATTCATACGCAAAGTTCTTATCTGAACTTCAACCCATTGCCCTTTTGGCCCCATCACGGTAGTGTGTAAAGACTCATAGCCATTTGCCCTTGGCGAAGAAATCCAATCTCTTAGCCTATCGGGATTTGGACGATATAAGTCAGTTACAATCGAATAAGCCTTCCAGCAATCGGCTTTTTCGGTTTCGGGTTTACTATCTAAAATTATTCTGATGGCAAAAAGGTCATACACTTCTTCGAAAGGAATACCTTTCGTACGCATCTTGTTCCATATCGAATGAATAGATTTCGGCCGTCCGTAAACCTCTGCAATGAGGCCTTGCTCATCCAAAATTTCTTTGATCGGTTCAACAAAGGCTTTAACATAATGCTCACGCTCGGCCTTTTTCTCATTCAGTTTCTTTGCGATGAATTTATAGGTTTCAGACTCCATGTACTTCATGGACAAATCTTCCAACTCCGACTTCATCGCGTAAAGCCCAAGCCTGTGAGCCAGCGGCGCATACAAGTAAATCGTTTCCGACGAAATCTTCAACTGCTTATCCCTTGGCATAAAATCCATGGTCCGCATGTTGTGTAAACGATCGGCTAGTTTGATCAGAATCACCCTTACATCATCTGCGAGGGTAAGCAGCATTTTTCTAAAGTTTTCTGCCTGTAAAGAGCTGTTGGTGTCGAATACACCGGAAATTTTAGTTAAACCATCTATAATCTTAGCTACTTTTTTTCCGAATTCCCTTTCAATATCATCGAGTGTAATTGCAGTATCTTCCACCACATCGTGTAGCAAGGCACAAACAATTGAAGTTGTTCCTAAACCAATTTCCTCAGCCGCTATTTGCGCTACCGCGATTGGGTGGTAGATATATGGTTCGCCGGATTTGCGGCGCATATCCTTATGGCTATCCAATGCCATATCAAAAGCCTGCCGTATTAAGCGTTTATCACCTCTTTGAAGAGTAGATTTACATGCTTTAAGCAAGGCCCGATATCGTTTAAGTATTTCGGCTTTTTCCGCTTCCAGATCTATAACTAACTCATTCATATTTAATCTGAAACATTGTCAAAACTTTGTATACTTTATACTTATTGGGTTACAATTTCGTATATTGAATATTAATATTAAACGAAATTAAGTGTTGTTTTGTGCAATCCTAATGTATGAAAATTTTTAGTATAGCCCTTTTTTTATGTTTAATAATCAATACTTCCTTTGCTCAGGAGAGTAACGTTATAGCGCCAAAAGGTAAAAATGATACCATCAAGGTTTACGCGACTCGTGATATAGATGGTACCATGATTCCCTGGATTCCTCTACATGATGTAGTGATTACCGGTAAGCGTATATTTCATACCCCTGAAGCTCGGTTTC
This sequence comes from Pedobacter sp., assembly GCA_036388375.1. Taxonomy (GTDB): domain Bacteria; phylum Bacteroidota; class Bacteroidia; order Sphingobacteriales; family Sphingobacteriaceae; genus Paradesertivirga. Next base: position 14,105 of record DASVRX010000009.1, on the reverse strand, counting down.
AATATAATCGTCTGCGATACAATGTTTTAAAAGTTCTTCCCTATGCCGCATTTGCCAGGAATCGATATGCCAAATTGAACCAGGATTTGGCGTTAACTACCAACAAACGAGAGCAACGTAAATTAGTAAAGGCCTGTGATAAGGAAATTAAAGATATGTTTAATAAAGAAATTAAGGATATGACCATATCTCAGGGCGAGATTTTGATTAAACTTATAGATCGGGAAACCGGAAAAAGTACTTACGATCTTGTAAGAGAATTAAAAGGTGGCCTTGTTGCATTTGGTTATCAATCGATTGCACGAATTGCCGGGCATAATCTAAAACAGCAGTACGACCCCCAGGAAGCCCGAGATATTGAGGCTATAATCGAATCCTCCGGATATAATAATAATCCATTCCGTTTCAACTAATCGTTTACACACATTAATTAATGAAAATAGATTTACTGGCTTTCGCGGCCCATCCGGATGATGCTGAATTAAGTTGTTCTGGCACCTTGTTAAAGCACAAAAGCTTAGGTAAGAAGGTTGGCATTATTGATTTAACTCGCGGGGAGTTGGGAACCAGAGGAACAGCAGAAACCCGTGACCTTGAAGCAAAAGACTCGTCGGCCATTTTGAAATTAGATTTACGGGAAAATTTGGGCATGCGAGATGGATTTTTTCGTAACGACGAAGAACATCAGCTTCTGATCATCCAGAAGATAAGGCAGTATCAACCTGAAATTATATTAATCAATGCGTTACACGACAGGCATCCCGACCATGGGAAGGGCGGATCGCTATTAACAGAGGCTGCTTTCCTGTCCGGATTGTCAAAAATTGTTACTGAATTGGAGGGCAATATTCAAGCGGCATGGCGCCCAAAACTAGTTTTACAGTACATTCAGGATGCCTATATAAGGCCCGATATTCTTATTGATATTACTCCCTTTTGGGAGACTAAGATGGCTTCGATTAAGGCATTTAAAACACAGTTCTACAATCCCGAGCTAAAAGAAGAGCAGACTTATATTTCAACGCCCGAATTCGTCCACGTGATCGAAGCCAGGGCAAGGGAATTTGGAAAATATATCGGTGCTACTTTCGCAGAGGGCTTTACAAGTATGAAATTGATGGGAGTAGACGATTTATTTATGCTGAGGTAATCGTAATCAAAGAGATGGAAGAATGCGTTCCATCACTTCGATTCCTCTATCCACATCTTCGGGTTGCATTATTAAAGCTGGCCTGAAGCGAATCGAAGCAGTGCCACAACCAATAAACATCACGTTGTTTTCGAGGCCTTTATTTACAAAGTTGTCGCGGGTTTCCTTGTCAGGGAAATCAAAAGCCGATAACATGCCATAGCCCCGAACGTTAGATATTAATTGGTGTTTTACAGAGAGTTCAAGTAAACGCTTTTGAAGGTACAATCCGGTTTTTGCAGCGTTATCGACAAGGTTCTCTTCGGTAATTATCTGTAAGATCTTCGATGCCCTCACCATATCAGCAAGATTCCCACCCCAGGTTGAATTTAATCTCGAATGAACATTAAAGACATTCGTCTCGATTTCGTCAATCTTTTATCCCGCAAGAACGCCGCAAATTTGCATCTTTTTTCCAAAAGCGATCATATCCGGACGAGCTTTCTCACCAAAATGCTCATGGCACCAGAACTTGCCCGATAATCCGACACCAGTCTGTACTTCATCATAAATAAGAAGACATTCATTTTCATCTGCTAACACCCGAAGCTGCTCCATAAATTCTCTTCTAATGTGGTTGTCTCCGCCTTCTGCTTGGACAGGCTCTATAATGATGGCGCATACATCATCCTCATTATCAGCGAACGCTTGCTTAATTTGCTGTATAGCTACGGCCTCTAGTCGAAGTAAGTCCTTAAGCTTTTCCTCTGTTGAAGGGAAATGCATAGCGGGTGTTGAAATACGCGGCCAATCGAATTTAGCATACCACTTTGTCTTGTCGGGGTTAGTATTTGTGAGGCTCATGGTATACCCGGTGCGCCCATGAAAAGCATGCTCAAAGTGAATTATCTTAAAGCCACGTTCTTCCTGATAGCCCTTTCTGAGGTTCTTCTGAACCTTCCAATCCATGGCGGCCTTCAAGGCGTTTTCGATGGCAAGCCCTCCGCCCGAAATGAAAAAGGCGTGAGGCAGATAATCCGAAATAGCAGTTTTCGAAAAGGTATCTACAAACTCTGCATATTGCTGAGTATAAATGTCGGAATTCGAAGGATTGCTAATTGCCGCGAGAAGTAAATTCTTTTTAAACTCTTCATCATTCAACATTTTAGGATGATTATAACCTAAAGGGACTGAGGCGAAGCAGGTGAAAAAATCGAGCAGTTTGCGATTGTATTTTGAGTCGTACATGTAAACGCCCAGGCTCTTTTCCATGTCAAAAGTCAAGTCGTAGCCATCAGCAAGTATGTGTTTACTTAAAGTCTGATGCACATTTTGAGGCGAAACTGATAGCTTATACATACCCGATGTTTAACTCAAAAATACTACCTATTTAAACGGGAAAAACAGGCTGGAAGTTCCTTGGATCGTATTTAATTCGGAGCATGCCGAGGAGGCCAAAGAGTCCGCCGGTATGAATAGCCAGGATACGACTTCCTGGCTTGAAATAGTTGTTTTGTGCCAGATCAAAAACCGCAAACATCATTTTTCCGGTGTAAACCGGATCGAGAAGAATGCTGGTGGTTGAAGCAAAATCGCTAATAAAATCCATTAGCACTGGCTGAGTTTTAGCATAACCGCCGAAGTGATATTCTGAATGAAACTCATAAGTGATGGGTTCTATCAGTAATTTATCGATGTCTTTTTGTAAGAAATCACCTTTTAAGACTGAAATGGCATGCAACAGGGCCGAAGAATTTGACCTACTTAAGCCATTTATTATTCCTGCTGCAGTAGTGCCTGTCCCGCCGGCACAAAAGATATGCTGATAATTCCCTTGAAGCTCTTCAACCATTTCTGAACACCCCCTGGCCGCTTCGGGACCGGCGCCGCCTTCATCAATAAAAAAAGCATTATCATCGTTTTCAAAATAAAGATTGAAAAGCTTTTGCTTATCGCGATAGCTTTCTCTGTCTACAAAAACAAGCGTCATTCCCCATAGCTTGCATAAAGCGATTACATCAGTATTGATATCCTCGCCACGAACAAAGGCGGTACTGTGGAACCCAAATTTTGCTGCTGCACAGGCGGTTGCCAGCAAATGGTTAGACCAAACGCCGCCAAATGTTACCAAATGAGTTTTCTGTTCAGATTGAGCTTTTAGTAGCGGATATTTGAGTTTCCGCCATTTGTTTCCTGAAATAAAGGGATGAATGAGATCATCTCTTTTCAGGTAAACCTGAATGTTTTTTTCAAGAAAAAGCGGATAATGGATTTCTTCTTCGGGGCTATTGAAATCGAGGTGGATCATGCTTTAAAAGTCATCCGATGATTACTGATCATCGGATGATTAAGGGCTTTATTTACCGATGCCAAATCCCAAACCAGCGTTGAATGAATTGTATTCAGATGCAGAGTAGGAGGCATAAAGTCTAAGAAATGCAAGGTTTAACTGGAAACCTATATCGCTTCTAAACGCGCTAAAGTTTTTCTTGTCAAGCGTAACCGGATCAGTCTTGGTGGTGTAAACCGGTACTGGCCCCACCGAGCCGGTAATTACATTATAATCGCCTTTTAAGCCGCCAGATGTTTTGGAGGAATTGACCCCGATAGCCACAAAAGGCGTAAATACCAGGAGCTTTTTCGATAATATAAGTTGCGTATTGAAACCAGAAATCTTTGCTTCAATCTGCTGGTTGTCTTTTACCGCAGGACTCCCTGAAGGTGCTGTATAGTCTAATTCTTTTTTGTAGGAGAGTTCAGTATATCCGAGTGCTACTGCTAAATCGAAAGGCAATAATTTGCCAGCTTTTTTTCCGGCTATTAATGGCAGCAATTCTACTTTAACTCCACCGCCTATCATATTTAGGGAGCCCACATCGCCCATTTTAACTGTAGGAATAGCTCTTAAAGAAACATCGATTCCTTTAATCAAGCCTACGGTCGCCTGAAGTTGCGGCGCAGGTACCAATGGAAGATTGGTGCCTTTTGGGAGGGTTATTTCCCTAACCTTATTGTTGCCATTATAAATCTCAACAATTGAACCGTTAATTTCATCACCTGAAATTGTAGGCGACATTGCGCTCTGCCCCGACTTTAGTCTAACAGCACTAGATAAACCAAGACTGTTAAAATCAAACGTTTCATCTTTCTTTGGAACCATTGCTCCGGTTACGCCGAAGCGGATATCGAACCTTCCCAGGTTCTTCGAGTGTGCAGTATTCGCCCAGCCAGAGTTTAAACCAATTCCTAAACCTTTAAATAGCGGAGATAAATAAGCGTTTGCAAGTTTCGATGCATCGGGGCCAACTTGAGCAAGTTCGGCTACACCATCTTGAGCGTACATGGCATTAGAGAAAATTACACTACTAAGAAGGAATGTAATTTTGATAAGTCTGTTTCTTTTCAATGTGATATGATTAGTGTTTAAAATATATTTCCCTTATCAAAAATGGGAAAAAATTTAACAACACCTTCATGTTCTTCACAAACTTCTTCATACCTGCAGAATGTAAGGGTAATACAATCAAAAAGAGAATATGTTTCTTGGTGCTTATTGACTTTAGAAGTTTAATTTTGCAGCCATGTCTGAAGAACTTGATTTGCCCGAACAGGAAGAGCAAGATTTGTATGAACACCTCAGAATTAGCGTAGACAAAGGACAGTCATTGCTTCGCATTGACAAGTTTTTAATGCTTCGCCTCGAAAACGCCTCCAGAAACCGGGTGCAAAATGCTATAGAAGCAGGTAATGTTCTGGTTAACGAAAAACAAGTTAAAGCAAGTTATAAAGTGAAACCTGGGGATAGTATCTCCATCGTTTTACCTCACCCTCCCCGAGATACAGAAGTCTACCCGGAAGATATTCCCATAAATGTTGTTTACGAGGACAGTGATGTATTAATCGTAAATAAACCTGCGGGAATGGTGGTTCACCCAGGCTATAATAACTATCATGGAACGCTGGTAAACGCACTCGTTTTTCACTTTCAGCAACTGCCGCACCTACCGGGAAATGACGGGCGGCCCGGTTTAGTTCATCGGATAGATAAGGATACTTCCGGCTTATTGCTTATCAGCAAGAACGAGTTTGCAATGACCTTTTTAGCGAAGCAGTTTTTCGATCATACCATCACCCGGAAATATATTGCTTTAGTTTGGGGTGATATGGTTGAAGACGGAACGGTAACCGGCTACATCGGGCGAAGCCTCCGTGATCGTAAAACAATGGACATTTATGATGATGAAACAAAAGGAAAATGGTCTGTAACGCATTACAGAATTCTGGAGCGCTTTAATTATGTGACCTTAATTGAATGTGAGCTTGAAACCGGGCGTACACATCAGATACGTGCCCACATGCAGCATATTGGTCATTCTTTGTTTAGCGATGCTTCTTACGGCGGCGATAAAATTCTCAAAGGAACCGTTTTTAGTAAGTATAAACAATTCGTGGAAAACTGTTTTGGAATTATGCCGCGACAAGCTTTACACGCTTTGTCATTAGGATTTGAACATCCGGTTACGCGGGAAAGAATACATTTCGAATCTGAATTACCTGCTGATTTTCAGGCGGTACTTGAAAAGTGGAGAAATTATGTGGCCAATGTTAAAGCAGATTAACCATTTCGGGGTTGTAGAGAATACCTGATAAGATTTATGAACTTCATTAATTATAACGGCGAAATAATTCCTGCGGTTCAACCGGTGCTGACTGTTGCCAATCGCGCGTTTAGATACGGCGATGGGTTGTTTGAGTCGATGCGATATATGAAAGGAAAGTTACGATATGCCGAGCTTCATGCAGAAAGGCTACAAAGAGGCATGCAAGCTTTAAAGCTAGACGGATATAAAAAACTCACAGCCGCTTTTTTAACCAATAAAGTAGAAGAATTAGTTAAGAGAAATAGTTATGGTCAAAATGCCCGGGTAAGGCTAACCGTCTTCCGCGATTCTGAAGGACTCTATAGTCCTTCAGGAAATCAATTTGGATATACAATTGAGATGACTAAGTCGGATGAAAGCTCTTACATCAGCCAGGCTAAAGGATTAATTGCGGATGTATTTGACGAAGTAACCAAGCCAGTAAATTCGCTGGCCAATCATAAAACATGTAATTCACTGGTATATGTAATGGCCGGAATTTATCGCAAGGAAAATTCATTAGATGAGGTATTTATACTTAATAATAGCGGTTTCTTGTGTGAGGCCATGAGTGCGAACGTGTTTGTAGTATATAAGAAGAAGGTTTACACTCCCGCATTAAGTGAAGGTTGTATTGCGGGAGTGATGAGAAGTGTGGTAATGAAGCTTGCCAAAGAAAATAAAATTGAAGTTATTGAAGCTCAGATCAATCCAGATATTTTAAACGAAGCCGAAGAGGTGTTTCTTACAAACGCTTCGCGCGGAATACAGTGGGTGATGGGCTTTAACAGCAAACGCTACTTCAAAGAAGTATCGAAGCTTTTGCTTACTAAACTAAATCAGTCGCCGGGCTAAATCAGGATCTGAATCCTCTCAGGAAATCCTCCACGTTCATCCTCTTTTTTCCTTCCAGTTGAAGCTCTTTCACACAAATAAAGCCGTCTGTGCAGGCAAATCTTAAATAAGTTTTATCGTCTGTTAAGAAGCCGCCAGGTTGAATCCCGGGCTCCTTATCGAGCAGTTCTGCCGTATAAATCTTCAGGGTTTTTTCTTTGAAGGTTGTAAAGGCAGCAGGGTAGGGGCTTAATCCGCGAATGAGATTAAAAACCTTTTGTGCCTGTTGGTTCCAGGAAATGAGGCAATCATCTTTGAATATTTTTGGTGCATGCGGCACATCATTTTTTGATATCAGGGTATCTTGCGGAACGGCTGTATAATTCCCCTCCTCGATTGCTTTAACCGTTTTAACCAACAATGCTGCTCCGGTATGCATTAATTTATCGTGTACCTCCCCAGCCGTTTCTGTGTCGCCAATCGGAACTGTCTCAGAAAATAAAATGTTACCCTTGTCAATTTCATGCTGTAGCAGAAATGTTGTAACGCCTGTTTCTTTTTCGCCATTGATGACGGCCCAATTAATTGGAGCAGCACCGCGGTAGGCGGGTAGAAGCGAGGCATGGAGATTAATAGTGCCTTTTGGTGGCATATCCCAAACTACTTCAGGAAGCATTCGAAACGCGACAACAACTTGCAGGTCGGCTTTCAACGCCTTAAGTTGTTCGTGAAACTCGAGGGCTTTTAACTTGCCAGGTTGTAAAATCTCCAGCCCCTTTGAAACGGAATATTGCTTTACGGCAGATTCATGTAGCTTTTGGCCTCTCCCGGCAGGTTTATCAGGAGCAGTTACTACAGCAACGATATTACAACCCGCATTAATAAGTGCATCTAACGATGCAACTGCAAAATCGGGAGTCCCCATAAAAATTATCCGCATATAACTGGTTTAAGGGTAGAGTAAGTATTTTTTTCGCATCAGCTTAAACTGTGATAAGCCTGGTTCCCACGATCTTCTGATCTCATCCTCTGTATTCCCGGCAATAATCTGCGCTTTCAAACTTTCTGTTCCGGCCAGGCGGTCGAAATTATTCATTAGTTTATTTTGCCTATGGTCGAAAAACTTTTCCTTGTCGGGATAGGCTTTGTACATTTCAATGAGCCACTGTAGATTTAACTTTTTACTTTTCGTAAAGTTGTTGGTATCATACTTTCTCAGGTCAAGCCCATAGCATTTCTGATCTTGGTGCAGGGGCGTTTCACTCATTCCGCGAATGCTTACAGGTGTAAAACTGAATTTGTACTTGCCTTCCAGTTTGGGGTTGCCCAATACCTGGAAGGGAAAATAGGTTCCGCGACCCTGGCTAATTACCGTCCCTTCAAAAAGGCATAAGGAAGGGTAAAGAAGAATGGATTGTTGAGTATTCAAATTTGGCGATGGCTTTACAGGAAGCGTGTAAGACGTTGTATGAGTGTAGTTTTTAAGTTTGATAACATTAAGTTTGCACTGAATCTTGCCTTTCAACCATCCTTGGCCATTTATCATTTTGGCATATTCTCCAATCGTCATTCCATGAGTGATTGGTATCGGGTGCATCCCAATAAATGATTTATATTTCTCTTCAAGAATAGGCCCGTCTATATAAAAACCATTAGGATTTGGCCGGTCAAGTATCATTAACTCAAGGTTATTTTCGGCGCATGCCTCCATTAAATAATGAAGTGTGGAAATGTATGTGTAAAACCTAGCCCCAACATCCTGGATATCAAAGACCATCAGGTCAATGCCTTTTAAGTCTTCAGGCGTAGGTTTATTGTGTTTTCCGTAAAGGGAGATAACCGGAATACCAGTCTTAGCATCTACGTTATTTTCGATTTTTACACCATCGCTTGCGTTTCCGCGAAAGCCGTGCTCAGGGCCAAAGATCTTTACGATGTTTACACCAAGACTTTTCAAGCTATCTGCAATCAACTTTTTTCCTATCACAGATGTCGGATTTAAAACCATTCCAACGCGTTTTCCTTTAAGCAATGGTAAGTAGGCTGTGGTTTGCTCGGCGCCGGTTAATAATTTGCCTTGCGTCCCATTGTTAATTGCATCTACGTCAACTGCATACGGATTTGGTGCATCAGTTTTAAAGGGCGGCGGAGGGATACGAAATCCGGAGCTGCAGGAAAATACAAATAATATGGCGATGATGATGATAGACGTGTACGTTCTCATTGGTATTTCTTTAGTTCAACCGGCAATAGGATGAAATTTTTGCATCTTTGCTAAAGTATAAAAATATCTTCATAGCTTGAATTTAACCGCTTTTATAGCTCAACGAATCACCTTCAAATCTAAACGAACTTTCTCCAGGTTGAGTGTGCGGATTGCCATTTTGGGCATCATGCTTAGTTTGAGTGTGATGATTCTAGCGGTTGCCGTTGTCAAAGGCTTCAAGACAGAAATCAGGGAAAAGATTCGTGGTTTTTCAGGCGATATTATTGTAGTTAAGCAAGATCTTAATTCCTCTGTTGAGAATTCGCCATATATTCTCAATGCCGACACGTTAAAGAATCTAAAAAAACTCCCTCAAATTGAGTATTTGCAACCTTATGCGGTTAAACCGGGAATCATTAATACGGAAAACGAAGTAGAGGGGGTGTTTTTTAAGGGCATCAATAAATCTTTTCACTGGGATTTTTTCAAACGTATATTGGTAAAAGGCAGCGTTATCAATTTTAAAGACAGCTTGCAGGCCAGCAAACAGATTCTCATCTCCAGATACATTGCTAATCGCCTTAGGCTAGATGTCGGTGATGATTTCATCATGTATTTTGTTCAGGAAAGTCCACGTCGGCGTAAATTTACAATTGCCGGCATTTACGATCTTGGGGTTGAGGAGGTAGATAGAGCTTATGTAATTGGTGATTTGTCCATTATTAAACGGCTAAACAATTGGAGAGATAATGAAGTTGGTGGGTACGAGATCAGGGTAAAGGATTTTGATAAACTCGAAAGTACTACTCATCTGGTATCTGACGCAATAAGCTACAAGCTTCGGGCTTTCTCTATTGTCGACTGGTATCAAACAATTTTCGAGTGGCTTTCACTTTTAGATGTAAATACGCAAGTTATTCTTTCCCTTATGCTTGCCGTAGGAGTAATTAACATGATTTCGGCACTGTTGATCATCATTCTTGAACGAACAAACATGATTGGAATCTTAAAAGCCCTGGGTAGTTCAAACTGGGCTATTCAAAAGATTTTTTTAAGTAATGCTGCGTATTTAATTGGTTTGGGATTGCTTCTCGGTAATGTCCTGGGAATTGGCCTGGCCTTGCTGCAAAACTACACTCACTTCTTCGAACTTGAACAAGCTGCGTATTATATGTCTTTCGTTCCGGTTCAACTAGAATTGATGGATATTTTATTGTTGAACGCTGGGACGTTGATAATTTGTCTATTAGTTTTAATAATCCCGTCAATGCTTGTAAGCAGGATTAGTCCGGTTAAGGCGATAGCCTTTAAATAATAGAAATTATTTTGATCGGTTAAAGTTCAGTTTCAAGTTCACACCAGCTGCCCCAAATCGTAAATCGTGAGAGCCAAGGCCTGAAAGCGGGTATTTCAAAAATGGCTCTAAAGATAACTTGGTATTATTGCTAAATGGCCGCTCGAACCCTAGCGAAAGGTTTACCACCTGCCCAATATTGTAACTTTGAAAGTTGCTTTTGCTTTCCTGATTTTTAATGTTTTGGGCGTTAGATCCTCCGGTTTTATAATTGTAATTGTAGTTATACGATTCATTGATATAAATATTGGAGCTGAATCCGGTACTTATAAAAAGTAGATTTTTCTTATTAATCAGGCTGTACTTTATATTTAGAGGTATGTCAAGACCTACAAGTTTTGCGTCGTACGTGTTTATAGAGTAGCTGGAAATGATGTTTGAATCAAAATTGCTCGCTTGAGAATTTAATGCTCCAGGACTCCTGTTGTTATTTCTATCCAAAGCTAAGTACGTGGTCACTTCTTTAGGAACAGATTCAGTAAATTTTAATGAATTTTGTGCCAAAGAAATCCCTGTTGTTAGTTTCAGTTTTTTCGAAAGTCGAAAATCTGAAGAAACTCCAAATCCGGTGTTGATACTGGTTTCACTCCCCTTGGCGTAATTCATAAAGCTTCCTGCATAAAAGCCGATAACTACGTTTTTGTCTGCTTTTGATCGACTTTTTTCGGTAATATTAGCCAGATCATTTGGCTTTTTATCAGCCGTTAACTTGGGTGGTTCCTTAGCCGGAATATTTTGTGATATAACTATCGACTGCTTTTTTTCAGAATCGCTTACACTACGGGACGCCACTTGTTTAATAGAATCAAGTTTTATAGCTTCTCGCTCTGATAAGTATTTATCAGACGCAACATCTAATGGTAATTCGTCGATTTTATTTTGAGCTGTAGCTATAGGTTGATCTTGAATTACACTCTTTTCATTGGCTGATAATTCCTGTTTATCAGAATTTGATTTAATAGGTTGACCTCCTGCAACATTTAAATCAGACTCGGCATACTCAACTTCTTTGTTCGTTTCAAGGGAAACAGACTTTTGTTTTTGGTTGAGTTTGATTCTCTTAGCTCTTGTATATGACTGAGATCGTGCTTGATTATCTGTTGCAGCGATTTTGCTTTCAGGTGGAGAACTTTCGGTAGTGTCTGAAATAGCCTGTTTTTCAGGTTTCTCAGATCTGATTTCTTTCTTTTTTTGTGCAGTATCAGTTGGTGTTAGCGGATTTATATTATTAGAAAATAACCAAATCGAGGCAATCAATAGCACGGCAGCAGCAGAGCTGTACCACCATAAAGCTATCGACTTACGCTCACTAACCGGAAACTTCTTCCGCAATTCAGCCCAACCTTCGTTTGCCGAATCATCTTCAAAGTCATCAAAAACTTCGTTAATTCTGTTTATGAGTTTTTTATCGAATTCTTCGCTCATAATCTGTTTCTTTTTGTGGAGTCAAATATGCTCTCAGCTTTTCTTTAGCCCTGCTCAAATAAACTCTCGAAGAGCTTACCGGTATATTTAACATGGTTCCAATTTCATCGTGATTGTAGCCATCTATTTCGTAAAGGTTAAATACAACTCGCTGTATTTCCGGAAGGTGATTCAGGAGATTTAAAATGTCTTTAGCGGATAGAGAAGCTATAACTTCAGCTGACTTTCCTAAATAGGTAGCTTCGTCAAGGTCTGATTGGTGCGAGTGTTTTAAATTTTTTCGCTTACAATCAATCGAGGTGTTGACTACTATCTTTCTCAGCCAGGCTTTAAAGGGCTGAGTTTCCTTGTAAAACTCAATGCCCTTAAAAATTTTTATAAAAGAATCGTTTACAACTTCCATGGCATCATCCCGATTGGATAGATAGCGCATTCCTATACCCAGGGCATAGCCATAGAAATGTTTGTAAAGCAATTCCTGGTGCTTTAAACCACCTGATTTGCAGTATTGTATTATTTCAAGCTCGGTTAATCCCGGTGCTTTTTGCATTAATTATTTTGCTCTGCCTAAACGATAGTTATAGATTTTTAGTCCCGCTTTTTTACTTAAAAATAAACTGTCTCCGTTGATTTCAGAAGTATAATCGCCGGAAAGGATAAGGTTCCAATCGAAATCTGCTGTCCAAACATTTTTGTCAGCAAAATTGATGATGGGAGACTTTACGCTAAATTTGCCGCTTCCACCTGCTGGCGTTCTATTTGGGCCAGAAGTTGAAGTGTAATTATCGCCGGTAATGGTGATAGAAGTAGCAACAACAATATCTGTCGTGTTAGCAGCCGGGTCAATATTCTTCAAAATGAATTTGCCGGAATAAGTGCCATCTTGTAATTTAAGTTCTTCGCCCGCGTCTTTTTCGCAAGAAGAGAAAATGAATACGGAGAGAAGAAGGATCAGTGACTTTTTCATAACATCGTTTTATAGTTTATATCCAATACGATGAATTATGCAAATACGCTACACTAGCTGTTAAAGTTTTTTTGCCTCATTCCAAAATACATCCATCTCGGCCAGAGTCATGTCTTTGAGGCTTTTATTTAAACTCACAGCTTTATTTTCAAGATACTGGAAACGTTTAATGAATTTCTTGTTGGTTTTTTCAAGTGCATCTTCAGGGTTAATATTGATGAACCGGGCATAGTTTATTAAAGAAAACAGCAAATCACCAAATTCATTCTCAGCTCTGTCTCTATCTATTAAGGTATCATCAAGAGCATTAAATTCATCTCTGAACTCTTTCATTTCTTCTTCAACTTTTGCCCAAACTTGGCCTTTTTCTTCCCAGTCAAAACCAACACCCCGGGCTTTTTCCTGAATGCGAGATGCTTTAATTAAGGCAGGGAGTGAGGCAGGTACTCCTGCGAGGACAGATTTGTTACCTTCCTTCAATTTCAGTTGTTCCCAATTGCGTTTTACGTCTTCTTCATCATTTACTTTAACATCGCTATAAATATGTGGGTGTCTGTGAATCAGCTTGTCGCAGATACTATTTAACACGTCTACGATGTTAAAATCTCCTGTTTCAGATGCAATTCGGGCGTAGAATACCAGGTGAAGCATAATGTCTCCAAGCTCTTTTTTGATCTCTTGCTTGTCGCCTTCGATTATCGCGTCCGACAATTCATAAGTCTCTTCAATAGTAAGGTGCCTTAGCGTTTCGAGCGTTTGTTTTTTATCCCAGGGGCACTGCTCCCTTAAGGTATCCATAATGGTTAGCAGACGCTCGAAGGCCGCTGCCGGACTTGAAGCACTAGTGGGAGGGATATTAGACATAATATAGCTGATTATCCTTCCGGATGTTTTTTGCCCTGGTGGCAGGTTTTACAGCTTACTTCCATAACTGCCGGGTTGAACTGACTCTTTTTTTCACCAAAGTATTTGATGTTAATTTTGTTGGTCATCTTCATCATCGACCGGGCCTCTGTTTTGTGTTCGTTCGCATCGCTGGGATAATCTAATTTCTTGGTATCCGCATTCATGGTGTGACAGAAATTACATTTTACTCCAAGTGCGGCATTATAATGCTCCATCACCTTTTTTAAATCATCGCGGCTAATATTTTTAGGAAGAACCTTCAGATTTTTATAACCTGTATGCGGTTCCTCAGCCTTTGGCTGAGTTGCGGAAGTAGCAAGTATAATAATTGACAGCAATGCGAAAATTAGCAAAGGGATTTTTTTCATTTCTGATTTTTTAAGAGTCGAAAATATGAATAAAATTGAATAACGGATTTAGTTTTTTACGGCCCGCAGCATTTCTCTTTTTCCGGGAGCACCTGGTGCTTTTTCAACCGTAAAGTTGAGGCTTTTCATTGTTCGCTTAAGATTTCCGGTAATTGCATATGTTACAAAGACACCTCCGGGCTTTAAAAATTTGCAACAATGAGTAATAGCTTCATTGGTCCACATCTCAGGTTGATGTATGGCTGCGAAAGCATCGAAATACAATACATCAAAAGA
>DASVRX010000008.1:0-3582 GCA_036388375.1 Pedobacter sp. | reverse complement strand
TATTCATATACTGAAGATGCGTCACCAAATTCTGTTCCACCCCGAATACAGTTAAAGCTTGATTTTTCCGAAAATGATCAAACATTAATTAACGAATATTTGCTTGGATTAGATATTGGTCAGATTGGTAAATAGAGTTTTAATAAATTATTTCTTCTTGGAATGAAATAAAAATTATGAAGATTATAAATTCAAAACAGCTATTAGTGTGGTTAGTTTTACTTTTAATAGTACTACTTAGTGCTAACAAAGATATTCTCGCGCAAAAACAAACAGTCAAGAAAAATAAATCAAACAAAATTCTCTCGATTAATAAGAAAAAAACAAAGCCCAAAAAATCGGCGGTTAATTTTGACGCTTTCAATTCAAATTCAACGACAGATAATTTAAGACCTATTGATGGCGCTTTTATTCAACTTTGGTCATCCCAAGGGGATAAAAGAATGTGGCATGAGGTTCTAGAGGCAATGAAGACTGCCAAAATGCGAACAATAGTTATTCAATATCTTCAGCATAGGGCTGTTAAATTAGATAATGATAAGCCTGTTTTTGATTCAGCAACCGGTAAGCCGGTGCTTATAGTTGATGAATTGGGATTCTCCGAAGCCTATGAATGGAATGGTGTGAATTACGTTGACCCAACAGAATATATCTTACAATTTGCGGAAAACAATAATATGCAAGTTTATGTCGGACTAATTTTTGATAAGCGGTTCGTCGTGGAGAAGCAGTGGGATGATCCCAGGATTTTAGATTTAGAACAACAAACACAAGATGGTATTAGATTTGTTCAAAAAGTGTGGGATCGTTACGGCAATAATCCCGCAACTAACAAACCGTATAAATCTTTTGCTGGTTGGTATATTCCTTCCGAAATGTGGAATCAACCTTATTCAGAGGAACAGATAACAGGATTTCGCACATATTTTAGCGAGATTAGTAAAAAATGTAAGACCCTTGCACCCGATAAATCAATAGCTGTTTCGCCCTTTCTGAATCCTGCCACCAACTATTTGAACGCAAAAGATTTTGCTGCCAAGTACAGCAAATTTCTTAAGTCCGGCGATGATAAAGCCGGTATTGATATTGTAATGCTGCAGGATAGCGTGGGAGCCAAACGCTCCGAATTCAGACCTGACAGCAACATAGAATCCATTCTGACTCCTTTTTATACTAACTTGAGAACTGAACTAAAAAAAATAGGCGTCACCTTATGGGCGAATGTGGAGAGTTACGAAAGTGAAGGCGAAGGGGCAACTGAGTTCGCTCGCTTAGAAAAGCAAATTCAAGTTGCGGATAAAGTTCTACTAGATAAAAAACTCGAACAAATTGTAGCTTTTGATTTTTTTCACTATATGAATCCTTTCGGTCATCTTCATAGCGAAATAAAAACGGAAAGACCTAAAGATGGTCCGGAATATGTAGCCCATGAAAGGCAATTATACTGCGATTATTTAAGCGCAATAAAGATTTCTCCTCCTAAGTGTGTAATTTGTAGTAAGTAACTTGGTATTATTGTTAAAACTTGTTGACATCAGTTCCCAACTTTATTAGCAAAAAATCGGCTGAAATTTTGTAACCATGCCGTAAAATAGTACCTACATGCGTGTTTTTATAAGCTACGAAATTTCGGACTCAGAAATTGCCCGCAGGCTACATGATATGCTTATTACCCGTGGCGCAACGGTATTTTTCGATCAAACGGACTTGCCTTCCGGACAGTCTATTGTCGAACGAATTAGTACAGAACTTGCAGAAACAGATGTGTACATTCTCTTGTGGTCCGAATATGCTGCAAGATCTCCTTGGGTGAGGCAGGAGCTTAACACCGTTCTACACTCCTATGCTGAATATGGTAAGCCAGTGATTTTTCCCGTGCGTCTAGACAACACACCTATCCCCATGCTTGCAAACCACTTTAAATCTGACGATCTGTTCCTGCATAACGATTTAGTATTACTGGCAGATATTATTATTGGATATGACAATAACTCCTATTTTGATTACAGTATCACAAATACCCTGAGAAAATTCGGTCGCACCGTCAAAAGGATGACTACCGACCAATATCGGATTATTGAGATACTGCAACATCATAAGCGAGTCGCGATAAAAGGGTGTGCAGGAAGCGGCAAAACGCTTGTTGCGGCAGAGCAGGCTATTCGGTTTTCCACTGCAGGACTTCGGACCCTTTTACTATGTCATAATCCTATTCTGGCGGGATTTCTACGCCAGTTGACACGAGGTTCCGGAGTAGAGGTTTGGTCTATCTCACAATGGGTCGATATGTTAACCAGAATAGATGCCGTAGAACCGGTAAACTGGAGTAAGTATGATGAGCCAACCGCCAAAATTTTAGACGCTGCAGCAATCGCTTTGGATAAACGCAAAATATCGTATGACTCCATTGTTGTCGATGAAGGACAAGACTTTCGTGATGATTGGTGGATTCTGTTGGAGTTGGCTTTGGTCGAGGGGGATCATGGTAGGTTGCACGTTTTCTATGATGATCATCAGCTTCTACTTCCTTCCCGGGGCACCTGCCCAATCGAAACAGCTCCTTTCGAATTGTCCAGAAACGTGCGGAATGGTGGATCTATATTTAATCTTATGGGGGTATTTTATCCATGTTTGCCAGAGCCGGAGGTTGGTCTCCAGCACAATGGAGAAGTGTTGTTACACCCTGTTCGTCGCAAAGAAAAGGCTATTCGCAAACTTAAATGGGTCTTATCAAAGAGGCTTCAACAGATTCCAGTACGCAGCATTACAGTTCTTATTCCCGATAGTAATCAGATCAAGAGCCTTGTCGATTCAATCTCTCAAGTAGATGGACCGACTATCCCATTTCTTCCAAAGTTTCGTCCTTTCGGGCGGGGAGAGGATGGAGAAATTGCAGTACATGGTGTTGATAGTTTCAAGGGAATGGAATCGGACCTAGTGGTATTATTTTTGAGAGCGAATGAAACTTTTACAGATTCTCTTTTGTACATCGCGGTTTCGCGCGCACGTTTGTTTCTGGATATTATTGCAGATTTAGATGTTGTATACTTTTTAAAAGAGTTATGTCCACATTTGCCTATAGCAGGAATCAAATTTGCTCAAAAAGTAGATTCAGATGAACATTTACACAGATACTAATTTATACGCCCGCGTAGCTCATTGGTAGAGCAGCCTGGCTTCACTGGGAAGGAAGGTTTCGGTTCAAATCCCCTCGCGGGCATTATATATTCCTTGGTGGAATCTACAAATATTTATCCACCTCAAAACTGGGGGTATTGGATTTACCTTATTTATCGGAAAAAGATGGAGAGTTTTTGAAGAAAGTCCAACAAGGCTTAAGAGAAGGCTGGGTTGAACAATCCGCGCCGCTTAACCGCCGTTCCGTCGAATTAAGAAGAAATTTTAAGAATTCTAAATCTTAATAATCGTATCCCAGAAGAAATGCTAACAGCGGAATCTCTATTTGATTTGTGGAATGCACAAAAAAATACATGCCTTGATATGAATTCGGAAAGTTCTCGAAGGAAACTCAACCGTTAAAACTTGTTGACAGCAGTTCCCAACTTTATTAGCATAAAAACT
>DASVRX010000007.1:0-4581 GCA_036388375.1 Pedobacter sp. | reverse complement strand
CAGAATATCATTCAATCCAATACTCTTATTTTTTTCCAGTCCGCCAAAATCCAATTTATCAAAAGGGTTTTTAGAGGAACGTTCGTGAATTGGGTGATCCAACGACATATTAATAACCGAATTATCTTCAACCTTTACCTTTTCGTTATCCATCGAAGCAACAATGGCTGCTACCATGACAAAAAGGAGGATAAATATCACGAAAAAGGATAAAATCATGCCTACCATTGAGGCGAAAACCATCTTGAAAAAACTCTTCATATCTACAAATCTATTATGCAAGTATACAATTAGATATGAATATATTTGAAACGTTACAGCTATAAGCGGTTAAATGGAGGAGATATATTTACTTCTGGGAAGCAACCTGGGCAATAGCCTAAACTATTTAAAAAATGCCGCTCAGTTAATAGACGAGCAGATTGGGAGCATTATCAAACCATCTTCTTATTACCGGACTGCCGCCTGGGGGAAATCCAATCAACCCGATTTTATAAATCAGGCTATATCTTTAGAATCTAGTATGCCTGCTGTGAAACTTTTGAATGCCATTTGGAGTATAGAGGATAATTTAGATAGGAAAAGAGAGGAAAGATGGGGAGCAAGAACTATAGACATTGATATTATCTTCTATGGTTCTCAGATTATTAATTTACCGGATTTAATTATTCCGCACAAATTATTGCATGAAAGGCGCTTTGTTTTAATGCCTCTTAATGAAATCGCTCCACAATTTCTCCATCCTGTAATAGGGAAAACTATCAACCAATTATTGCTTGAATTAACAGATGATTTATCTGTAAGAAAATTAGAAAAATACAATTAACTTTAGTTATGTCACAAGATTTAGATTCAAATAGCCTGCAAATTGATTTAACATACTTAAATGAAATCGCAGGAGGTGATGCCGAGTTTATGATCGATATGATCGATATTTTTATCGAGCAAACACCAACGTATACAGAGCAGCTTATTGAAGCAATACACTCTAAAGATTGGAAAACAGTGGGAGATATTGCGCATAAAATCAAGCCAACGCTTGCATTTATGGGAGTGAATAAAGCCAAAGATCAAATGGCTTCTATCGAACAAAAAGCTCGCACCGAAACTAATGTAGAAGATGTTGCCGCAGAATTTGCTGAGGTGAAAATTGTATGCGAGAAACTTTACACTGGTTTGGAGAAAGTGAAAGCTGAATTACAAGCCACTCTTTAGGCTTGCTTTAATTCAAATTCGTAGCTCTCCATAATTAAATTTGCAAGAAGTTTTTTGCATGCTAAATCTACCTTTTCTTTAGCTACAGTTTCAGAATCTGCCTCAATTTCCAAAGTAATATGTTTGCCTATTCTTACATTTTGAATTTCTGAAAGATTAAGATTTTTCATACTTCCAGTAACAGCCTTTCCTTGCGGATCAAGGATTTCTTTTAGGGGCATAACATTTATTTCTGCAATGAACTTCATTTTATTAGTCGGAATTGAATGATTGATAAAAGGATATATAAAAAGATAATTACCGGAACAGCCACAAATTTAAAAATTAAGATTAAAACAGCGGCCACGATAAGTAAAATGTATCGGTAAAGGTTTTGATTGAAATTAAACGATTTGAACTTCAGCGACATTAATGGTATTTCCCATACCAATAAAATGCTCATCCCTAAACTTAAAGTGAAAAGGAAAAACGCATTAAGAATGTAATCTCTCAAAAACAAGCTATGGCCAGATATTATGAATGGCAACGATGCAATCAATAAGGCGTTCGCCGGAGTTGGCAAACCGAGGAAATTTTCTTCCTGGCGGGTATCCACATTAAACTTTGCTAATCTCAATGCCGAAAACATAGCTATCAAAAATGCCGAATAGTTTAAATATTCGCTTAGTAGGCCTATTTGCGGCGCCTTCAAAAATAAATGATATACAATAACCGAAGGCAGAACTCCGAAACTTACAACATCAGCTAATGAATCAAGCTCTTTACCAATGTTCGAATAAGCATTTAAAAGTCTTGCCAGGAAACCATCGAAGAAGTCGAGAATGGCGGCGATAATGATGGCATACGAAGCAAAAAGTAACTTATCCTGAAAAGCCATCACAATGCCCACGCATCCGGAGAACAAATTCAAACAGGTTATAGCATTTGGGATGTGCTTTCTCATAGTTCAATAAGCAAAACTGCGGTAATATAAATTTTACCGCAGTTCTGTTATTTATGAATTCATCGAAATCAAGAATTCGTCGTTTGTTTTAGTACCTCTCATCTGACCAAGCAAAAATTCCATAGCCTCCTGAGAGTTCATATCCGCAAGGTGATTTCGCAGAATCCAAACTCGTTGCAGGGTTTCCTTGTCGTTTAACAAATCGTCTCTCCGGGTGCTCGATGCGGTAATGTCGATAGCCGGGAAAATACGTTTGTTAGAAAGTTTACGATCTAATTGAAGTTCCATATTACCGGTTCCCTTGAACTCTTCAAAGATCACCTCATCCATTTTCGAACCTGTATCAATTAAGGCTGTTGCAAGAATCGTTAAAGATCCGCCATCTTCAATATTACGTGCAGCTCCAAAGAAACGCTTTGGTTTGTGCAATGCATTCGCATCAACACCACCTGATAAAATTTTACCCGAAGCAGGCGCAACCGTATTGTAAGCCCGAGCTAAACGAGTTATAGAATCAAGTAAGATAACCACATCATGTCCGCATTCAACCATACGTTTTGCTTTTTCCAAAACGATGTTTGCGATTTTTACGTGGCGTTCTGCAGGCTCGTCAAAAGTTGATGAAACAACTTCTGCGCGTACGCTGCGTGCCATATCTGTAACCTCTTCAGGGCGTTCATCAATTAATAAAATAATTAAATAAACTTCCGGGTGGTTCTTCGCGATAGCGTTGGCAACATCTTTAAGTAAGATGGTTTTACCCGTTTTAGGCTGCGCTACGATCAATCCACGCTGACCTTTACCAATTGGGGTAAACAGGTCCATGATGCGTGTAGACTGGTTGCTTGCATCAGTAAACAAATTTAGTCTTTCTGAAGGGAATAAAGGTGTTAGGTAATCGAAAGGCACTCTGTCGCGAACTTCTGCAGGTACCCGACCATTAATGGCTTCTACTCTTACCAAAGGGAAATATTTTTCACCTTCTTTTGGTGGTCTGATGCTTCCTCTTACTGTATCTCCGGTTTTTAAACCGAATAATTTTATTTGAGACTGAGATACATAAATATCATCGGGTGAGGTAAGGTAGTTATAATCAGACGAGCGCAAAAAGCCATAACCGTCTGGCATAATTTCTAATACACCTTCGTTAGCAATTACATTATCAAAGTCAAGATTAGTAGCAGGAGTCTCTGCCTGTCTGTTATCGTTGTTTCTTGATTGATTATTGTTACGTGGTTTATCCACTTTAGGGAAACGCTGATCGGCAGCTACAGGTTCTTTCTCCGCCTGCGATCCGTCTATTTCGTCGCCTGATTTATTTGATTCTATGGTGTCGTTAGAATTTTCTTCTTCGTGATCAGGGAAATCCAAAACCGGAGTTTCTTCTCTTGATACCTTATTTCTATCTGGCGCTTCATTCTTAGAACGCACAGTCCTAACGCGCTTACGAGGTTTATCATCCTCTTCGGCTTGAGATTCCTCGGGAGAGAGGCTATTTAATCGGGCAGCTTCTATAAGCTCTTTTTGTTCGGTTATTTTTTTTACTAGATCTGGTTTACGTAGGGCATCGGCATTTTCGACACCAAACGAACGTGCAATTTCACGAAGCTCTGAAACAAGCTTGTCGTTCAATTCATTAATATCTACCATTCAATTGAAATATTTTATCGGATTTTATTTTATTAAGAATTTATCCTGCCAAGGAGAGAAATAATTGCTTCAAGAAATACAAAGATTTTTCCTATTGATGAGGATAACATTTGAGATAACGTCACAATTTTACTGCATTAAATCGAATTAAACAAAATTTAAATTTTTATTTTTTGTGAGATCATGTTTTGGTTACTTTGACGGTACATATAAAATGGATCGCAAAGCACTCATCAATCAAATCAAATTAAAAAAATCATTTCTGTGTATCGGACTTGATACAGACATTAACAAAATTCCAAAGCATTTGCTTGAATTAGATGATCCGGTTTTAGAGTTTAACAAGCAGATTATTGACGCAACTAAAGATTTCTGTGTTTCTTACAAGATAAATACAGCTTTCTACGAGTCGAGAGGCGTGAAAGGCTGGGAAAGTCTGGCGAAAACCTGGAGGTATTTGCCCAAAGAATGTTTCTCAATTGCAGATGCCAAACGCGGGGATATCGGTAATACTTCTGAAATGTATGCAAGTGCGTTCTTTGACGAAGAGAAGTCGGAGATGGGTTTCCATTCTATTACAGTAGCTCCTTACATGGGCGAAGATTCGGTAAAGCCATTTCTGAAATTTAAAGATAAATGGGTTATTCTTCTTGCTTTAACTTCGAATGAGGGAAGTAAGGACTTTCAGAATTTGCAAACAGGCTCGGAAATGCTTTTCGAGAAAGTTGTTCAAAAAGCCAATGAATGGGCTAACGATGAACAATTAATGTTTG
>DASVRX010000006.1:0-14781 GCA_036388375.1 Pedobacter sp. | reverse complement strand
ACTTTTGCCTGGAAAATATCTCAAAGTCCGCTGTGCAAAGAATTATTTATCGCACCCGGAAACGCCGGAACCGGTGCTTATGGTAAAAATGTTGACCTGGCTATAACCGATTTTAAAGGCATCCGTCATTTTGTACTTGAGCATGATATTAATCTTGTACTGGTTGGGCCGGAAGAACCACTGGTAAAAGGAATCCATGATTTTTTCCTTGATGACGATGATCTTAAATCCATACCAGTTATAGGTCCGCAAGAACAAGGCGCCCAGTTGGAAGGAAGTAAAAACTTCTCAAAGTCGTTTATGAGGCGGCATAATATTCCTACTGCTGCTTCGTCCACATTTACTATAAATACATTAAGCGAAGGTTTATCTTACCTCGAAACACACCGGCTACCGGTAGTTTTAAAAGCCGATGGTTTAGCCGCCGGAAAGGGCGTATTGATATGCCAAACGCTGGAAGAAGCTCAAACCGAATTAGTTGCTATGCTGCAAGATGCCAAATTTGGTGAGGCGAGCAGCACGGTTGTGATTGAAGAGTTTTTATCAGGAATTGAATTATCGGTCTTTGTGTTGACCGATGGTACCAATTACAAAATCCTTCCGGAAGCAAAAGATTACAAACGAATTGGCGAAGGCGATACTGGTTTAAACACCGGAGGAATGGGTTCGATTTCACCGGTGCCTTTTGCTGATGCGGCGTTTATGAAGAAGGTTGAGGAAACCATCATCAAGCCTACCATCCGTGGATTAAAAGAAGATCATATCCCATACAAAGGCTTCATTTTTATCGGATTGATGAACGATAATGGTGAACCTAATGTGATTGAATATAACGTTAGAATGGGAGATCCGGAAACGGAAAGTGTTATACCACGCATTGAAAGCGATTTTCTAGAATTATTACTGGGGGTTGCAAACGGCAACCTGGCTGAGAAAGAATTGAAAATCTCGAATAAAACAGCTGCAACAATTATGCTTGTTTCGAGCGGGTATCCCGGCGAATACATGAAGGGAAAAGTCATTTCAGGATTAGATAACGTAAGGGATTCTCATGTTTTTCATGCAGGCACTGTGCTCGACGATAGTCTGATTAAAACTGCGGGGGGACGAGTTTTAGCAATTACATCTTTACAGGATACCATGTTTGACGCTGTACAACATGCGGTTGCCGATGCAGGCAGGGTTTATTATGACGGTCGTTATTTCAGGCTGGATATTGGATTCGATTTGCTATAAAAAAATCATTACAGTTTTATTATTCTGTTAAAGCGCTTATTATAAATACTTTTTGATAACAAAAAAGTATAAAAGGCGTATAGATGTTGATTTAGTGCAAACATACAGCAATGGCATGATGCTCTCACGCCATTAATGGAAGACATTTATAGAATATGTATCTTAAAGCCTCTCTATTTCTAACAGTACTTGCATTGAGCATTTCATGCGCCTTTGCAGACGATAAAGCTGTTTTACAGGATTCGGTTAAAAAAGTAACTGTTAGAGTAACAGCTTCTGAAAAGAAACCAGCTTTAAACTTCGATAGTTTGATAAATAGTACCGCTCCTGTACGTCGACCAACCAGTTTAGGGCAACATTCCCGGGCTAGTACTTCGCCATCCAAAAAAACATCAAAGAAAATTTCTTCAAATACCTCAAAAGCAGCATCTTTAAATGCTAGGATAAACACAGTATTAAAACCAACCAAATCTGTTCCGCCCAAAACCATAACAAGATCCAATACAGAAAAATCTGTAGCTGTGGAAGCCCCGGACACTCATGAAGAACAAACGCTTGAACCTGTTCCTATCAATGAGGACGAAAAGGTTGAGGCGAGTGAGCCTGGAAACTTTAAAACTTCCAGAGCTTATCTTTGGGTGGGATTTATGTTGATTGTGATTGGTGCGATTTTGGGAATACTTTTTGGAAAAACAGCTTTATTGGTATCGATTGCCGGAATGGTTTTTGTAATTATCGGTTACACGATATAGCAATATCTATTTCCTTAATAGCTTTTCAAGCGTACTTGTTAATTCTTCACCTCGTAAATTTTTTGCTATAATTTTCCCCTGCGGATCAAGAAGAAAATTTTGCGGGATCGAAGTGATATTATACATCACAGCCACTTCATTCCTCCAAAAGTTCAAGTCTGATATATTAGTCCAGTCTAACTGATCATCTTTTATCGCTTTTAACCAGTTTGCTTTTCCATTCTGTTGATCTAAAGATACTCCTAAAACAGTGAAATTTCTGTCTTTAAACGCATTGTAAGCATTCACTAAGTTTGGATTCTCCTGGCGACAAGGGCCACACCATGAAGCCCAAAAATCAATTAATACATATTTCCCTTTAAAATCACTCAGCTTTACTTTTTTACCCTGGATATCAGACTGAGTAAATTCCGGAGCAAAGGCACCAACCGATAATCCAGACTGACTTTTGAATTGACCTTTAATAATCTTCGCCGAAGCGGTCTTTTTTATTTCATCGCTCAGTCTGTTGTAGAGCGAATCTACAAATATGTAATCTTTTGTAAACTCCGCAACTTCTGGCAACAAGATGAGGCTGATAAAAGCATTTGGATGTGACTTGATGAAATTTATGCGAATATCATTAGTTTCTCTTTGGTAATCCTGATAAGCTGCGCCAAAAACATTTTGAAGGGAATCTCGATTAGCTCCTTTTAATACTTGTTGGGTTACAGACTCATAAAAGCGGTTAATGTCTTGAGTATGCGGATTAACCTCACTTAAATACAGTTTAAAGTCTTTGTCGGCCGCAGAGCCAGATACCTTCGCTGTCTTAAGCTTATCGTTTATCACAACAGCAATGGTTCCCTTGTCTATTAAAAATGATAGCGAACTCGAGTCTGCTTTTCCGTCCTGATTATTTGAAAGAACCGCTTGTTCAGGCTCATCTAACTCGCCTTTTAGCAAAAATTTTCCTGCCTTTATCTCTACCGGCTTTATAACTGGCGTCGGAGTACCGTATAACTTTATTCGTGTAAAATATAATTTCTTGCCACTCAGACTTGGGCTTATAGTTCCGTTAATTTCGAACTTTCGCTTTTGAGCGAAAGCAACTGTAACCGATAAAAAGAGAAACAGGAATGATATTTTTAGTCTCATCAGAATTATTGAATCTTAAATTAGCTTTTGATAGGTTCTCCACCAAAGGTCAGGCATATCTCCAGAAACGGCAATTTGGTAATCATCGTATGTACAGGGAACCAGGTGATAACGCTCATTCTTTGAATTACCCACCGGATATGGCACCTGCATCCACCAACGATCGGTTTTCTTACTTTTAACGAATACCAGCTCGTGCGTATTATCTTTTAATGATGCACGATAAATCAAAAATTGTGATTTAGGCTGTAAAGGAAAATCCTTTTTTCGCTGATAAAATCCATCAACAAAGTACCAAATCATCTGCGCAAGCAGCATAGCAGTTTGCCCGTTAGAATCGTAAGCCGGATTGAACTCATAGAATCCAATAGAAGTAAGTTTATCGCTCATACCGGCATAGCGGCAAATTTGGCAGGCCTCTTCCCCATAAAAGCCATTCGGCCCGGCATTTCCGTTTCCACCAGCGTCAGATGATCGGATGGCGGAGATATCAAAACTCAACAAATTAGCATTCCGAATAATCGGTTCCGAAACCGCTACATTACCATAAAAATCTCCCAAGCGATTTACATCAAATAAAAGCTTCTCCATTACGCGAAGGCTTTCCTGATTGATATAATAGGTTTGATATCCGATATTACTGTAGTTGAACAAGTAATTTGGCTGGTGAAGCAGTATTTTATTCAAATAAGATGTTGATGTTGCTTCAGCTTCAGAGGCATGCTCCGGATCATCCAAATCAAATCTTGGATCAACAATCACTAAATCTACTTTCTGTTCAAGTGCTTCGTAAGCAAGGTATTGAGCGTAAGTCAAATCCTGACCGCCACCTATAATTAGTGGTAAAATATTTTTTTTAATAAGCTCGGAAACGATGGTTCTAATCGCAAAGTAGGTATCAGACACCTGGTTTCCCGGCTTAATATTTCCCAGATCTACAATGCGAGTATTATATGGCCCCTGGTTTAGGGAATACAATTTTTCTCTTACGTAATCCGGCGCAAGTGCACATCCCTGGTTATTAACCGCATTTCTGTCCTCTAAAACACCAATGATCGCGATATCAAACTTTTGAGCTTCCAAGTCAGGAAACTCGTGCACATAAACCTCAATCAAAGCTCCTAGCTGACTTCCGTAGAACTCGGCATGAGACTTTACCTTTTCGGAGCTAACGGGTGAAAAAAAATCGACTAAAGACATGGCAGATTGGTTGAGCGTTTAAAGCAGGGTTCATTCCTGCTCAAATATCTAACTTATTAAATAAGTTTTATAAATGAACTTTAATTCATTTTCAGAGCCGCTTACGCGGAAGCCCAAATTCCTAAAGCCTCAAGTTTCCGGGAATTACCTGAATTTTTGCAGTATTTTTGAATCAAATTATATTCAGCTTTAATGATACTCGTAACGGGCGCTACCGGATTTCTGGGTTCCGAATTAGTTAAACAACTTCTTAAAAATGGTAAAAGCGTTCGGGCGATAAAAAGGTCATCCTCGCAAATTCCATCCATTTTAATGGATGAGAACACTATCGAGTGGGTTGAAGCCGATGTTCTCGATTACTTCGCCCTTGAAAAAGCGTTCCAGGGTATTTCAAAAGTTTATCATTGCGCGGCGTTACTTTCTTTTTCCGCTGAAGACAAGAAAAAACAACTGCGTATTAACAAAGAGGGAACCTATAACCTGGTTAACCTTTGCCTGGAAAATAACATCGAGAAATTAATTCATGTAAGTTCGGTGGCCGCGCTTGGCGAACCGAAAAATGGTCTGCCGGTAACTGAAAAAAACCAATGGGAGTTTGATGGCAGTCAGCAAGGATATTCCATTTCCAAATACGAAAGTGAAATGGAGGTTTGGCGGGCTATCGCCGAAGGCTTAAACGCAGTTATTGTAAATCCTTCGATTATTATCGGAAGTAGTGCAGGCACAAAGGCAAGCGGACAAATTTTCGAAACCGTTAGAAAAGGGCTCAAATTTTTCACCAACGGAAGCAATGGTTTTGTTGATGTTAAAGATGTAGTTAAAGCGATGATTCTCTTGATGGAAAGTGATATTACTGCCGAACGTTTTATCTTAAATGCCGAAAACTTAAGCATGAAGGCTGTTTTTACGGAAGCTGCGCATTCGTATCAAATCTCTCCCCCATCGCTTGAAGTTAAGCCCTGGCTTATGAATATCGGCTGGCGAAGCGCGGGTTTTCTTTCTCTGTTTAACGGAAAGAAATATGGCCTTACCAGGGATACGGCACAAAATGCATTTAAAAAGATCAGCTATTCAAGCGATAAATTTTTATCGCATTTTCCAGATTTCACTTTCAAATCGATTAAAACTAGCATCAAAGAGATTTGCGATGCGCTAAAGAAATAAGAGGTTTGCTACATTTGCAGCAAACAGGTGAGTTTCCCCCAAAATGAAGAATTATTATATCATAGATTTCGACAGCACCTTTACGCAGGTGGAGGCTTTAGACGAGTTGGCTCGAATTTCATTAAAAGACAATCCAAATCGCGAAGCGATTTATAAAGAAATAGAAGATCTTACCAATGCTGCAATGGAAGGCCGTCTTTCCTTCCGGGAAAGTCTAACCAAAAGAGTTAAAGTGTTGCAGGCCAATCGTGATCATTTAAAATTATTGGTAAACCGTTTAAAGAAGCTTGTATCTTCTTCATTTTCAAGAAACCGCACATTTTTCAAGAATCATCCGGAGGATGTTTTAATCGTTTCCGGTGGATTTAAGGAATTTATTACACCGGTAGTGTTGCCCTATCATATCAAAAAAGAAAATATCTACGCCAACACTTTTCTGTTTGATGTTGATGGAAATATTGTTGGATACGATGATACCAATCCGCTTTCGCAGGAGGGTGGGAAGGTTAAATTGTTGCAAGAGCTGAAGCTTGAAGGGAATATTTTCGGCATAGGCGATGGCTATTCTGACTTTCAATTGAAAGAATCCGGATTGATCCAAAAGTTTTACGCTTTTACGGAGAACATTGCGCGCCAAAGCATTTTAGAGAGAGCCGACCACGTAACGCCAAGCTTCGATGAATTTTTATACATCAATCAATTACCTCGCGCAATTTCCTATCCCAAAAACAGAATTTTATGTCTTATCGTGGGCAACGTTCCGGAAGAGGCCATGCAATTTTTAAAAAAAGATGGCTTTTCAATTCGCCATAAAGACACCTTTGAAGAAAAATACATACCCGATATAGGTATACTCATCTTAGGAGAGAGTGAACATATTGCCGATGAAGTCTTGAAACAAGCGGTTAAACTAAAAACCATTGGGTACTTGGGAAATAGCAAGTCAAAACTTTCACACAAGACTGCTACCGAAATGGGAATTGTTATTTTTGATGACCCAAAACAGAATCCCCGGAACGCCCAATTTCTTTCCAAGCGCGTAGCAGATTTTATAAACAGAGGCGATACTTACCTTAGCGCCAACTTCCCCAACTTGCAATTGCCTAAAGTGGCTAATGCACACAGGCTTATACATATCCACAAGAATGTGCCTGGTATTATGGCGCAGATTAATCAGATCTTTGCAAAGCATAACATCAACATAGTAAGCCAATTTTTGATGACAAATGCCGCTATTGGTTACGCTATTACTGATGTGAGCGCCCAATACGATAAACAGGTTTTAAAGGAATTAAAGGAAATATCACAAACTATAAAATTCCGGATCTTGTATTAAGCATTCGACGGCATGAAAGAGCTTTTACTAGTTTTTGCAGGTGGTGGTTTAGGTAGCGTAGCCCGCTATGGCATTTCGAAAATGTATGGCTCCTGGCAAAGCATATTTCCATTCGCCACCTTAACAGCAAACTTTCTTAGCTGCATAGTTTTCGGGCTCATCATTATACTGAGTGCAGATAAGCTGTCGATCAGTCCCCTTGTTAAACTTTTGATCATAACCGGCTTTTGCGGTGGCTTTAGTACTTATTCATCTTTCACATTTGAAACCGTCCAGTTATTCAAAAACGACAATACCTTGCTGGCGTTTTCCAACATCCTTTTAAACTTTTTTTTAAGCGTAAGCGGTCTATACATTGGAATGCTGATAGCCAAATTTTTTTAATCTCCGCAGAATTTATCATAAAACCGCTCAAATTCTGTTTATTTGTATGTTGATAGAATAATAGACGTTGCTGTGCCACATACACTTGATATACAAATCACTAAAACTACTGCCTCGCGTTTAAGCGAAACAGATTTCAATAATTTGCCCTTCGGTCATATCTTTTCAGACCATATGTTTGTTGCTGATTACGCTGATGGACAATGGAAAAATCTGCAAATTTTGCCTTATGGTAATTTGTCTCTTAGCCCTGCAATCGCCTCCTTACATTACGGACAAACCTTTTTTGAAGGATTAAAAGCCTACACCCATCCAGATGGAAAAGTAGTGGTTTTTCGCCCGGACAAGAATGCAGAGCGGTTCAACCTTTCCGCGCAACGTATGTGCATGCCTCAGTTACCCAAAGAAATTTTCTTAGAAAGTATCGCTGCATTGGTGAATCTTGACAAGGAATGGATTCCAAAGGCAGCGCATCATTCCTTATATATCCGACCTTATATGTTTGCCACCGATCCGTACCTTGGTGTGCAGCCATCCAAAACTTATAAATACATTGTTCTAACCTGTCCTGTCGGTGCTTATTTTAGCAAGCCACTAAAAGTCAAAGTGGAGACTAAATACTCACGCGCCAGCGAAGGTGGGTTTGGCTTTGCAAAAGCCGGCGGAAATTATGGCGGGTCACTATTCCCGGCTCAGGAAGCTTTAAAAGAAGGCTTCGATCAGGTAATCTGGACCGATGGCCGCGATCATGCTTATGTGGAAGAACTTGGAGCAGCCAACGTGATGTTCGTTATCGATGGTCAGATTATTACTCCGCTTACACGGGATACAATTTTAAACGGCATAACCCGCGACAGCGTGTTAACACTTGCCCGTAAATGGGGAATTCCGGTAGAAGAACGGAGAGTTTCTGTAGCTGAGGTTATTGAAGGCTTGAAAAATGGGAAGCTTACTGAAGCATTTGGTGCTGGTACTGCTGCCACTATTGCGCCAATTGCCAGCATTGGTTTTGAAGGTGAGCTTTATACGTTACCTGAACCATCTAAGGCAGAGTTTTCGAATAAGGTATTGAAAACGCTGAATGATATTCGGTATGGTTTTGGCCCGGATGAGTTGGGTTGGAATTATGTGGTGTAATAAATCGCTTTTCTTTTCAATTGTTAATAATGAGGTAATCAATCTATTGTAACAGATAACCCTTCTTGCTGTAAGATTTTCCGATACACTTCAAGCTCGGTAAAAGATCCTTCCAATACAGCGCATTTTCCATCATTGTGAATAGTCCACGCAATCTTTTCGGCTTGACCTGAGCTATAATCAAGATATTTCACAAGGCAGTATATTACATGTTCAAAGGTATTCACGTCATCGTTCCATAGAATTAAGCGATGGCTAGGTTTGATACCTGCTAAAACTTCTTCTAATGTAAAGGTCTGTACTTCAGTTTCAGTTCCGGCACTAAGAATTTTCATCCTGCAAATTTAAACAATGTCTAATTCTGGTTAGAGCGATTGAAGAAATTAATTTTTCTTAAAATTCTGAATGATTGTGTGCAAGATGGACCGGTTATAAGGCGCCCACCACTCCTCCAAAATTCTTTTTATTAGATCGGGCTGGTGAGGCTGAGATGCAAACGTGAGATTCTTTCTTAGATTTAGTTTACTTTCCTGCCACACTACTTTATTGTATTGAAGATATTTTTGAACTTGTCTCACTGCAGAATTAACGACAGCCTCTTGTTTTACTACTTCATCTACAAGTCCTGAATTCAAAGCTTCGCCCGGGCTGAATAACTTACCTTCTAGAATATAGCGATGAGCCTTTTGTCGCCCAATGCAAAAAGCATAAAGCTGAAAGAGGCTATCAGGAACAATGATACCAAGTGTGATTTCATTTAGACCAATAGAATAATCGCCATCCGCCATAATCCGATAGTCGCAGCAAAGGCTTAGCGTAGTTCCAGCTGCCGGAGCGTGGCCGTTAATAGCTGCTACCAAGGGTTTCTTGAACGATATTAAAGTAAAAATCAACGAAAAGTATTGTTCCCAGAAGGTTTTAATCTGATCTTCCGAATAATCAAAAAGTTTAATCAAGTCCAGACCGGTGGTGAAATAGTCGCCCTTTCCTGTTAGTATCAACGCAAGCACATTCTCATCTTTCTCAATGTATTGGAGCATATCTTTAAGCTCCACAATCATTTCGGTGTCTATAGCATTGGTC
Source organism: Pedobacter sp. (assembly GCA_036388375.1). Taxonomy (GTDB): domain Bacteria; phylum Bacteroidota; class Bacteroidia; order Sphingobacteriales; family Sphingobacteriaceae; genus Paradesertivirga. Next base: position 5,352 of record DASVRX010000006.1, on the reverse strand, counting down.
CTTCCTTTGTCAAAAGTTAAAAGAGCTATCCTTTCTTTGACTGTAATTTTGATGGAATTCATTAATTAACTTTGAACCTGTGCACCTGCCGAGTTACCGAACCGTTTAAATCTATTCCTTCTATAACAGCTTTATAGGTGCCGGGTTTGTCGGCCGTATAAAATTCTATTGAGGCCTTACCATTAGAATCGGTAATTACATTTGGTGCCCAATAAATAGTTGAACGCAAGTCTGCGGCCTTATTAACTTCGCTTACATCGTATTTCGGTGAGTAAAACTGGCGACTTAGGTAGTATCCTTGGGGAGAATAAGACGCAACGCCTTTAGACATAACATTACTTCGGTTTTGTCCCCTCCTTGTATTAATAATCAACACTCCTCCTGCACCTCTAAGCCCATATATGGCGGTATTAGCAATATTTTTAAGAACTTCTATAGACTCAACATCATATATACTTATCATTGAAAGATAATCTGGCTCCAGATACATCCCATCCACCACAAGCTGCATAGCAGTTTGTCCAGATAGAGATGAATTCATGTTTCTGGCAAGGTAAGCTTTTCCGTTCTGAATTATTAGTCCGGCAATTCTACCCTCTAAACATGAAGCAAGATCGGGACAATTTCCAAAGTTATCCGCTGTTAGAGTGGCGTCCGCATTCCCGGCTCCGTTAAGATTGCTTGAATGCTGTATTTTCTTTTTGGCAGTAACCACTTTCACCTCTGATAACATTATTTCACGTCGCAGCAGTCCCTTTTTACGCATTTCATTAAATTGATCAGCACGATAAGTGAGGTAAGGTATAAGTGATTGATTAACATTTACTTCAACATTTGCGGCGTTAAGATTTTTAGTAATTACCTGAGGATTATCGCGATCGACAGTTATAGTAACATTACTCTTCCCTTTTGAATTTTTAGCCTGTACAACGAATGACGTACTATCGTTAAATAACAAATTTGAAAAATTGAATCTTCCTTGAGCGCTAGTAATCGTATCGAGAATAACAGTGGTACCGGCAGAAGACATCAGAGTTACCTTTGAACCAACCGAAGGGCGGCCCAAAGCTTCAGTAACAATTCCGGTTATGCTGATACTTCGCTCGGGCTGATAAACAAAAGAAGGAATAATGCCTGCATTTACACTTTTCCAGTCGAATGTTCTCCAGCCTTGGGTAAGCATCAAATTATCCAGCGCTTTGTCTTTTTGCTGATTTGGATTTGTAAAATAATAATTAGATGTTTCAATGTGTCCTTTAATTTCGGAGCTTAACAATAAGTTTGATTCGATGGTATTTTCATTCACATCATCGAATGGAATGCTCAACTCATTGGTTACTGCAATAGAAAATAGGCCTCTCAACGGTTTGCCCGTGGAGTCAACTGTCAGTAAGTTCATTTTTACAAGTGAACGTGTGTTATAAGCCTCTTTATCGGGAAACGCCGTCAAGTTTGAAGAGGGTTGTCTTCGGATAAATACTAGACGCTCGGCCAGGGGATGATAAGATGAATTGAATAGCGTTAACTGCAAAATCCCTCTCGGAAACTGCTTTTTGGGAACAGACGCAAACAGTGGCCCACCACTTATCCGGCTTTTTGAAATATAATGCACTTCCCCGTTAGACTGACCGATTACAGTAACTTCTTCACCAGTGGCAACATTTGCAGAAGTATTTATTTTTATTACGAGATTGTTCTCATTCTCGTTGTTTACCGTAAGGATATACCCACTTGATTGTGCCCTTGGCAACTCAAAAACTTTTTCAGAACCATCATCAAACTTTACTTTAGCTGTATATACTTGCCCCTCAACCGGAGTTAACGAGAATGTTCCCATTCCTGCATATTCGGAGTTGAATTCAGCAACTTTTTCTGTGCTACTATTAACAACAACTCCCGTCGCCTTTTTTCCTAACCCATCAGCCCCCACAACTTTGAAGCCCACCCTGGAACGAATACCGTTTACCATACTTCCACTCTCGGGAAAAAACTGCACATTTACATCGTTAGAAGTGGCCTTTACAGGGAAAACTTTTTTTATTGTAGTTAGCGAGTCTACTTTTATAAAGGTGTTTATGTGTCCGGATTTTAGAATAAAAGGCTGGCTATTCGTGAATTGAATTTTGAGATTTCCACGATTATCGGTTACTCCTTTTCCAGAAAGCACGTTACGGTTGTCGAGCTGTATTGTATAGCTAACATCTTTACCTTTAAAGGGTTCGCCTTTGAAATCAGTATAAGTTAAATTCGCATCAACGTTTTCTTTAATACCGGTTTTTGAGAAACCAAATTTGGCATAGGTTAAAACTTTATTAGTTAGTGAATTTCCAATTTTAATTGTTTTATCGAAAAAGAAGCCTTCATCGAAGTTTCGCATCCATGCCGTGTAAGCTCTTACTCTGTAATTGCCTTCTGTATATGATTCCGGCAACACAAAATCGCCCGAGGCCACCCCTGCAGCCATTGGAAGCCTTAACGATTTCTTAAGAGAATCTTTCTCATTTAAAAGCTCTACATATACAATTTTACTTCTGTTAGATAGTTGATTATTTTCAAAATTCACCACATAGGTTTTAAACCAGATCGTATCTCCAACTGCATAATACGGCTTATCGAAATGAATATGCACCTTCTCCCGCATCGTCTTTTCATTGTATTCTGCCAACTTGGACAGGAAAACCTTAAGTGGGTCTTCTTCGGTAATGAAGCCAAAACTGAATATAAAGGAAAAAAAGATGGCGAGGTAAACAAAGTAAGGGTTTTTCATGGGTTATAGTATAGGTCGCTGTTTCTGTTATAAGACCAGCGATATGAATATCACCGCTATCATGATTATAGTTTAGAACAATTTTTATTAAAAAGTGTTCTTCCACATCATGCTCTCTACGGGCTTGGTTGTTTTTCTATTATACTTGGCATTTCCCTTCGTATTATACATCGTTTCGATCTCCCCCTCTACTTCGAAGTAAATTAACTGACCGATAGGCATCCCTGCATAAATCCTTACGGGCTGGGTACAGGAAATTTCCAATGTCCATGTATTACAAAAGCCAACATCACCTTTGCCCGCTGTAGCATGAATATCAATTCCTAAACGCCCGGTACTCGATTTTCCTTCCAAAAAAGGGACATGCGCATGAGTTTCTGTATATTCAACGGTTACACCGAGGTAAAGTGTATTTGGCTGTAGCAGAAAACCATCCTTCGGTATTTCGAAATGGTCAATTTCGTTATGAAGTTTCGCATCTAATACCCGGTTTCTGTAAGTTGCAAGATATTTTCCCAGATGAACATCGTAAGAATTTGTTCCTAAACAATCTCTTTCAAAAGGCTCAATAATGATGGAACCTTTTTCTATTTCTTCTAAAATGCGCTTATCTGAGATTATCATAATTAAGGATGGTTTGCCCCTAAATTATAATATTTTTAAGATAATTTTACGAGCTATTTTAGATTTCGGGAAAAGGGATAAACAAGCTTTTCCCTTGTGAAGTTGTTCAACAATGTAAATTAGAGTATGGGCTTTGCTTATCGTAAAAAACTGGATGACAGTACCGAATTTGCTGTTTGGAAGATTGAAGAAACAGCAGATGAACTGTTGGTTCAGCTACAGCTTCGAGACTATGAAAAGAAAACTATAGAAGGCCTTAATAATGGGAAACGAAACCTGCACTGGTTAAGCACAAGGGTTTTGCTCCGCAAATTACTTAACACATCAGAATATATCGACTGCCAGGTTGATGAATATGGCAAACCATACCTTCCTAATTCTCCTTATCATATTTCTTTTAGCCATTCTTATGATTACGCTGCAGTTATCATCAGCAAAACAAAACCTGTTGGAATTGATATCGAAATAATTAAAGACAAAATTGAGCGAGTTGCTAACAAATTTTTAACAGACAAGGAAATTGCATTCATAAACCCTGAACACAAAGTCAATCATTTATATATATGCTGGTGTGCTAAAGAAGCTATCTATAAATTACAAGGAAAAACTAATGTTTCGTTCAAAGAACACATCAGATTGAAGCCTTTTTTTTACAACGAAAAAGGCAGGTTCGAAGCTACATTGGAAACAGAGCAAGATTCTAAATCTTTTGAAGTGTTCTATGAAAGTTTTGAGAATTATATGATCGGTTACGTTGCTGGATGTACCGAATTTGAGCAGGCCCCAGTTACATCAACGAGTTTACAGGAGAATGCAAAATAAGAAGGTTTTTTTCCAAGATTGGGGAATGCTGGATTATCAAACAGCATGGAACAGGCAGGAAGAAATATTTTCCAAGACTGTCGATCTGAAGATTCTGAACCGAACCAATCAAACTAATATATCTACAAACAACTATCTCGTTTTTGTAGAACATCCGCCTGTTTATACAATCGGCAAAAGCGGAAAACCTGAAAATCTATTGCTAAATGAACAGGGACTTCAGCAGTACGGAGCTACATTTTACAAAATTAACCGTGGTGGTGATATTACTTTCCATGGCCCCGGCCAATTAGTGGGTTACCCTATTCTTGATCTGGATAACTTTTTTACCGATATACATCTTTACCTCCGAACTCTCGAAGAAGCTGTTATTTTAACACTAAGCCAATATGGCATTCCATCCGGTAGATATTCGGGTTACACCGGTGTATGGCTTGACGCGGATAATGAAAAAGCCAGAAAAATTTGCGCTATGGGTGTGCGCTGTAGCCGATGGGTAACTATGCATGGATTTGCATTTAACGTTAGTACCGATTTAGCGTATTTTAAAAATATAGTGCCTTGCGGGATTGACGATAAAGATGTAACGTCTATGGAGCGTGAACTTGGTTATAAACCCAATATGGAAGAAGTGAAGTCCCGTTTGAAAAACAATATTCTGGAGCTTTTCGAAATGACGCTGGTGAACTAAATCCCTAACTGGAAAATTCTCGTACCTATTAAAAAGACGGTGATGAAATTAATCCTGATATCTTTAATAGTATTTTTTACTTCTTGTGAAAAGCAGGATTCCGCAAACGCATCTTTAGTAGGTAATCCTCTACCTACAACCGTCCTTGACAGCACTCCTAAAAGCCCTCCCGGCACATTCAGTTACCTGGCTTTGGGCGATTCTTATACAGTAGGTTATGGTGTTTTTTCGGAACAATCTTTTCCCAGACAATTGGTAGATTCCTTAGAAATCAAGGGGCTAAAATCAAACTTCATTAAAGTTATTGCTGGCGCCGGTTGGACCACCAGAGATTTAATTGATAACATTAATCGGGAACGACTTACGAGAACTTTTGATGTTGTAACTCTATTAATTGGCGTAAATAATCAATACCGTAATTTTAACGAAAACCTCTACCGAACCGAAT
>DASVRX010000005.1:0-1810 GCA_036388375.1 Pedobacter sp. | reverse complement strand
CTGACAAATTTGGGGAGAAGAAGTAGACTAAATGTTAGATTTTTGCCGGGTTCACTAACCCAGGTATTGCTTGTTTGGCCACGACCGGCAAATTGTTCGTCTGCCAATATAACAGTGCCTTCAGACAATGGCGTGGATTTTGACAATTCATTCTTTAAAAAATTGTTCGTAGAATCCACCCGGTTTAATCTTACTACATTTTGGCCAACAAATAGTCTCGAAAAAGTGTTATTTTGCAAACTAATCGTGAGTAAATTTTAAATTTATCAAAACTAATTTTTTTTAATGTTAAAAAACAAAGCAATTAACGAATCAACATTCACTTCAGAACTCGCTATTCATGGAATACAGGAAAAGAAGGGAAATGAAATTGTAAGATTAGACTTAAGAAATATAAATAGTTCGGTTGCAGATTATTTTGTAGTCTGCCATGCTGAATCCTCAACTCAGGTTAAAGCCATTGCCATGAGTGTTGAGCAAGAGGTGTTCAAAGCATCTAAGCAGCATCCTTACCGAATAGAAGGACTTGAACATGGAGAGTGGGTTTTACTGGATTATATCGATGTGGTAGTGCATATCTTTAAAACAGATAAAAGGGAATTCTATGGAATAGAAGATTTGTGGGGAGATGCTGAAATGAAATATTATCAAAGTGCCTAGGGCCACATCTAATTAAAAATGAAAGAAGTAAAACCAGAAAATAAAAAGCCAGTAAGAAAGCGTATTCCGGGTAAAAAGATCGTCCCGGCTCCGCCGAAATTTAATATTATGTGGCTGTATGTTGCTATTATTATAGCATTATTTGCTGTTCAGTATTTTTGGAACAGTTCTACCACAAAGCCAATCACGTATCAAAAGTTTGAAAGTGAAATGCTTATCCCAAGGGATGTAGCAAAGCTGGTAACCTATAAAAACAATGATTTATATGTTGTTGAGGTTTACATCAAGCCAGATCGGCTGAAACAGACTAAATATAAAGATGTTCAGGGAGAAGGAAACAACTTCAATATGTCCTCCGCAAGAACGCCGCAGTATAAGTTTAACATCGGCTCATTAGAGAGTCTTGACAGAAAATTACAGGAAGCGGAACGAGGTCTTCCCTCAAATCAGCGTACACCTGTAGAAGCGGATACCCGTGATAACTTTTGGGCCAGTTGGTTCATGTCTATCATTTTGCCGGTATTATTACTTATAGGTTTTTGGGTGTTCATTATGCGGAGAATGGGTGGCGGTGCCGGTGGTGGCGCTGGTGGCCAGATCTTCAATATTGGAAAGTCAAAAGCTACGCTTTTTGATAAAGAATCGCAGGTTAACGTTACATTTAACGATGTTGCCGGGCTTGAAGAGGCTAAACTGGAGGTTATGGAAATTGTCGATTTCCTTAAAAACCCGCAGAAGTATACCAATTTGGGAGGTAAGATCCCTAAGGGAGCTTTATTAGTAGGTGCCCCCGGAACCGGTAAAACATTGCTTGCCAAAGCAGTAGCGGGAGAGGCACAAGTGCCGTTCTTCTCTCTGTCAGGCTCAGACTTTGTTGAAATGTTTGTTGGGGTAGGAGCATCACGTGTTCGGGATTTGTTCCGCCAGGCAAAAGATAAAGCGCCTTGTATTATTTTTATTGATGAGATTGACGCGATTGGACGTGCACGGGGGAAAAACAACATTGTTGGCGGAAATGATGAACGTGAAAATACTCTGAATCAATTGCTTGTTGAAATGGATGGTTTCGGAACAGATTCTGGCATTATCATTATGGCAGCTACTAACAGACCAGATGTATTAGACTCTGCTCTCTTACGACCGGGACGTT
>DASVRX010000004.1:0-2637 GCA_036388375.1 Pedobacter sp. | reverse complement strand
TCCCTGCCGCCGTCAAAGCCCCGGTGCAGTATGGTGCAAGCGTTTTATCACGCGCGCTTTATCTGCATCTTTATCAGCTTCTGCCCGTCGCTCGGACACAGGAAGCGATGCGCGATTTATTCGGCTGCGACATCTCGCAGGCTTCCATCCAGCGCGCTGCCCGGCTTTGCTCAACCAAGCTCATTAGAAGCGAGCAACGCATCAAGGCGGCGATTCGCGATTCGGCAGTGATCGGCGCAGACGAAACTGGTATCAGGATCAATGGAACCAATGCCTGGGTTCACGTCGCCCGCACTGATTCGCTGACTCATCTGGCTTCGCACACGCATCGTGGTCAAGCCGCGTTTAATGCAATCGGCATTCTCAATCAATTCAAAGGCACGCTTGTTAGAGACGGCTGGTTTTCTTATAAGTGGTATCAGCAATGCAAACACAGCCTTTGTAATGCACATTTGTTGCGTGATCTGACTTTTATCGGCGAGGCTGAACCCGACCACGAACCTTGGACGACCGCACTGGCGAAGCTTTTAATCGAGATTAAGGATGCGGTCGAAACGGCTCGGAATAGCTCGCTTTCGGAACTTGATAGGGGACTTCACAAAGACTTTCTCAGTCGTTATGACACGCTGATCGCCAAAGCTGAAGAAGCCGTTCGCGGCTCCCCCAAACTCAAAAGCGTCGGACTGACCGCCGGGAATTTGCTCAATCGTTTTATTAAGAATAAAGCGGAAGTGCTGAGGTTTATGACGGATTTCGCCGTTCCCTCCGACAATAACGGCTCCGAGCGCGATCTGCGAATGCTAAAGCTCCAGCAGAAGATTGCCGGCTGTTTCCGCACTACCGAAGGCGTGACGACTTTCTGCCGCGTCCGCTCATATTTGTCTTCAGCGAGAAAACAAGGCAAAAGTCTGCTGATTGCTTTAGAACAGGCTTTAAAAAGCAAACCAATCTCTTTAACCCGCTAAATTAAATGTTCACCCTTTTAACGGAGATTTAAAAATGGTAAAAAAAGGTTCACCCAAAACGGTACCGGATTTCTATAAGATATTCCAACTTGCCGAGCAGTATTCAAAGGCATCCCTTCTCTTAGAAAAAAATGCTGAAGATGATGAGGGAAAATGGTCTATGCCTCGACTGCTCGTTGATTCCTTTGCAGAGGTTGCAAAAAATACTTTTGACAAGGGACGTTATACCTATGAACCGGAATTACCAAACGAATGGTTCTACGCACACCTTATGAGAGAAGCAATTAGCAACGTAGCTACTATGATTGTTCCAATCGAGGAAGCAGCAAGAAATCAGAACAAAACTACCTGAATAGTTACGGTAACTCCTGTTCAGACAAACCATTTACGGCTTTAGATTGAGAAGCATATGGTAAGGTTTCTTTTAGTTGCTTAAGTTCTGCCTTATTTAGCCAATAATGAAAATCGAAACGATTCGTAATTTTCCCCTGTACTCTTGGGGCGATAATCCAGTAAGGAATATAGTTCTTCTCAATACTAAACGTGTTAAATGAATAAGTATTATTAGAATTTAAAGTTTTCGCAATTGATAAGCACTCAAAGAAGACCCAATAACACTCAAATGCAAATAGCCTTTTCAGCACTGATTCAGAACTATCATAAGATGGCGGATTCCAATTAATATGAGTGCGATAAAGCGGGCTACCTTTATATTTCTTAAATAAATTTACTGGGTGACCAAGCCCTTCAAAATACATCCGCCATAATAAAAACGCATTGGAATAGAAACAAATCTTGCCGGTACACGCCGATACATACTCTCCCCACCAAGTATTTCGTCCGACTGAATCAATACATTTTACATGCTCAAATAATAATGTCTTCTTAAAATGACGCCCAATTGATTTATATATGCCATATAAATCTTTATCCCATTCCCTACCAAAGAAATCAGTTCCCTCTTCTTTAGTTTTAGTTTCATTAAATTCAATTTTCAAATGAATAAAATTATTTGAAATAGGCAACTGCTTATTCAAAGTCTTTTTCAATTCTGCTGAAAACGGCATTATATTCGACCAAAACGATGTAATATGAGTAATTATTTCTTCCTGCTTTGCCGCGCAAAATCCCTCGTTAGTATCCGGTTTTAACCTGTATTCGAGAACTTCAAAGTTTCCCCTGCGCGGTAGCCAGGACACTAGCGGTTCAAGACTAGCTTCCCTTTCATCTTCATCTACAATTATCGATTTTCCAACGTTTTTTGATAAAGACGGACAAAATATTATTTTGCATTTTGAACAACCGTATGGTTTTTTAAAGGAATCATTGTTAAGTCGGTAAGATATTACGTTTCCGCAATTCGGGCACTGAGTTTTAAACGATTCTTGATGGATTGGGCATTTACCGAGAAATAAAAGTTGATACAGCGCGCTATGATAACCGGATTGTAAACAACTTGCACAAAACCTCAGACTATCGCAACTAAGTGTTTTTAGCTCATTTTGTTTAACATACGCCGAAACGATAGATTCTTTAATAAAATTTTCACTTAAATTCAAAGCTGTTGCTAATTTTACCGGGTCTAGTCCTCCTAGAGATCTTAAGCCGTCTCGATTTCTCCATCTCCAAGAATCATTTAAACTACCGACTGTTGCATCAAGTGTGAAAATTT
>DASVRX010000003.1:0-3851 GCA_036388375.1 Pedobacter sp. | reverse complement strand
GTTTCAGCTTTTTACAAGGATTTTAATAACGCTATTGAACAAGTATTTGAAGTGGGGACGGTAGCAGCAAGTAAAACAATGACTTATAAAAATGCTCAAAGTGCTACTTTACTTGGGATGGAATTCGAGGCAAGGCAAAAGCTTTCGTTTTTAGGTTCTGAATCGGCATTGTGGAATAATATGACGGCTTTTGCAAATTTATCCCTTATTAAGTCGGATGTTAATTTGGATAGAAAATCTAATCCTAATAACAATGACAGTAGGGCTTTACAGGGTCAATCTCCATATTTAATAAACGGGGGTTTATCATACAGTAATAAAAATTGGAATGTGAATGCTCTTTATAACCGGATAGGCAAACGCATAGGTATCGTTGGATTTGGTCAGTATACTTCCGGAGGAGATTTTCAATATGACTATCCCGATATTGTCGAAAACCCAAGGGATGTTATTGATTTTCAGATAAGCCGTAGAATAATTAAGAATAGAGCCGAGATAAAACTGAATGCTAGTGATTTGCTAAACCAAGCTAGTGTGCTTTATCAGGATGTAAATAAGGATAAGAAGTATTCTGTTGAAGATGATCAAACAATTGCGTCCCGTAAATACGGTACCAATTTTAACTTGTCATTTAGTTATAAATTTTAGGAAGTAATTTCTTAACACTCCCTTTAAGATTAGGTAAAACGCGAACGTTTACTTTGCAATAAATTAAATAGAATCATGAAAAGTTTAAAATTTTTAGCAGTTATTTTATTGTCAGGATTGACAGTCTTGTCATCATGTAAAAAGACTGAGGAGGAAGAAGACGAGATATTTGCACCTGAAACCCTTTCAGGCCAAATTACATCAAACAAAACATTAACATCTGATCGGGTTTGGGCATTGAATGGCTATGTTCGGGTGATGAGTGGCGCAACTTTAACAATTGAGCCGGGGACAGTAATTAAAGGTGATAAGGTTTCTAATGCTGCGTTGATTATCGAACGTGGTGGTATGATCAATGCTGCTGGCACTGCTAGTCAGCCGATTATCTTTACTTCAAATAGGCCAGCAGGTGAACGTAATATCGGTGATTGGTCTGGAATCATTGTATGTGGCAGGGCTCCAATAAATCAAGCCGGTGGTGAAGCACAATATGAAGGAGGTGCCTTAGGAACTGACGTTGCTAAATATGGTGGTGGTGCAAATCCTATAGCAAACGATAATTCAGGCGTTATTAAATATGTGCGTATTGAATATGCAGGAATAGCGATCGCCCAGGATAAAGAAATTAACGGTTTAACCATGGCCGCTGTAGGTTCTGGTACAGTTGTAGAAAACGTCCAAGTTTCTTACGGTGGCGATGATGCGTTCGAGTTTTTCGGAGGTACCGTAAATTGTAAGAATTTAATAGCTTACAGATGTACTGATGATGATTTCGATTTTGAATACGGTTATAATGGACGTATACAATATGCCATTTCTATTAAAGATCCAAGTATTTATGATGCTTCTGCAAGTGGTGCTTCAAATGGTATTGAATCTGATAATGGAAGTACAGTAAATGATCAGCCTTTTAACAAACCTATGCTATCAAACTTTACCTTCATCGGTCCAGGGGCCAGTGCAAATGCGAAGCATAATGCTGGTGTAATTTTCCGAAAAGGCACAAAATTCGTTCTAAGAAATTCAATTATTATTGACCACTTAAAATCTGCGGTTGAAATTGCTACTGTAGAAGCCGGCAATCATTTATCTTCAGGTGAGTCCGAGTTTAAAAATAATCTTGTGTTCGCAAATCAGGCTATATTTAAAGTAAGCACCGCTGGTGCAAACTTTCCTGATGCGGCAGCTTTATCTACTTTTGCAGGTTTAACGGCTAACGCTAATACAACCTTAGCAAACGCTGCAGCTGCGGACATTACAAATACAAGCCTTAGTGCGCCTAATTTGACACTAACAACTACTTCCGTTGCAAAAACAGGCGCAAGCTTTACAGGTCTCACTGGTTTTGATGTAGTTACATATCGCGGTGCCATGGATACGAATAATTGGGCTGCTGGCTGGGCCAATTTTAGTCCGAACACAACAGCATATTAACATTAAAATCAAATTTAAATCAGCCCTGCCAGATATGGTAGGGCTTTTTTGTTTGTGATGTCGTGATTTAAGTTCTTGCTATTAACCTCACCTTTCAAGTTTTCGACATTACTAAGAGCCTTTTCAATCCGCTCAAATCCTGCATTTAAGATTGAACCTCTCACGAATAATGTTTTCAAGCTATAAATATTCGATTTGTTTGTAGGTTTATCCAATCTCAACGCCATGGTAATGTTGGTAGGATTATAGTGCAATCATCGGAGGTTATAGATTTCCTCAACCAAGTTAAGACACAACGCGACAGGTTCGTTGAAATGGCAGTTGTTCGAAAAGATTTGCTTTGGTTTTATGCCGGTTCTTTGCCGAGGTTGAGCTCACCATCTTCCTGATGAAAGGTATCACTGATAAGGGCTTCTTACTTTTAGTTTCCGCATCAAATTGTTAATTTTTGCTAGGGCGGTGCGATAACATTACAGTAGAGCGAATCATAAATCCCTTTAGGGTTATACTTGTATTAAAACTTGACCCGCGTTAACTTTGGAAATGGTATACAATTGGCAAAGTCGGGACAATTAAAAAATAAGGTGAGGATTGACTTGTCTTGTGAGTAAACAGGCTTGTAGGCAGTTCTTGAATTTTGAGCGATATAGATCAGTTCCTCAAATCTTTTAGGCCCCTCGCCTCCCGAGGTATAATACCCGATGTTTGAAATAACCAAGCTGTCTCCAGAGAAGCTAAAACTTCCTTGAATTCTAGAGATAAGTCCCTTTTGCTTGGCAGTAGCGCTACTAATAAGACTATTTGTAATAACTATTCCTCCATTTTTTCTAAAATTGTAAGCCTGTCGGAAAATTAGGCTATCATCCCATTGGCGTTCCTCATACCATTCGCCATATATCTCATTAGTCACCGAATGATCTTTCTTGCATGCATAAAAGCTTAAAAGAAGGGTAAAACCGGTTATTAATGTTTTTAGTTTCATATTTCACGTCTTTGTGTTTATTACATTACGAAGATTGTTTGTGAGATGATACAATCAGGGAATAAAAATATTACCAAGTAGCCATTCAATTTCACCGCAAATGGTTCTGGATAATTACATTGCCGACGCTTTCCGGTTCAAAAGGTATTGCATCTTGTGAACTGGTGTCTACATTATGGACAAAAGCGCTATGAATATGAGCCGGTTTACCCTAAATTCCCAAGACATCAAAAACGGTTTGGAAAAATATTCTCAAAGCTGCGCTTGTTGTCTTTTATTAGGCGTAAAGCCCGCTAGCGGATATGTTAAAGGAATTAACACAACTCCTAGTAATAGAGCAGATGAGACAAAATGGTTGATTGAAGCAGAGATTGTAGTGGTATCAATTCATAATAACCAACCCGTGGATACAATATGGGTTAAGCAATATTTTTATCCAATTCGTGTACAATTAAGCATCATGGCTCATAGGCATACACCACCTCATAATTCAGGTTCCTATATTTTTCAGCCATCTGCCCAATCTTCAAGTCCTGCATCTGTGGCGTAGGTTCACACACATAATACTTTTTCCCATTATAAATGATCGGCTTGCCTGCCGGCTTATCAAACTGCACAGCCATTGTGATGTGAGTGGGATATAGGAGAGCAATCATTGGAAGATTATAGATCTCCTTAACCAGATAAAAAAATAAGGCCGCCCTGTCGTCACAATCGCTGTATTTAGAAAATAAAGTTTGTTCCGGAGTCAAGCGTTTTTCTTTGCCGAAGTTTCGTTCATCATCTT
>DASVRX010000002.1:0-3256 GCA_036388375.1 Pedobacter sp. | reverse complement strand
ACTTTTTAATATCCTTCTGCTGATAAATTACCCCCCCGACCGTTAGCATCTTGGCTCCATCCTCATAGTGAAAATTAAAGATTTGATGATAGTGAAACTCCTCTTCTTCTTCGGCTAGACTGTTTCTTTGTTTCAAAGTCTCTTGAATCTGATTATCTATTATCTGTCGACATACTGTCGCAAAGTTCCATCCAGGCATGTCGAGTAGATCCAGTCCGCTCGGCAACAATCCGGTTTCACCGAATTCGCTATTCAAATACTCTAAAAGTCGAATTTCGCTTTCACCGGCTACATATTTTTCATCGACGAAAGTATTTTCTCGAATTTCTTCATCGGAATCCTCCGTTTCTTCATCGACTTCCTCATTACTCTCTTTTTTTGATGAGCCGGTTTTGCTGAAATCTACTTTTGTTGGATCGACATTAACGGAAAAGCAGATAAAAGTTCCTGAAGCTGCGTTTGCACATAACAAAATTATGTCGTTTATACATTCCATTTCAAGCTTTCCGTCGTAATCAAGCCAAACGACGGCTTTATCTTTCCATTTGAGTTTCGGGAGTTCAGACGATGTTCGCCCGAATTTTATTTCTATAGAACGAAAAGGCTTATTAAAATCGAATCTCTTCTGATACTTTTCTTTATCCGAAGATTCTATACTTATCATCCTGCGAAAATTCAATAATCTATGAAACAAGGTAAAATCGGTAAAATAAAGCGATCCCATACCTATATAAGTATACTCATTTACCTTACCGAATCCTGAAAGTCGGCGAAAACCGTCAGCCATCATCTTTCGCTCGATGTTTTTCGCAGGACGTAAACCATAATTGAATTTTTCAAAACTCGTGACGGGCTTCTCTGTCATTTCGCCCCCTTCACTTTCTGCATATTGAGATAAAATCTGAAAGTTTCTTCCCCGACTTCCTTTGCACTATTTGCCTTTAGTAACTTCTTTGCTATTTCGAATTCTTCGGTAGGCTTGTGGTAAGTAATTTTGACGGTTTCAGGCTTTTTAGGATCGAATTTCGATTTCGGTGCCTTAAAAGCTGCCGACCTAGCACTAATATCCCCGATAGAGGCTTCGGTAGCTTCACTCATTTTATTCGCTAAGAAAGATTCGCCGCGACGCCTTTCTTTATCTAAATTATTTAAAAAATCGATAACCTGTCGTAGTGCGGAAATCATTTCTAATCTTGTGGTTTGAAATACGGGTGACTCTGTGTCGATACTGCTTTTGGTCGTATTCCAAGGTAATAAAACCGAGTCTTCCGATTCGAAATATACGAAACCGCGAAAATGTGCGAATTGATAATGAGCTTTAGGTGTGGAGGCGCTTTTTTCATCCGAGTCGTCTGTGTTTGCGTCTTTCAAATCCCTTAACTCCCAGCCCGTTAAACTGGTTTTGTCGGCTTTGACAACCATCCTGCCGTTACAAAAAATATACCATCCAGCTTCCAACAGTTTTGCTTCGCGCCCTACACCGGCAAAAATAGATACCTTAACAACTCCTTTTTTCTCATCGGTTTTGACTGTATGCTGTTTTACAGAATAGATAGGTTTTATTTCGCTTGAAGACAAAAGTTTGAAGTCGGTCGTTTTTAAAGAATAATCGTTAATCGTAATCTTTATTCCATGTGCCAAACTTTCTGCCTGCTGATTCTCGATAAGTTCTATCAATCTATTCTGAAATTTTTTTAGCTCGAGTTCTTTTTTAATACTATCGTTCAGCTTGGTTACAATAATTGTAGTTCCGCAGTTCTTAACATCGTTATTTTGATTTTCTTCCACTTTGTCGAACTCGAATTCCCATTTTTCAAAACCGTGTTCGTCTTTATTCGACTCCTGTTTCCATTCGTCTACATCTTGATTTAGTAAAAAGCTCGAATCTTTCGCCACCGATTCAATCTGAAAAAACCTTCCCAATTTAAATAACGCTCTCTTCATACCGACACCGAATTGACCGATAGAGCGATTGACTTTAGGAGTATCGGATGTTCGACCGAATTTGAATGCATATTTACGGGCTATTTCAACACCGATACCGCCGCAATTATCTTCTATTTTGAATTCGTTTTTATCGAATTTAACATTTATATATAGTCCCGAGAAAGGTTTGCCGTCCGCACCATTCTTATCGGGCATTGATTTTAATTCGGATTGTCTAAGTTGCTTTGCACCGTCGATGCTATTATCTATTAATTCGGCAATTGCAAAATCCAATTGTATATCCCGTACCAAAATATCTATGAAGAATTCTTTAGTCGGGGATGCATCGACAGTTATTTCAGGGGTGTTTTTTTGAGCCATAAAATTAAACCGTTCTATTAAAATTAGAAATAAGATTTTAAAGGAACTAGTATGAGAAAAGCTTAATTTTCTAAATAATCCTTAATTTTTTTCATGAGATATTCTGCGACTATCGGACTGACACTATTTCCGATCTGACGAAAACTGTGCCATTTAGTGGGATGAAAAACGAACCAATCGGGAAATCCCTGTAATCTGGCTGCTTCGCGCGGCGTTATCACTCTAGGCTTTTTGTGATGAATAGGGCGAACTGCTTGATAAGCACCTTTATCGCTGCCGGTGCCGGCGCGTAAAGTAGGACAGAATCCTTCTGGATTCAATTTGATAGCTTTCGAAACTTTATCTTGTTTTCCGTATTCTAAATTGCGGTATCTTTCTTCGACATCAGGCGTATGTCTTGTTCCTTGGCATCCGGAAGTTTGATTTTGTTCCGTATAACGCTTAACGGAAATTTTATGACCTACGCCTTTCGGAATTTCACCGACTACTTTTTTCATAAAACTGCTGTCGTTCTTTTTTTCTACAAGCTGCCACCCGTCTTTCTCCCGTAGCCATTCCGAGGATATGGATTCCGGTAACCCGTATAATGCGTCTTTGACTAATGTTTGTTCGGTTTCCGGAGATGGAAGAAAGTCTGTAGTAGTTAAATCCTTAGATAAACATTCCCGCTTATAACCAATAAAAAAAACTCTTTTTCTAATGGTGGGCGCACCATAATCAGATGCAGTAACGAAGAACGGGTCTAGCAAAACATATTCTCCTGCTACCCTTTCAAAAGCCTTTGTTCTTAAATCGTCATATTTTTCATTTAAAATTCCCGGCACATTCTCGGCAACAAAAAAAGCGGGACGAGTTTCGCTTACAAGCCTAAAAAAATGATTAAAGAGATCGTTGCGGTAATCGTCTTTGTTCTGTCTACCCATCGTGCTGAAACCTTGACAGGGAGGTC
>DASVRX010000001.1:0-1712 GCA_036388375.1 Pedobacter sp. | reverse complement strand
CCTTGTCGAGAGAATCAAGAATGCCTTTATTCAATCCATACAGCATCGTATATTCTCTAAGGGAAGGGAAGTATTTGATGTCCTGCCGCTCAAGCTGAATTCTAAGCATATTTGCCACATCGCACCATTGCAACGCTTTCATGAGATCAAACTCTACTCGAACACCAAGTGAAGTAATATATTTAGGGATTAGCGTTGTTGGTCCGCAAACCATTACCTCTGCCCCAAGCTTTTGCAAACATAAAATATTGGAGAGTGCTACCCTCGAATGTAGAATATCGCCTATGATAGCCACTTTTTTACCTGTAACATCGCCATATTTTTCCCTGATTGAAAAAGCATCGAGCAAGGCTTGAGTTGGGTGTTCATGTGCACCGTCGCCGGCATTCACAATTTGTGCTTTTACTTTTTTGCTGAGAAAAACCCCCGCTCCAGGGTAGGGGTGACGCATCACGACCATATCCACTTTCATCGCCAGAATATTATTTACCGTGTCGATAAGCGTTTCTCCTTTGCTTACCGATGATGAAGATGCAGCAAAGTTGACTGTATCTGCAGATAGTCGTTTTTGTGCAAGCTCAAATGATAACCTGGTTCGGGTAGAGTTTTCGAAAAAGATATTGGCAATGGTGATATCCCGTAAGGATGGTACTTTTTTAATTGGACGGTTCAGAACATCCTTGAAAGTATCAGCAGTTTCAAAAATTAATTGAATATCATTTTGATTTAAATCTTTTATTCCTAAAAGATGCCTGGTACTCAATTTCTGATTGCTTTCTGCCATCTATTCTGCTGTTTCTGATAGTAAAATAACTTTATCTTCCTGGTCGGCTTCTTTCCAGGTAACCAGTACTTTTTGAGAATCGATAGAGTCAACCTGAAGCCCTATATAATCAGGTTCTATCGGTAAATGCCTTGAAAAACGTCTGTCTATCAGAACCAACAATTCCACTTTTTCAGGTCTGCCAAATGCAAGCATGGCGTCCATCGCCGAACGAATGGTTCTGCCAGTCCACAGCACATCGTCAATAAGAATGACTTTCTTGCCTTCTATAATGAAATCTATTTGTGTACTGTTGGGAACCAGGGGCCCTTCACGTCGTCTGAAATCATCACGAAAAAAGGTGATGTCGAGATTTCCGTTTATTATCGTTGCTTGTGGTAAAATGTTTCTCAGTTCTGCTGCAATGCGGTTTGAGAGAAATATCCCGCGTGGTTGTATTCCTAAAATTACCGTATTAGAGAAGTCATTATGATTTTCAATTAACTGATGGCAGAGGCGCTTAATGGTTATCTGAAACTTTTGGCCGTCTAAAAGGGTTAAGTTTTGCATCAGTAATGATTTCGGCAAAGGTAAAAAATTAATCAGAAAGTCATTAGAGAATCTATTGAATCTGCCTAATTCATCAGATGACTATTGCAGAGGTATAAACAAAAAACCCCTGCTGATTTCAGCAGGGGTTAGTATTACGAGGTTTGAATTATTATTCAGCTCCTTCTTCTTCAGTTGCTTTCTTAGCAGGCTTTTTTGCAGCTGCTTTACTTTCGGCACCTTCCATTTGCTCTTTTAATTGAGCTAATACGTCAAGATCTCCTAAAGTTGATTTTTCAACTGATTCTTTAACCTTCTTCACTGCGCTTGTAGTTGCTTTAACATCTTTTTGTTTCTGCGCTCTTTCTTCGTTACGGGCTTCATTTCTGGCTTCTTCCCA